>NZ_JBEZGM010000040.1:0-43109 GCF_040649995.1 Micromonospora sp. NPDC048835 | reverse complement strand
AGATACCGGAGACCTCGCTACATCTCGAACACCGACACGCGAAGATCCTCACCCAACAGCTCAAGCCCTGGCACGGACTTCGACACAGGCCCTAGGTGGCAACGTGGTCACCCCGGCTCAGCCGGAGCGGTATCGCATCGCGCGTAGCGTCCAGACGCACGTGGCTGAAGAGACCGAGCGCCACTCGCGGGCGAGTTCGGAGCGTCACGGTGAGAGGAAGGGTGCTTTTTTCGGGCGGCAGGCGACGTGCCTCCGCCCGACGTCATGTGTGAAACCCGGTCCGGGGCCAATCTGGAAGGTCCATCCCGGGTCGAGGCTGCGGAACCCGGCGGCCGTCACCGACTTCAACCAGATCCGCCTGGCCGGACCGTCGTCGGTGTGAAAGAGCGGTGCGTGCTGCCGATCGGCAGCGATGGCGGAAGTCTGGCGTGGAACAGGCATGGTCAATCTCCAGACGCCTGGTCTCTGCGGGTGGCCGGAGTGGCAATCCGCGCGGGATGTGCGGCGAGAGCGATGGGTCGTCAGCGGACGCTCGGTGGTTCGGGAGGCTGTGGAGCTGATGTCGTAAACGAATCAGGCCGACGGGATGCCGATGACCTCGACCTCGACGCCCTCGTTGCGCAGGGACTTCATCGCCCGGTAGAGCGCCACCTGGGAGAAGGTGAAGAGCGAGTCCACGGTGAGTGGCTTGCCGGAACCGAGGGCGATCGCGTAGATGACCTTGCGGGGCCGGAAGTCCAGGTCGACGACGCGCGCCGATGGCTGCCGCTCGACCATCTCGACGAGCGCAGAGCGGGCGTCGGCCTCGTACCGCAGCGCGTCGACCGACACCTCGCCCTGTGCGAATAGGTGGCTCAGCGCCGAGCTGCCCTTGGCGCGCTTGACGTGGATCAGTTCGTCGCCGGGCCCGAGCAGGTCGCAGGCCTCAATGCCACGGTGGTGCTGGTCCGTGCGCAGTAGTTTTCGGTCCAGCAGGGTCAGACCGCAGACCTCCGCGGCGCGGATGTTGTACCTCTCCTCGTCCGGCAGGTCGGCGGTCCAGGCCGGCAGTGCGAAGCTGGCCGGGCGGGCCAGGATCTGCTCGACCTCGTCGCGGAGGAAATCGCGGTGCCGGTCACCGATTTCGTACCAGCCGCCCTCGTGCAGCAGGAGCTGACTCTCACCGTGCGCGAGCTGCGCGGTGATCCATCGCGAGACTGCCGTGGAGCCGATCTCCTCCCGGCCGTCCTTGTCGGCGTAGAGGATGACGCGTCCAGTGCACAGCGACTGCCACCGCTCGCCGTCCGGGACGCCCTCGGTCTGGGCCAGGACGTCCGCCACCGTGAGCTCCGGCAGGCGCGCCGGGGCGAGGCCGGATTTCGGCACCCGAAGCTTGAATGACCGGACCCGCTCGATCTCGCTGAAGACGCGGCCCGGCACGGCCAGCCCGACCTCGGCCGGATCGGGCAGCCTGAGCAGGTAGTCCAACTGCTCCTCCACCGTCGGCAGCCGTGGGTCGGTGATCGGCACCGGACGGATCTGGGTGATGAACTCCAGGTCGGCGAAGGGAGCTTCCTGCCGGTAGACCCGGTCGATCTCCCGCAGGTCGGCGAGCAAGCTCGCGGGCTCGACACCGAGGTGGATGCGCAGCGTGTCGCTGCCCTCGACCGGGGTGGCCTTACCCGTGGACCGGCAGACGGTGAGGTTCGGGTTGAACGTCCGCCCACAGACCTGGCCGACGATCTCGCCCCACTTGTCGATGCCGTACATCCGGATGTGCTGACCGCCCGGGACCATGTTGCGATCGACCCGGCCGGTGGTGCCGAACACCCGCCGGCGTACCTGCTTGATCTCGTCGGGGGCGAGCGACCGCACCGCGAAGCCGATCCCGAAGCCTGGATTGGCGAGGTCCAGATCGACCATGTGGCGGCCGACGGTGCCGTAGGTGAGCGCGTAGACGTTATCGTCGACCGCGACGAGCAACGCGGCACCGCCACTGCTGAACCCCAGGTCGGTCTCCTCCCTGGTCAGCGAGGCGAGCACATCGCACCAGTCGGCCCGCTGGCGCGGCACCGTCCCGTGCACCAGCAGCGCCGGCGCGCCGGCGACCAGGCGCTCCTCGACCAGGAAGTCGTGCTGTCGCACGTAGCGGTGGTTCACCGCCTCATGCAGGCCCTCGATGGTCGGCGTCACCCGTTCGAGCTGGTAGACCGACGTCAGATAGGTGCCCTCCGGGCGCTCGGGCAGGTCGAGGTCGAAGAGGGCGGGCGCTTCGTACGGCGGATGGGTGACGTCCTTGCGGACGACACGGCGGTTGGTCGGTCTGGTCGTGGTGGCCCTGGTCGTGGTCGGCTGGCTCGCACGGCGCACGTCGATCTCCTCGCGTTGAGAGTCGGGGTGGCGGTGGTGCAAGGGAGGGGTGCGCCGAGGACGGGCTTCGCGGGTCCCGCCCTCGGCGCGGGTGATCAGCTCACAGGGTGACGTCGACGCCGCCGGAGAACATCGAGTCGTGCAGCTCGAGCTTGGTGAGCTTGACGTTCTTCGGGATGTCGAAGACGACGACGCCGGTCACCTGGTTGCCGGGGTTGATGTCGTTGAGGAACGTCTCGGCGTTCTTGTTCGCGTAGATCGCCGCGCCGGTGTCGGCGGAGTACTCCGTGCCGTCGGCCGCGTACGCCTTCTGGCTGCTGCCGTCGAACATCTGCGCTTCCTTGCCGATGTTCTTCACATTGAGCGTGACCAGGCAGAACTGGCCCTGCGCCTGCTGGCCGAGCATGTCGCTGCCGATCTTGGCGACGCCGCACTTGGACGACGTGACGGTGAACTCGAACTTCCCGTCCCGGGCCGGCTGCCCGATCTTGGCGGTCTTCGCCGGCTTCTCCTCGGCCTTGGCGTCGCCTTCGTCGCTGCCGGAGCTGCCCGCCTTGTTGTCGCTGCCGGAGTTGCTCGCCTTGTCGGCGGCTCCCGAGCCGCAGCCCAGGGTGATCAGGCCGGTGGCGAGCAGAGCGAGAGTCGTGGTCTTGCGCATCGTTGTCCTCCTGAAGTGACCGTTGCGCGGTCAATAAGAGCAACCGTCCGACAACGCTGTCAACAGACAAACTCATGCTTGACAGGCGTGGGAGACTTGCGGCGTGGAGAATCCGACCATCACGGCAGCGGAGATCGCCCGGCTCGCCGGTCTCGGTCGCGCTGCGGTCAGCAACTGGCGTAAACGGCATCCCGACTTCCCCGCCCCCGTGGGCGGAACGACGGCGAGCCCCGAGTTCGACCTGATCCAGGTCGAGCAGTGGTTACGCACCCAGGGCAAGCTCCCCGAGCTCGCCACCGCCGACCGGCTCTGGCGACACGTCGCCGCGGCCAGCGACTCCCCGACCGCCGGCCTCGCCGCCGTCGGCACCCTGCTACTGGCCCGTCAACGCGGCTCCCGCAACGCCAGCACCGACGCCCAACTCACGCCGCTGCTGCCCGACGTTCACGCCCTCGCCGACGAGTTGGGCCCGCAGGGCGCGTTCGACGAGCTGTGGCAGCGGTTCTCCGCACCGGGGCCCGGCCGCCTCTTCGCCACCCCTGACGACCTCGCCGACCTGATGATCGGGCTCGCCAACGTCGGCGGCGGCTCAGTGCTCGACCCGGCTGCCGGCTCCGGCGCCATCCTGCGCGCCGCCGCCCGTGCCGGCAGCACCTCGATGTACGGGCAGGAACTCGACGACGAGCTGGCCCGGCTCGCCGGCCTGTGGCTGGCCCTGCACGACGTACCCGGGGAGGTCAGTACCGGTGACTCGCTGCGCGCCGACGCCTTCGCCGGCCGCGCCGTCGACGCCGTCGTCTGCCACCCACCGTTCGGCGCGACAAATTGGGGCGACGAGGAACTCGGCCACGACCCCCGGTGGATCGTCGGCACCACCCCCCGTACCGAACCCGAGCTGGCCTGGGCCCAGCACGCCCTGGCCCACCTGCGAGTCGGCGGGCACGCCGTTCTGCTGATGCCACCGACCGTCGCCAGCCGCCGCGCCGGCAAACGGATCCGCGGCGAACTGCTACGCCGAGGTCATCTGCGCGCTGTCATCGCGCTTCCGCCGGGCGCGGCGGCACCGCACGGCGTACCCCTGCATCTGTGGGTGCTGCGACGCGCCGCGACGGACGCGCCGCCACCGGCGCGGGCGTTGCTGATCGACGCCGCAGGTGGCGACCTGGCCGACACCGCGCCGCGCGTGCTGGCCGTGTGGCGGGCCTTCGCCTCCGCTCCGGATGGCGACGTCGAGGAGGTCGGGTTCGCCCGTGCGGCTCCGGTCATCGAACTGCTCGACGAGGAAGTCGACCTCACCCCCGCACGTCGACAACCGGCCGTCGTGGGTGAGGCATCGGGGGAGCATCTGGTACGCACCAGAGAACGACTGGCCGCGATCGTCGGCGAGCTACCGGCGCTACTGCCGCAGGTCCTCCCCGCGCCCGACGGACCGAACGGCTCGTTTCTCACTGTGGGCGAGTTGGCGAAGATCGGGGCCCTCCAACTGATCGGGCCGGTCCGCGCCGGCACGTCCACACCAGCACCCGACGGGTTGCTCGTGCTCACCGTGCAGGACGTGCTCGCCGGGATGGAGGCGTCCGGGCGGGTCGACGACCGGCTCGGGCAGGAGATTCCCCTCGCGGTGGGGGACGTGGTGGTGCCGATGATCGCCCGGCAGCTCACCGCACGGGTGGTTACCACCGAGGGGATGCTGTTGGGGCCCAACCTGTACCTGCTGCGGCCCAGCCCGGCGGCGTTGGACCCGTGGTTCCTGGCGGGTCAGCTAAGGACGTCGGCGAACGAGAAACAGTCGTCGAGCCTGTCGGGGACGATGCGGTTCGATATCCGGCGGGCGCAGGTGCGGCGGCTGCCGCCCGACGAGCAGCGGGTTCATGGAGACGCGTTTCGGCGCCTGGTCGCCTTCGAGTCAGCGATCCGGCAGGCCGCCTCGCTCGGGGCGGAACTGGCGCAACTGACCGCTGACGGATTGGCGCGGGGGGTCCTTCGGCCAGACGCCGACATCCGATAGGGCCACGGCCCGCCAGTACTCAGAGCGTCAAGGGCGACTCCCGTGGTCTGGGTCATCGTTCGACTCTGCTCAATTTCTGTCTGACGGCTGGGGACATCACCCAGCGCGATCGTGGGGCACAGTGGTGGGCGGGAGCGGGGTGCCGAGGTGCGTAGCGGGAGGTCGCGGAGTGCTTGGTCAGGATCCGGACGAGGCCCAGGAGATGTTGCATTCCTGGACAGCCCAGCTGTCGACACGCGCTCAAGCTGCCGCCGACCTGTCGGAGCGGGTTGCGGCACTGGCTGCGTCGGCAACAGGTGCGGACGGTGCAATCCGCGTGACGGTCGCCGCCTCCGGGGCGCTGACGGACCTACGGATGGACGACCGCGTTCAGCGGATGCGCGGCTCCGAACTTGCCAGCACCATCATGGCCACGGTCGCCCGTGCGCAGGCCGGGTTGACCGATCAGGTGAACATCGCGGTGCAAGCCACCGTGGGCATCGACTCGGAGACCGGGCGGGCGGTCGCCGACACCTTTGCCAGGCGCTTCCCCAAGCCTGCCGACGAGCAGACCGACCGGTGGGAACGGGGCACCAGCAGTGGCTGGTGACGCGGAAATGCTCATGTCGGTGGCGGCGGTCATGCGGCATGCCGCGACGGTCGACGACGCCGCCGACCAGATGGAGACCGCTCGCAGTGCGGCGGCGTACGTGCAGATGGGCGCGGAGGCGTACGGGCAGATCTGCGGGTTCCTGCCTCGTCTCATCGACCCCGTGGCGGACAGGGCGGTGACCGCGCTCGGAGAGTCCGCTTCGGCACTGCGTGAGACGGCAACCAACCTGCGAGCGGCTGCTGCCACGACTGAGGCGACCGACGCGGCGAGCGCACAGGTCCTCGACCGCAGCGGTGGCCGGTTGGCTCTGCCGCTGTGACAGACATGGCGGGCAACCCTTTGGTGGCGGTGCGCCAGGACTCAACCCGGTGGTACACCGGACTCGGGTTGGTCGAGGACGTCGCCGACACGGTGTTGGGCATCGAGTCGGGTAGCTGGATCGACTCGACCATCGGTGGTGTCGCCACGTCGATGGACGCTCTGGCCACCGTGCTCGACCCGCTCGGGTCGCTTGTCAGTTGGGGCGTCGGATGGTTGCTCGAACACGTGAAGCCGCTGTCGGACGCGCTGGACTGGCTGGCCGGCGACCCGGACCAGATCAACGCGTACGCGTCCACGTGGCGGAATGTCGCCAAGCAGAGCACCGACTCGGTGGCTGACCTGCAAGCGGCGGTCTCCACGCAGCTCGCCGAGTGGGATGGAGCCTCGGCGCGGGCCTACCGCGCACACATGTCGGGTCAGGTGCGGGCGATGGAGGGCATTGCCCGGGCTGCCGGCGGAATCGCATCGCTGGTGGGCGGTGCCGGGCTGCTGGTGGCGGTGGTCCGCGAGTTAATTCGTGACCTGATCGCGGACTTCGTCTCGGTGCTGGCGGTCAGGCTGCCGCTCTGGCTGGCCGAGGCCGGCGCGACGCTGGGCATTGCGACTCCGTTGGTAATCTCCCAGGTGAGCAGCCTGGTGGCCAAGTGGGCGGCACGGATCGGCAAACTGATCAGCGCGCTGATCGGCAGCCTGCGTCGGCTGACCCCGCTGCTCAGGCGTCTGGGTGACCTGATCGACGAGCTCAATGGCCTGCTGCGCCGGGCTGCCCGCGCAGACCCGGTCAACCCGGCGCATGGTGCACCACCCAGTGGACGCACGGGGGATTGGGGAGACTCAGATCTCGACGCGATGGGGCGTCGGTCAGACTGGGAGGATCCCTTCGCGCATCCGCAGACGCCGCCATCGCCGGATGCGAACCTCCCGGCCGGGGACCCGGTCTACCACCGGCCGAACAGCACGGCCATCGGCTACGACAGCGCCACGATGCGTAACTTCGACGCCGTGGCACCGATCCCCGGGCATCACGACGTGGTCGTGCACGGCGAACGCACCGGCCTGTTCCGGCCTGGCCTCGTGACGGCTGACGGTGCCGACCATCCCGCGAACTTCACCCACCCGCAGCAGATCGCCGACGCCATCCGTGCCAACCCGAACTACGACGGCGGCCCGGTGCGGCTGGTGTCCTGTCACACCGGCACAGTTGCCCCCGAGGCCGGTGTGCCACCGGCGGCGCAACAGGTTGCCGACGCCCTCGGGGTGCCCGTGGTGGCGCCGACCGACGCTGTCGGTGTCGACCGGTATGGTCCGGTGGGGCAGACCCCGATGATCCGGGGTGACGGCGAGTGGAAGACCTTCTATCCGAACGGTGGGCGTTGATGGACAGCGGTCAGTTGAAGGCGGCGGGAATGTTCCGCGAATTCGGGCCGGCCCGCTCCGCCGAGCCGCAGGAGAGCATCTTCGACAGCGTCGCCGCTGAGGAAATGCCCGACGTGGCCCAGGTGGTCGCCTATCTGAACTCGGGGCATGTCCTCATCGACGTGATGGACATCGCCGACGACGCCTTCGACTCAACCCGGCAGGTGATGAACGGTTCGACCGTCATGACCGACGGCGACTGGCTTTGGCGGAAGGACCTCGCCTACTACGTGCGGCGGCACCGCGTCGCAGTGCCTGAGGCATTTCTCGCGCTCATCCGAGAGCGGGACTACGTCGTACCTTCGCGGGGCGTGCCGGAGTTGACGGCTTGTTCGCGGCAGGCACGCGATGTGCTCTTCTGGAACAGCTGACAAGCAGCCGCATTGAGACACGCTGCCAGTCAGAAATCGGACAGCGGCGCCGGGCGTCAACAAATATACGCGTGCGGCTGGCGGGCGGGGCGCATCTCAACTGCTCGACCCCGTCATCAGGGACGAAGATGGTTAGATGCGGACTCGTTCATCGAGCCCGCATGAAGTACGAATTCAGCGCCTAAGAAGAACCGCCGTTCGGACGCTTCCTCGTAGAAAGTTCAACGTTGTACGGTCATGCGTCCGCCGAGGTGCCCAGCCGACAGGGCAGACGAGCAGTTTGGGCGGGTGTCATCGTGAGGGGGACGAGTGACGCTGGGCAGAATCGGCGGCTACGAGTTGGTCCGGCCGCTCGGCTCGGGTGGCATGGGCGACGTGTTCTTCGCGGTGTCGCCGACCGCCGAGCGGGTCGCCGTCAAGGTGATCAAGCAGCACCTGATCGAGGCGCCGACGGTGCGGGAGCGGTTCGCCGCCGAGGTCGACAGCCTGAAGCTGGTCTTCGGGTCCCGGGTGGCCCGCCTGGAGGGCGCCGACGCGTACGCGAACCCGGCCTGGCTGGCGGTGGAGTACGTTCCCGGGGCCACGCTACGCCAGCATGTCGACGCCCGCGGGCCGCTATCCCTGCCGTTGGCCGCGATGGCCGGCGCGATGCTCGCCGAGGGCCTCGCCAAGGTGCACGAGGTGAAGTTGCTGCACCGTGACCTCAAGCCGCAGAACATCATTCTCGGCCCCGACGGTCCCAAGCTGATCGACTTCGGGTTGGCGGTGCTGATCGACCGCAACGACTACCTGACCGAGCCCGGCGCGTTGGTCGGCACTCCCGCCTACATGTCACCCGAACAGGTCAAGGGTGAGCGGCACCTCACTCCAGCGGTCGATGTTTATGCGCTTGCGGCGACGCTGGTCTTCGCGCTGACAGGGCGTGGGCTCTACCCGCCGACCAACTCGTGGAATCTGCTGCTGCGCATCAGCGAGCCGAGCGACCTTCCCGACCTTTCCGGCGTGCCGACCGAGCTGGTGCAGTTGCTCGGCGCGATGCTCGCCTACGACCCCACCGCCCGGCCCGGCCTCACCGACGTACGTGCCCGGCTGCTCGCGGTCGCCACCGCCGCCAGCGGCAAGAGCGTCCATGCCCTCCGTCAGGAAGTCGCCGACCTCACCTACGACGGTGGCACGGAGTTGCTGGTCCCGCCGGACCTGGATGATCCGCGAGAGGACCCGGAGGGCACGCCGGTCATCGAGGATGCGACCCCTCCGGATCCGACGGTCGAGCCCGACCAGCACGATCCTCAGCCGGCCACCAGGGCGTCCACCGACGTGACGTGGCTTGTTGACAAGGTGCGCCGCCAGTACGCCCGCCGCTCGACCCTGTAGGAAGGCACCACCGATGACCACCACCGAGGCCGCGACCTTCGCCCCGGGCTCCCGCATCGTCGTCCGCGACGAGGAGTGGCTGATCCGCAGCGTCAAGACCGGCACGGCCGACGGCACGATGGTGAAGGCGGTCGGCGTCTCCGAGTTCGTCCAGGACGTCGAGGCGACCTTCTTCACCGAGCTTGAGCACATCACGCCGCTGGTGCCCGAGGAGACGGACCTCATCCAGGACACCTCGTCGCGGTTCCGGCAGAGCCGCCTGTTCCTGGAGGCCGTGCTGCGGCGTACGCCGCTGCCGCGCACCGAGCGCGGGCTGGCCCTCGCCGACCGGTTCCTGCTCGACCCGTTGACCTACCAGCAGCGACCGGTCGAGCTGGCGCTGTCCGGCCTGCGGCCGCGGATCCTGCTCGCCGACGTCGTCGGCCTGGGCAAGACGCTGGAGATCGGGCTCATCCTCGCCGAGCTGATCCGCCGGGGTCGAGGGGACCGCATCCTGGTGGTCTCGCCTCAGCAGGTCCTCGAACAGTTCCAGCGTGAGCTGTGGACCCGTTTCGCGATCCCACTCGTGCGGCTCGACTCGACGGGCATCCAGCGCATCCAGCAGGAGATCCCCGCAGGTCGCAACCCGTTCACCTACTTCAAGCGGGCCATCATCTCGGTCGACACTCTCAAGGACGCCGGCCAATTCGGCCACCACCTGGACGCCACGACCTGGGACGCCGTCGTCATCGACGAGTCGCACAACCTCATCAACAAGGGCACCCAGCGCAACGAGCTGGCCCGGCGCCTGGCCGCGAAGACCGACGCGCTGCTGCTGGCCAGCGCCACCCCGCACAACGGCGACAAGGAGTCGTTCGCGCAGCTGATCTCGCTGCTCGATCCGGCGGCCATCGCCAACGAGAAGGACTACCAGGCCAGCGACATCGCGCACCTCTACCTGCGCCGCACGAAGATCAGCCCGGAGGTACGCGACCAGATCGGCGACCGCTGGGCCGACCGCGGCCCGTCGCAGGCGCTACACTGCGCGGCGACACCGATCGAGGAGCAGATCTTCGACGAGCTGACCGACGTGTGGCTGGCCGGCAAGTGGACCGACGAGCCAGTCACCGGGCAGCACCGACTCTTCCCGTACACCTTGTTGAAGTCGTTTCTGTCCTCGCACCGGGCGCTGCACGAGACGGTGACCAACCGGCGTAAGAAGGCCACCGGCACCGAGCGGGCAGCGCTGGACCGGCTCGCGGAGCTGACCTCCGCGATGACCGACCAGGACTCCAGCAAGCTCCAGAGGCTTGTCGACGAGCTGCGAGACATCGGCGTCGGCAGGAACAGCGCGACCCGGGCGGTGGTCTTCTCCGAGCGGGTGCCGACCATCAAGTGGCTCGCCGAGGTCGTCCCGGGCATGCTCGGTCTCAAGCCGACCGCGGTCAGGGTGCTGCACGGCGGTGTGGCCGACAAGGACGAGCAGACGATCCTGCAGGAGTTCGAGCTGGCCGGCAGCGACGTCCGGTTGCTCTTCACCGGCGACGTCGCCTCCGAGGGCGTCAACCTGCACCAGCAGTGCCACCACCTGATCCACTACGACATCCCGTGGAGCCTGATCCGCATCGAGCAGCGCAACGGCCGCATCGACCGCTACGGGCAGAAACACCAGCCGCAGTTCCGCGCGCTCATCCTCACCTCCGACCGCGAGGACGCCAAGGACGACCGGACAGTCTCCGAGAAGCTGCTCAACCGCGAGGAGACCGCCCACCGCAGCCTCGGTAGCGTCGAGGCCGTTACGGGCCAGTTCGACGCGAAAGCTGAGGAGGATCGGCTGGTCCGTGACCTGCTCGCCGGCAAGTCGGTGGACGAGTCCTACCAGGCTGCGCACGCCGAGGTCGACGTGATGGCCGACCTCTTCGGCGACGTCGGCACCGCACCCGTGGCGGCGGACGTGCCCCAGGCTCGAGTCCCCAAGCTCTTCGACTCCACCCAGGACTTCGTCGACACGGCCCTCTACGAGATCTACGAGGACCGCCCCGAGGACCACATCGACCTGCGCCGCGAGGACGAGCTGTTGACCTTCCTCGCACCTGACGACCTGGTGCACCGCCTCACCGACCTGCCCCGCTCCTACCTGCGCGCCCACCGGGAGGGCGAGGACCTGCGGCTCAAGGTCACCTTCGACCGTCCGCTCGCGCAGCGCAAACTCGACCAGGCCCGACAGAGCAAGACCCCGATGTGGCCGGACATCGCCTTCCTCAGCGACGTTCACCCGATGGTCGACTGGCTGGTCGACAAGGTGCTGATCCGGCTGGGCCGCCAGCAGGCCCTGGTGCTCACCGCCAACGTGGCCGCGCCCACGTTCCTGATCCAGGGCGTCTACGCCAACCGCCTCGGTCAGCCCACAGTGGTCCAGTGGATGGCCGTCTCCGACCTGCCCGCGTCGCCGACGATCCGCCCGATGGACGAGGTGCTGCGCGAGGCGAACGTCGGCCCCACGATGGTGAACCGCGCCGAGGCCATCGCCATCGGCCCGCTCAAGGGGCTGCTGCCGAAGGCCGTGCAGGTGGCCCGGCAGCACCTGGAGGGCAAGCGCGACGAGTGGGCCGAGACGAACGCCGAGCCGTTGCGCAAATACCGCGAGCAGCTGAGCGCGTTCCAACAGGCGAGCCTCTTCGATGAGCTGCCCGGTGCGCACCGGGAGAAGCGACGCCAACGCGTCGACACCACCGTCCAGGAGCAGCACGACCTGCTCGACCGCCTGGAAACCACCGGCGACCCGCTGCTGCGGGTGCTCGCCGTCCTCGTACCGTCGCAGGAGAACGCCGCATGAGCTTCGAGTCGCTGACCAACCGTGGCGAATACCTCTCCGCGCACTACCTCGCCGAGATCCTGCCCACCACCCTCAAGGGTGGCCTGATCAAGCAGTGGGCCGAGGACGAGAAGTCCGGCCGGGTCACGCCGCGGGCCGGGCTACGCGGCATGCGCCGGACCTACTTCGACGCCAAAGCCGAGCTGACCGACGTCGACTTCTTCGACCCGGAGCGGCTGCGCAAGCAGCACCAGGACGTGCTGCGGGCGCTCGGCTTCGACCCGCAGCCGCAGACCATCACCGTCGAGCGCAACGCCCAGGAGTACGAGGTCCACGTCGCGCACGCCGAACTGAGCACCGGGCACGGCATCGTGGCGTTGGACTGCGGCTGGGCGGTCGACACCGAGGCCGCCCAGGACCCGGACGACGCCGGCCGCCTGCTCGACCCGCTCACCCTGTCCAGCACCGAGACCGTCGAGACGGGCGCCAAGCTCGCCTCCCTGCTCTTCGCCGCCGACAGCCCGAAGCCCCGCTACGTGCTGATCCTCAGCGGTGGCGTGGTGACTCTCGCCGACCGCACGGTCTGGGGTGAGGGCCGTTACCTGGCCGTCAGCCTCGACACGGCGTACGCCCGCAACGACGACAAGGAACTCGACGTCGTCGCCGCGCTCTTCGGCGCGGACTCGCTGCGCCCACCCGCCGAGGGCGGCACCGAACCCCTCGCCGACCTGGTCGCCGGCTCCCGACAGCACGCCGTCGGTGTCTCCAGCGAACTCCGTGAGGGTCTGAAGGTCTCCGTCGAACTCATCGCCAACGAGGTCCTCGACCAGATCCGGCGGGCCGGCTACCAGCCGCAGCAGGTGATGGCCCTGGACGAGTTGGCCAAAGAGCTGGGCCGGGAGTCGCTGCGCTACCTGTACCGCATCCTGTTCCTGCTCTACGCCGAGGCCCGCCCCGAGTTGGGCGTGCTGCCGGTCAACGACCCCCAGTACGTCGAGGGCTACAGCCTCGCCCGCCTCGGTGACCTCGTCTCCCGCCGCCTCGCCCCCTCCGCCGAGGACGGCACCCACCTGTACGAATCGCTCGACCTGCTGTTCCGCATGGTCAACGACGGGCACCGGCCGCGCGGCGGCGCGGAGATCGCCGAGAACGCCAGCGAGGGCGAGGGGCTGCGCTTCGAGCCGATGAAGTCGGACCTGTTCCTGCCGGAGAAGACCAAGCTCATCGGCCGGCTGATCCCCGTGCCTGGCAGTGACCCCGACGACGAGGACGCTCCGAAGATCGACGCCCGGCTGCGTAACAAGGTCGTCTACGAGGTGCTGCGCCGGCTGATGCTCACCAAGGGCGGAAAGAAGCGCCGCGGCGGCTTCATCTCGTACGCCCAGCTCGGCATCAACCAGCTCGGCGCGGTCTACGAGGGCCTGATGTCGTACACCGGTTTCGTCGCCACCGAGCAGCTCTACGAGGTGGCCAAGAACGGCGACCCGAAGGACGGCTCGTGGATGATCCCGGCCTCCAAGACCGACGAGTACGACGACAACGTCTTCGTCTACAAGGAGAACGCGTACACCGGTGTCCGCAGCCGGGTCTGCCACGAGGCGGGACAATTCGTCTACCGGCTCGCCGGCCGGGACCGGCAGACCAGCGCCTCCTACTACACCCCGCAGTCGCTGACCGAGGTCACCGTCCAGCTCGCCCTCAAGTACCGCCTCGACCAGGACGACACCATCACCCCGGCCCGTGAGCTGCTGGACTGGACGATCTGCGAGCCGGCCCTCGGCTCCGGCGCGTTCCTCAACGAGGCGATCAACCAGGTCGCCGCCGAATACCTACGCCGCCGCGCTCGCGAGCTGCAGGTCGACCTGGACCCGGAGCAGTACCACCTCGAACTCCAGCGGGTGAAGGCGTACATCGCCCTGCACAACAGCTACGGCGTCGACCTCAACCGCACCGCCGTCGAGCTGGCCGAGGTGTCGCTCTGGCTCAACGTCATGCACGCCGGTCTCCAGGCCCCCTGGTTCGGCCTGCACCTGCAACGCGGCAACTCCCTCATCGGTGCCGGCCGCAAGACCTACGCACCGAAGCAACTCGCCGACAAGTCGTGGCTCACCACCGCCCCGAAGGAGCAGCCCTTCCGGGACGGGGCCATCGACGAGGGCACCATCCACCACTTCCTGCTCCCCGCCGACGGCTGGGGCGCGGTCGCGGGGGAGAAGGAGGCCCGCGAGCTGGCACCGGCCGAGACCGCCCGATTGAAAGCCTGGCGTACGGCGATGAAGCGCACGCCATCGGCCAAGGGCAAGAACTCGCAGGTGCAGCGGTTGCAGGCGCTGGCGCGACGGGTCGAGTTCCTGTGGGGGCTGGTGCAGCAGCGGCTCGACATCTCCGAGCGGGAGATCCGCCGCGACATTGCCGTGTGGGGTGCCGAGGACCTGCCGCAGGTCACCGAGGCTGTGCCCCGGGACGAGATCCTTGCCGACCTGACCGCGCCGGGCACGCCGTACTGGCGGCTCAAGACGCTGATGGACGTCTGGTGCGCGCTGTGGTTCTGGCCGCTCGACAAGGTCGGGCTCCTCGACGGCTCCGACCCGGTGTACCCGGCCGCGCCCGTCCAGGTCTCCCATATCAAGGACGAGCCGGCGTACGAGGAACCGGTGGTCTACGAGACGGCGGACATCTTCGGCAACGTGCAGCCGCAGCAGATGAAGATGCCGACGAAGGCCACGGGCACCAGGCGAATGACGGTGGCGGAGCAACTCCGCCAACAGGTGCCGTTGTGCGACCTGGACGACTGGCTGACGTTCGCAGAAGCGCTCGTCGGCCGACGGGATCTGGACGAGGCCGCCAAGGACTTTTACGGGAAGGCATTCACGAGCCTGAGCGAGATAGGTGAGTTTGAGAGGAAGCTCGACGGTGTTATCGGCCTCGACTCAACTTTGACTCTTTCGGACCGATTCCCTTGGCTTCTGGCCACCCACCAGATCGCCGAACAGCAGGGCTTCTTTCACTGGGAATTGGCCTTTGCTCAGGCCTTCAGGGCTGGTGGGTTCGACCTTCAGGTGGGCAATCCACCGTGGGTTCGGCCGAGGTGGTATGAGGACGGCGTGCTTGCAGAATTTGATCCCTGGTTCCAATTGGTGAACGAGGTTCCAGTTGAGGAACGCCGACGGCGACGATCTGCCGTGCTTGATGCGGCCACAGCGCGCGCCTACATGCTGGCCGAGCTAACGGGAAACACGGGCCATGTCGTGCATCTCGCGGGCGTGGCAACTTATCCACTTCTGGCCGGGACCCAGCCGGATCTCTACAGGGCGTTCATGTGTCGAGTCTGGGGCCATTGCGCTTCCCGTGGCACTGCTGGATTGATCCATCCGGACAGCCATTTCGGTGGAGCTCAAGAAGCGCCGTTGCGCTTCGCTGCCTACCGACATCTCCGTTTGCATGCGCATTTCCAGAACCAGCGTCTGCTGTTCCCTGACATTGACTGGAGTCGCCAATACTCTGTCAACATATACGCGACGCAGTCGGAAATCTCTTTTTCGCATCTTAGCTGGTTGTTTGACCCGTCCGTGCTAATCGATTCGCTCACCCATGACGGTTCCGGCGAACCGCCTACGATCAAACATCGTGGCACGTGGGATCTGCGTCCGCATGCGTCACGGGTGGTTTTGGTGAATCGGAGCCAGTTGGCTGTATGGCGGCGCCTACGTGCCGATTCTGGCGAGTCAATAGAGCAGACGCCCCTCCTCTACCCGGTGACCGTCCATGAAGATCGCGCAATCGCGGCGCTGGCAGCCTATCCGCTGCGCCTCGGTGCGCTCTCCCCTCGCATAAGCCGTGGCTACGACGAGTCGAATGCCGTCAAGGAAGGGCTGATGCGGAAGACCTTCGACCGGCCCGCGACGTGGGACGAAGTTATTCTTCGTGGGCCGCAATTCGCCATTGCGACACCGTTCGCAAAGCAACCCCCCTTGACCGGCAGGTACGATCCTCCGAGCAATCTTAGAGAATTGGCCGTGGATTCGGTCCCCGCTACTGATTACGTCCGCGCGTGCGATTCTACCCATTTCCAAGCCGCGCAGGACTGGTGGGACGGGCTCCCCTCTACCCGTTACTACCGGCATGCCTGGCGACGTCGGATTCCCTACAACACGGAGCGCTCTCTATTCGCCGCGCTTGTGCCCCCCGGGCCCGCGCATGTCGATGCCGTACACACCATGGTCCTTCCGGACGCCGTCGACACGGTGCTGGCGTCGGGCTTCTGGGCCTCGATTCCGCTTGACTACCTACTTCGTATTACCAACCGAGCCAATCTGCGGCAAGCAGAGGCTAGAGTCATGCCCGCTGGTCACTCAGGACACCCCCTAGCTCAGGCGCTACTATTGCGAACCTTGCGGTTAAATTGCCTGACGTCGGCCTACTCCGACCTTTGGCGCGAACTCTTCGACGAATCTTGGAGTCGTGAATCGTGGGCGGCGGATTGGCCGGATCTTCCCGAATTGGGCGACGCCGGTGGGCAGCCCCTCAGGGAAGTCTGGACGTCGGCGACGCCCCTACGCACCGAGAGGGCGCGACGGGCAGCACTCGTCGAGATTGACGCGTTGGTTTCAGTGTGGTTGGGAATGGCCGACGAGGAACTCATCGCAATCTATTCTGGGCGCTTTCCGCAGCTTGTTGACTATGAGGAGACGACCTGGTTTGACGGCGCGGGCCGTAAGCTGGTTGCCGATCGGAACGCCTTCGGACAAGGGCAGACGAAGGAGCACTACGAGCAGTTGACAGCGTATCTCGACGACCCGGATCAGATTTCGGTGCCGGACGGGTATGCAGCGCCTTTTTATAAGGCGGACCGGGAGTACGAGTATCGGCAGGCGCATGCCGGGTTCAGTAAGCGGCTTCAGGATGCAATTGATGCGGGCTGGTCGCCGTCGTAGTTGGCTCTCCCTATTCCATTCGCGGAGGAGAGCAGATAGTTCGGCGAGGCTGCGCCGGTGGACACACCTTCGTGACGATTGGCGATGGGACTGCGGCTGTGCAGACCGCCGCGCAGGGAGGACGGATGATCGCGGACGTCAAGCGGACCGAGGGCGTCGGGACTTCTACGTCGCGCCTGGAGACGACCTGCGTGCCGGAGTGCGCGAGCGGCGTGATGAGTTCATCGAGCGCGTTGGTCGTGTTCGGCCACAAGAACCTGGAGAGTCTCCACACGGCCATCTACTTAAGGGACGTGGAGGAGCGATGGGGCAGGGGTCGTTCTTCGATGGTCGACTCAGCCCGTGGTCGGAGACGTCCACTTCTGACCGATTGCGCGACAGCAGCGCGTCCGGTGCGTCTGCCAGAGGCGCTTCCGTCCGTCGTGCAGCTCAGTGCTCAACTTTCGTTGCCTGGACGAAGCTGGTCCAGGCGGCAGGGGAGAAGGTGAGTGCGGGTCCGGTGGGATCCTTACTGTCGCGTACCGCGACGAGGCCGGGCAGATTTTCGGCGACCTCTACGCAATCGCCGCCGTTACTGCCGCTGCGGGTGCTCTTGCGCCAGTGGGCCTCGGTCAAATCAGCCATGGTGGACCTCTCCAATGATCTTATTGATGAGCCGCCTCGATTGTGCCTCATCGAGCGTCAAGTCATCGAGGCTCGCCCACACCTGCTCGTAGGCTACGTACTCTTCGGGTCGGTCCAGGTACAGGGCTCCGGTCCACGACTCGCAGTAAACGACGGGCGGCTCGGGGGTGGTCCGATTGCCGGGTGGGAAGTCGAGGATGACGAATGTCCCCGCCTCCGCGCCTCGGTGGATCCCGGCGGTCAGCGGGAGGACTCGGACCGAGACTTTGGGGATCTGCCCGACCTCCAGTAAACGACGAAGCTGGTCGGCCATGGTCGCTGCATCGCCAACCCTGCGGAGCAGCGCTGCCTCGGCCAGGATCACGTCGAGCTTGGGTGCCCGAGGCAGCCGCCGAAGGAGGAGGGTCTGCCGTTGCAGCCGTGCTTCAACCAAACGCAGGCGTTCCTCATCCGTCACTTCGTGGCGGTGCTGGTAGATCGCCATGGCGTAGTCGTGCGTCTGGAGCAGACCGGGAATCAGCGCTTCATCGAAGCGGCGGATGAAGGACGCGGCGGACTCCAGGCCTACGTATAGCTCGAACCAGTCGGGGACGGCGTCGCCGTACGAGTGCCACCAGCCCTTGGCCTTGGTCTCGGCGGCCAGGGCGGTGAGGGCACCGGTCAGGTCGGGCGTCGCCCCGTACAACTCGCACAGGGCCTTCGCGTCCACGGAGCGGACCGGGCCGAGGCCGGTCTCGATGCGCCACAGCTTCTGCCGCCTGAACTGCATCGCTTCGGACGCGCCGTCCAGCGTCATCCGGGCCTCGGTGCGTAGGTCGCGCAGCGCTCGCCCGAGCTGCCGTCGCGGCACTGTCGATCCCATGTCGTCGGCCATCGGCTCCGCCCTCTCCGTGTTGCATTTTGTTACATCCGGACGCCATCGGTGAAACGCGTGATCGTTGCCCCCAAGAATCAATTCCACTAGGCGCGGCCACGCAAATCCACTACGCCACTGACCATACAAGACACCCCCGACAGGAGCCATCAGCGCGCAATTCCCACGCGCTGAATATTGGCGTACCGTCGGGGGTGAAATGGTGTTGATGGCTCCGCCGCAGTGAGGCGTTCCCGCCGCTCTGCGACGGTGTTGGGATTTAGCTGTCGATGACCCGCAGGAACACGGTGCCGCTGCCGGCGTCAACATAGACCGTGCCGTTGTACTGTGCCGTCCGCACGTCCTCGCTGTACTCCTCGCTGACCTGCCAGGTGCCGCCGGTGGGCAGGAACGGGCGCAGCTCGGCGCTCAGCGGTGCGTCCCAGTCAGGTGGCGCGGGCTGCCACTCGTACTCTTTGATGGTTGTGGCCAGGGTGTCGGGTCGCAGCACGACCAGGGCCTCGATGCGTGTGTCGGTCGGGCCTGGGACGCTGCCGCGGCTGTCACCGCCGGCCGTTGCTGCTTGCCAGTGGGCTTCAACGAAGTCGCCGAGGCGCGGAAACCGTTTGGCGATCGGGTCTCGGTCGGTTTGTACCGGTGCCGGGCTCACGCTGGTGGCCCTCCCTGTCGGCTCGTCATTGCCGGTGCTGTCGGAGCATCCGGCGAGGGTGAGGACGAGCGCCGTCGCCAGCAGCCCGGCGCGAAGATCAACCATCGGAACGTCCATCCGCCCGGTCTTCGCCGGGAGCTTGCCGCTGCGAGCCGTCACCGCCGCTGACATTCGGTGACTCGCCGATGGTCCAGGTCACGGTGCGCTCCAACTCGCCGTAGGTGCGGAACTCCTTGGCCCACCCTAAGGTCGAGAACCGGCCGTTGGCGTCGTCGGGCTCGCCGGTGGCGATGTCGGCGGCGCTCTTGTTGAAGTTGTACATGTCCTCGGCGTGGACCTTGATCTTCATCGTGATCTGGTCACCGTCGACCACGACATCGGACGTGCCGTACATGGAGAAGTCGCCGAGGCTCTTCTGCCAGTTCTCCGTGGTCGGGTAGAGGCCCATGCCGTCGACCGTCGCCGGATCACCGGTCATCTGAAAGGCGACCTGCCCGGTTTCCCGGTAGAGCCGCTCGGCTTCACGCTGAGCGGTCGAGATCTCTCTGTCGACTGCGCCCCGGATGTTCGAATCCTCCCGGTAGCCCTCCTCGAAATCGACGCGCCGTTCGGTGCCGGTGCCGTCCCGGTAATGGGCATACAGGTCGAGGGCGTCATCCAGGTCGGGCCGAGCCGTCTGACCGGCACGAAGCATGGCCTGCCACTTGTTCCAACTCGCGTAGTCGCCAGGGGTGGGCGTGGCATTGGGGTCGTACGGAAAGTCGTCGTCGAACGTCAGCGCCGGGACAGTCGGCGGGCCGATCTGGTACTTGCCCCGGAGGTCGCGCAACCCTGGCGTTCCATCGACGATTTTGGCGCTCAGCGCGGAATTTGCCAGGAAATCAGGCAACAGGCGGTAGGCCGCAGCGAGAAGGGCGATTGCCGCGGTGCGGGCGTCGGTTTCGATACGGACCGCTTCCTCGTACGCGCCGGTGGCGGTCTGCCACAGTCGCTCGGCGTCGCCCCGCACTTTGTCGATCTCATCCTGGACGCTGAACTCGACGAGCCAGTCCATGGCCCCGGTGCTGGTCCGCAGGTCGTTCCAGGCCCGTAGCGCGTCCGATGCGCGTACCACCGGTGACTGAGTGGCCACGATCGGCGCGATGAGAGCGCGGAGGTGCCCCTCGGCGGTGATTCCCTCGGCTACCAGAGCTTGCGCCCGAGCCTGCGCCTCCGCGTACTCGTCGATGGCCACGCCGGCCTTGTCGAACCCGTCGTGCAGACCGTCGACGAGATCGACGGTCTCCCTGAGGCGCTGTTCGTAGATGTCGGCATGGTCGGAAGCCCACTCCACGGTGCCGCGCAGACCATCCAGCGTGGGCGACACCGCACTGATGACTCTCTTCGCCCGTAGGCACTCATCGGCCACCGCGTTGACAATGCCCGGCTTCATTCCCTCGATGTAGCGCGCCGCATCCCGGTAAGCCACGGCGTCAAGAGCTGCGCTGGTCGGCGGGCTGATATGTGGACTGGGTGAGGAACGCGTTCATGTCCGCCGCCATAGTCGCCTCGGTCTGCTCGTAGTTGTCGGCCGAGGCCGCGACCCGCAGGGACAGGGCGGCCAGCAGCGCGACAACGTCCTGGTGCTGGTCGTGAGCGAACTCGGCAAATCGGCGCATCGCCTGTGCCAGGTCCGGGTGGCTGGCGGGGTCGTCGGCCCAGTCGAGCACGAAGAGATCAATTTGGCCGGTCTGTAGTTGCCGGGCCAGGTCGTGCAGGGTCGCTGCCGCTCCAGTCAGCGAGCCGGGATCCACCTGAAAACCGCCTGCCATCTCATCACCCCGTATTCACGGCGAAGCGTGCCGCTCAGCGGTGCCGTCCAGCGTAGAAGGCAGGGTCAACCGCCACCAGGGCGTCCAGTCACCCTCCACGACCGAACCTACCTCGATGAGGACGAAGGGCTCGTCGTCGGCGGAATCCTCGTCGGGGACTGACCACGGCGGGACCTGCAAGGCGAAGTCGGGCCGTAGGCGGTCAGCCGAGCAGGCGGGCCACCTCGGCGTCCACTTGGCCGCCGGTCGGGTGACGTGCGAGTTCGTTGCGAACCATGCGGCGCAGGGCCGTAAAGTCGGCTCGTTCGTCGAGGCTTAAGCGGGAGACCACCTCGTGCTGAGCCGCCCCGAGGTTCGCGAGGCGCTGATGGGCACCGTCAGCGGGGTCGTAGAGCGGGATGGGCAGCTTCCAGACGTGTTTGTCCACATGCCGCTCATCCTTTCCATAGGACATCAGCGGTCGGGCGAGCTCGGTGAGGAGTGGGCTGTTCAGGATCGCGCACAGATAGAGGCCCTCCTCCAGGCATGAGATCGGTGCCCAGTAGAGGCTGTGATCGATGACGGCACCCGGTTCGTTCACCAACGCTGCGGCGACGTGCATCCCGGATTTGGAGTAGACCAGTCGCAGCGCAGGAGCAGGCATCTGGCTTGTGAGCTTGCGTCGGAAATCGAGCTGTTCAATAAGGCTGAGACGATCGCTGCGCCGATGGGCTTCCCACAGAGCTTCGGCCTGCCGCCACCAGTCGGCAAAGCCGGGAAAATAGTCGAGCCGGGCGGCGGCGCCGGCCATGAGCGTCGTGCCGTCCAGAGGTAGGACCGCTTCTCGGGCTGGCAGGATCCGGTAAGGCAGCAGGCTCTCCCCGAGCAGCACCGGCCGGACGAACTCCGACTCCACGACGCCCTCAAGCGCGGGTAGGTCCTTCCAGGGCGAATTCTCCTTGTTCCGGCGTGCCGATCGCACCGCCCGCCGGCCGGAGCGTAGGCCGAGTGGTCCGTTCGGCTGCGAGTCGACGAAGAACAGGAAGCGGGGAGTGACCGTCGCGCCGTTTCGCATCAGTGGCCGGTACGGCGACTCGGCGAGGGTGTGTCGGAGGTCGAACGGCTTCCTAGTGACGACCGCTTCGACCAGGTGCCAGGCGTCCTGTGTCACGGGTATGCGGCCGGCCCATTGTTCGGTGATGGAGGGCAGGTGGCGGTAGCCGCGCAGCCCTGCCCGGCGGCCGAAGACCACGGCGGAGCCGATGAGGAAGGGATGGGGTCGCAGGCGTCGCAGGTCCCAGGAGCCGGTGAATGCCACCCCCGTCTCCTCACCCGCGTCCTTGTACCAGCCGTTGCGGAAGCCCGCGAAGTGATCTGCGGTGAGCACCGCGCCGGGCATCACGAACGCGAAGCTGCCGCCGACCTTGAGATACCGCTGAACAGAACGAGCGACGAAGAGACCGGACAGATCCTGCTGAGTGGCGTGCTTGCCGCCGTGCCACAATCCGCGCTCGGTGGAGAGTTCCCGGAAGCCGGTCTGCATCTCCCGAGTCATGTGCCGGTATGACAGCCATGGGGGGTTGCCGACCAGGACATCGACCCGATGATCGGTGTCGCCGTCTTGGCTGGCCAGCCAGATTGGGCGGGTGAGGTTGCGGGTGTAGTAGCTCCAGATGTGGTCCCGCCTCTCGTCGTGTAGCCGGCACATCAGCTCGAAAGTCTGCCGCAGCATCGGCCGATGCTCGGCGATGATCTTCATCCGGTCGAGGAACGCCTCGATTGTGGGCGTGCCCTCGGATTCGCGGGGCTTCGCGGCGATGTCGGCAAGGCCCTTCACGATCTCGTCGAAGCACCCGGCGTCGTCGAGGAGCGCCTTGGGGAACCGAAGGTGCTCCCGCACGTTGCCGGGAACGTCGCTGACGTCGACCTTGATGTGGTCCTCATGAAAAAGATCCAGTCGTTCCTGCCACTGCATGCTGTCACCGAGGAACACCGGAATAGTGATCACGTCACGCCTACCGGACAGCCGTGGTAGACCAATGGCGATCAGATATGTGATCCGCGCAAGCGCCACCGCCACCGGGTGCAGATCCACGCCGATGACCTGATGGGAGAGCTGCGTCAAGGCGGGGCCGAGCTGATGACCGGCCGCCTCGGCTGCGGCGAGATAACGACGCACGGCGTGGAAGAGGAAAGCGCCGGAGCCGCACGCCGGGTCGAGCACCCGCTGACGCAACGGGTCGGTGACCACGGAGTCGACCATGTGCTCGGCCAGCCAGCCCGGGGTGTAGTACTCGCCCAGCCGCTTACGCGTCTCGGTACCGATCATCGACTCGTACAGTTCTTTGAGCACGTCGTGGTCTGCCTCGACCCAGGCGAACCGGGCGAGACGGCGAACGAGGCTCTGGACGAAGTCGGGCCCGCCGGGGATCTCGGTGGTCCAGCCGAAGAAGTCGTGTTCGACGACGCCCAGGATCCCGGCTCGGGCGAAGCGTTCCCCGCGGATCAGGGCTGTTGGCTCGGACCTGCTGATGTCGATGCCCATCACGAGGTGCGCGATGATATGCGCGCTGTTCATCAGCAGGGTGTGCTCGACGAACAGCATCGGATCGTCGACGAACTGCTTACCGAGTGCCCTGCCGAGCAGGTCGGCCCAGAGTCGTCGTTTCAGCCGGACCGTCGGCTCGTCCCGGTGCTCGTGGTACAGCGCCGCCAACGCTGCCCGATCGATGATGAAGGAGCTGCTGCTGGCCCCGAGCCGTAGGGCGATCTCCGCTGGGGTCGGCGTGACCCGCTGGCTCGTGGCCAGCACACCCTCGAGCCAGTAGAACAGCCTCAATCCGGACGGGCGGGCAGCCGTCAGGGTGTGCGTGTCCACCCTGGTCAAGGTCCCTAGCCGCAGATCGTACGCGTGCCAGGTCGCGCCATCAGTGAGTACACCAAGGTGCCGTTGACCGGTTTCCCAGGTGCGGAATTGGAGGTAACCGGCGAGTTGCTGCTCTGCCCGACGCAGCGCCGGCCCATGGCCGAGTTGTCGTTTGACCTCGATGACGGTGCGGCCGATCTCCACGTCGATCCGTCGGCCCTGACCTGCGGGCGCTTCGAGGTTGACTTCCCCCAACTCGTCCGCAGATAGCCCGAGATCGATGCTGAGCAGGAGTTGACGGATGTCTGCCTGGAGTGTGGCCTCCGTGCGTGGCCTACTCCGGTCCGCAAGTCGCGCCAGCAGAGACTGCAATGAATCGTGGCCACCTGCGGGCGTGCTGCCCGCAGTGTCCGGTCGGTAGTGGTCTTGGCTCTGGTCGGTGTTGCCATCCGAGCGCGCCATGTAACAGTGTGACCACGTTCTGTAGGTCCACGATAGACTGCGGCATCGCGAGAATCTGTCGCTTTCATGACTGCGAATTAGGCGCCTATCGCGTCTGCGTCAGCCTCAAGGGTGAAGTTGTCCGCGCCGGCTAGGCGGATCAGTTGGGCATCGGCGCGTTGACGTGGGTCCCGTCGCCGGGACCGCTCGTGTCATCGGCTGGACGGTCAGAGATGATCACAAATGGATGCGACCGGCCTGCGGTCTGGGCCGATTATCGTGCCCGGCCGGGCCAGCCACCTGCGACGCCCCCGCTCCTAATGTGGTGCGGACAACACCCGTCGGCACCTGCGTATTTCAGGCGCAGGACAGCGGCGCTGCTACCACGCGGAGCCGTCGCCGTGACCGCGGGTGGCGGGGGTCAACATGGGTGCCGGCGCGGAGCGGAAGCTCGTC
Organism: Micromonospora sp. NPDC048835; assembly: GCF_040649995.1. Classification (NCBI taxonomy): domain Bacteria; kingdom Bacillati; phylum Actinomycetota; class Actinomycetes; order Micromonosporales; family Micromonosporaceae; genus Micromonospora; species Micromonospora sp. NPDC048835. The sequence continues at coordinate 18,592 of NZ_JBEZGM010000040.1, read as the reverse complement.
AAGGCCATGCGTCAGGCGCTCTCGCAGGGGCCGATGCCGCAGGAGGACCTGCTCGCCGCGCTGCGGCAGGCCGGTGTACGCACCGACAGCACCGACCTCTACATCGCGTGCACGACGCACGGTCTCGCCGATCTGCGGGGCCACCTCTGGGAACCACGCGGCTGGGCGGCCCCGGCCGCCGAGACCGACATGGCCCCTCCACACCCGAGCCCGCCCACCCCACCCGGCACCCGGCGCGCAGCCGCCGAGATCCGTCGGCTGGCCTCCTCCATCGGCGTCCCGATGGACGAGCCGACCCCACCGGCCGGGCCTGTCCCCGCCGCCTGGCCCCGGATCGCCGACCAGGCGACCCGGGCGCTACATGAGGAACTCCGGGCCGTCACCGACCGGCGCACCCTCCAGGACGTACCCGTCAGCGGTGGCTTCGTGGTCGCGGAGACCACTTCCCGGAGGCTCATGCGGTTCGAGGCCGAGGGTGACCTCGGGGTGTCCGAAGGCGCCCAGGCGACGCTCGTCGTCGACGGCATGCCCATCGACGTGGAGGTGGTGTCGGTCTTCGGCAACGTCGTGACGCTGTCGGTGCCGCCGGCGGCGACCGTGCCGGAGGAAGCCGTGCTGCGCTGCGACCTCTCCTGGCTGCTCTCCTCCCAGAGCAAGCGGCTCCGCGAGCTGGCCAACGGCGGGCCGGGCTTCAACGCCGAGGCCGCCGTCGCTCTACTCAGCGCCGGCCGGACCGCCGCGCCGGACGACCTGCCGACCGTCACGGCCGAACACCTCAACCACGGCCAGCGGTACGCCGTCCAGCTCGCCCTCACCCCGGGTGTCACCTGGCTCCGGGGACCGCCGGGGACGGGAAAGACGACCACCATCGGCACCCTCGTGGCGGAACTGTGCGTACGCGGGCTGCGCGTCCTGCTCACCGCCCCCACCAACGCCGCCGTCGACATCGCGGTCAAGGCCGTCCTCAAAGAGATTCCCGAGCTGGCCGGCGGAGGGCTGGTCCGGCTCGGCCAGCCCTCCGACACCGACCTCGTCGGACGGGCCGACGGGCACGTCCTGATCGACGAGATCGCCGCCAAGCGCGGTGCTGTCCTCGCCCAGAGGCGAGTTCGGGAGGGGCAGGAGATTCGCGATCTGCGGCTGCGGCTCAAGGCCCTGCAACGGCGGCACGCGAATCTCACCGACGCCGACCAGGAGCAGCGGCTGACCCTGGAGCGGGGCCTGGCCGAGGCGACCGCCCTCGTCCGGGAACTCGACGAGGCACTGCACCAGGTCCGCCGGCAGGTGTGCCGCGAAGCCGAGGTGGTAGCAGCCACCTCGCACCAGGTGGTGCTGCGGACGCTCCGCGAACTGACCTTCGACGTGGTGATCCTCGACGAGGCGAGCATGACCACGACGGCGCTCGCGATGCTGGTGGCGGGCGCGGGCAGCGGCCACACGATCGTCGCGGGCGACTTCCGTCAGCTGCCACCGGTCGTCGTCGCCGACACCCCGTCCGCGCAGGAGTGGCTACTGAAGAGCCCTTTCGAGAAGGCCGCCGTGAACCTCGCGGTGGAGGGACAGGCCGCGCCCGGCCGGCTCGCGGCACTCACCAAGCAGTACCGCATGCGCGGTCGCATCAACGGTGTGGTGAGCGAGGCGTTCTATCCCGAGAGCCCACTCGTTACCGGGCCGACGGTTTCCACCAGGCCACGAAACAGCAGGGCGGCCTGGGCCGACGGCGAACTCGTCCTGCTGGACACCTCACGGCTGGCGGCCCGGACCGCCCGCAAACAGGGCATGTCCTCCAGGTACAACCTGATGCACGCGCAGCTGATCGCCGGGCTCGTAGCCGGCTCGGACGACGACGTGTCCAGCCTCGGTGTCATCTCGCCCTTCGCCGCGCAGGCCGGTCTGCTGGCGTCACTGCTGCCGGAGACCGGGCAGGACGGCTGGGCCGCCTCGACGGTGCACCGGTTCCAGGGCGGAGAGCGGGACATCGTCGTCTACGACACCGTGGACACCGGCCGCGGTGTACGTCCGCTGCACCGCTGGTTCACCGAGGGAGAGGCCGGCGGCACGGGTGCCCGACTGCTCAACGTGGCGGCCAGCCGCGCCCGCGACCACCTCGTGGTCGTCGTTGCTCTGGACCAACTGCACCGGCAGCGCACCGCCAGGGACGCGGTGTGGCGGTTCTTCGCACGGCTGGTCGAGCGGGGGCGGATCCGCACGGCGGAGGAGGTGCTCATTCATTCGCCGGTCACCCGACGGGTGACCCACGGCCTCATCGAGCTGCTGAACGCCGATCTGGCGGATGCCACCTCCGCCGACATGTGGCTACCTCGGGCGCCACTGGTGAATTTGAAGCCTTTGCTGCCGTCGCTGAAACTGATCGCCGAACAGGACGTCGACACCGAGCCGGTGACGGTCTGGGTGGAGCCGGACCCCGACGGCTACCTGTCCGCGGAGGCGATGGAGGCCAGACGCGAGAGCGTGAACATCCGCCCCTGCATGCCGATCCTGGAATCCAGCGCCGTCATCGACGACGTGGTCTGGACCTCGACCGGTTCGCTGCTCGGTCCCGATCCCGGCGTCGTGCTTCGTACCCGGCACGCGGCATTCGCCGACGCCGTTCGACGGGCGCAGCGGCGGCGGTCCGCCGCGGCGCCGGGCAGCGGACAGCTCGGCGACGACTGCGGTCGCTGTGCCCGTATGCTGGTCCGTTTCGAGGTGGGCCGGCGGGGCCTGCCGACCGTCGGATACGGCTGTATGAGCTGTGACGGCCCGTCCGGTCGACGCTCTCGCTTAGACACTCGTGACGCGTTCGACCTGGCTGGCGTGAACCAGCGCCGGTAGCCGCCGCCAGGTCCTTTCACGACCGGGCGCAACGGTCTGAAGTGGACGTGCGGCTGAAGTGGCCTGCTGCTTCCATCGTGATTCCCGATGCGCATGATCGAGGGCTGCACTACCTGGAGAAGTTGATCAGGGACGCGGAAAGCGAACCCGGTGGTAGCGGTGGTCGGTTCAAACAGGCCGACGACATTGCTGCCATCCTGCTGACCGTGAACTGATGCCGCAATACGGAAGGACTTCCCGCATGACGGAGCGACCGCCATACCTGGTCGAGCGGAACCCGGGGTACTTCGAGTACCAGCTACCGATCTCGGTCAAGCTCGTCGTCGATCACCATGGCCGGGTGCCGCTGTTGCGCAACGAAAGAGACGAGTGGGAGTTGCCCGGCGGGAAGCTTGAAGTGGGCGAGACGCCCGAGGACGGGGTCTGCCGGGAAGTTGCCGAAGAGCTCGGCCTGACCATCACCGAGGTCGACATCGTCGACTCCTGGGTCTACGTGATCACGCCAGTCCGGCACGTGTTCATCGTGGGCTTCGGCGCTACCTACGTCGGGGATGAGGAGCTCGTCTACTCGGCCGAGCACAAGGAACTCGGTGTGTTCACGTACGACGAGGTGCGTCATCTGCACATGCCAGAGCCCTACAAGCGGACCATCCAGCGCTGGCGCGAGCGTCGGCTGGCAGGCTGAGACCAGCGCGCAATCCAGGCGTCAAGGGGTACGCAGCAAGCCCTGCTCCTGAGCACGGACGATGGCTTCGATCCGGGAGCGTGCGCCATCTGCCGGTATACGTCCTACAACAGCCGGAACATGGCACGCTCCGAGTAGCCGGCGAGCCGAGCCAGTTCGGCGACCGTCATCCCCGCTGCGAGGTGGTGCAGCCAGGTCAACTCACCTCTGCGATTGCTTGTCGCGTTACCCCGTCGACTGCTCTGTCGCGCACCGCCGTACACGTCGGGCCTGAAGCACCTTCACTAGACGAGATCACGAGCCGATATAGAGTCGGATCAGGCTGAGGAAGTTGCGAAGCTTTGCCACCTCCGTAGGCCTGACCGGGTCCGGGTTGAAGTGCATGACGTTGTTGCGCACCTGGCGCAGCTCGTCCAGACGCGAGATGAACAAGCCGCGGTCCAGAGGCCAACCAAGCTGCCCCCAGCACGCGGCGTTGTTTAGCACGGCCTGGTACTGGCCGATCGACATCGAGTCCATCGACTTGAAGGTGAGCCGGGCTGCTACGCAGGCCTGCCGGACCGTCTCCTCGTCGAAGGTGTTCACGATCAGCTGTCGAAGCTCCTGGTCGATCTCCCCGATGAGGAAGAACGGCGTGGCCGTCTCGTCGTACTTGCGCACCACGTCGGCGGCCGTGACGATGCCGCTGATCTTTCGCTGGTCGTCGCGAACGAAGATGAAGCCGTGCTGCTGCAACGTGCCCAACACGTCCAAGAGTCGAGTGTCATAGTCGAATACCCGGTCGCGGGCCCGGCGGTCTATAGCGTCACCGAAGCTCGCATTCGGGTTCCGGTGCTTGGCGGCGGCAATCGACTCCCATGAGACGGAGCCGTGCAACTGGTGGGAGTTTGCCAGAACGGCTACCTGGGAGTAGTCGTTGATCTGCATGGCGGTGATTGCCTCTTCAAATGTTGCCGAAGGCGTCACCGAGACTAACGACATCCGGTGGGGGAACAGATTCTCCAGCGTCAAGCCGATGTCGACGCCCTCTTCGCTCAGTTCTTCGGCGGTGGCTTCGACGGTGTCGTCGGCTTCGCCAGTCTCGTTTTCCCCGTCCTCCTGCTCGGGCGGTGTGACGACCCGGATGACCCGGTCTAGGCTGACGGCTCGAAAGTCCGGACTGGTAGTCAAGCCATGATTCGCAAGATCTGCCTCAACCTGTGTGGTTGCCATCCGATCCCGATCCTCCAAGCCCCACAGGCCGATGAACTCTCGGACGGTGAACGATCGGGGCTGACCGGATTCTGCCGCCGCTCGTGCTGCTTCCAGTGTTGCGAAGCGGTGACGGACCGCCTCGGCCTCTTCCTGCGACGTGTCCTGGTCCGCAGTGACCTCGTTGGCGACGTCCTGGAGAAGTTCCAGACGAAGGCGATGTAGCGTCGGGCCGTTCCGGCCCACCTGCCAGGCAGACCACCCCGCCACCGCCCGCCGCCCCGCTACGGTGGCGCCAGCCCGCGAGGGTGTGGTGAACTCCCGGCCATCCGGCAGTCGAAGCCTGGCCCGGTCAGTCACCGTCGCCTGATGCGGAGCTTCCCCAATGCGCTGCTGGAAAAAGACCTCATCGCCCGGCTTCAGTAGGTCCGCCTCGATCAGGTCTGAGATGCGAACGCGGCGCCCGTTGAGCAGATGCTTTCGCCGTGGACGGGATGGGCTGTTCGACATGGCTGTTGCTCCATTTTGAGGTGTCAGCGTACGAGGTGCGGTCAGTTACTCGTCTTCGTTGGCCTCGATCGCGCCGTCCACCTGATCGTCGCGGGCCACAAGTACCGGATCGACGTTGAGGACCTCGCTCGCCAAGGCGAGCGCCCGTGCTTCAGCGTCAGATTTGGTGATCTCTCCTGCGGACCATTGCCAGCCGAGGTGCGCCAGTTCGTTGGCACCGACGCCGAGGACTGTTTTGGTGTAGTGGTCAACTAATCGGACAGCGACGAGATCAGCGTGCTTGTGTACTTTCCGAGCGGCCAAAACAAGCTTGCGCTCGTGCCCGGACTCACCCGCAGCCGTGTCGTAGCCAGGTGGCATCGCAGACTCGTCGCCGTTGCGCCACGCGTCGACCAAGTTCGCGATCTCCTGGTAGTCAGTCAGCAGGGTGACACGGTAGAGCGGCACCAGTTTCCGGATTGCCCAAAACAGTGCCCGCGCCTCTGCCGCCAACTCGCCGGGACCATCAAATCGCTTCTGCGTCGTCGTTGCGCCGAAGCCGTAGTGCCCGTCGCTGGCGAGGTAACCCCAGCCGCGGGGGTGGGCAGGGTTTACCGAATGCAGTTCGTACCAGCCCACGATAGCGACTTCGATGAAACTTCCAGGGACGCCCACGAGTTGGCGTAATTGCTCTTCCTTTTGTTGCTTGTCTCGCTTGACCGAGGGCATCGAGCCGGACTTAATTTCACGCGGCTTCGCTTGCCGCAGAGGCCGCGGGTCGTCGCAGATCTGTTTGGCTTTCAGAGTGGCCCATGGTTCCGGATGAACCCAAGCGCCGTCCTGCTGCCTGCAGATCACCCTGCAGTTCTGACAGATGTGCTCGCTGGTGCTAACGACCTCTACCAAAGCAACTGCGCCCATCGCTCGGCCTCAAGTCGTCGCAGCCTAAACGCTGATCGACCAGTGGGGTGTCGCGAATCTGACTCGCCCGATGATGAGACCGTCAGGGCAGGTCAACCCCGGTAAGGGGTGCAGTAGCATGCGGCGGTGATCCGCTCATGAGGCCGACCATCGCTGCCGACACCCTGCGTCGGACCCTCACCCAGTACCTGACCACCACCTTCGGTCTGACCGAGGACGGCGTACGTCATGGTTTGGAGGGTTTCCTCTCCCACTCGGAGCAGGGCATCTTCCGTGGCCCGTACCTGCGGATCCGCACCCCCTTCCGCCCGGCGGAGGGCGGCTGGCGGGCGCACCTCGACTGGGCGCCGGCCGACTTCACCCCTTACCTGCATCAGGCGAACGCATTCGCCCGGCTGTCGACCAAGGGCAAACCGGCCGAGCCGACCCTGATCACCACCGGCACCGGCTCGGGTAAGACGGAGTCGTTCCTGATCCCGGTGCTCGATCACTGCCGCCGACAGAAGCAGCAGGGCAGAGCCGGCATCAAGGCGATCCTGCTCTATCCGATGAACGCCCTCGCGACGGACCAGACCCAGCGGATCAACGAGCTGCTCACCGACCCGGCGCTCAGCCAGGTCACCGCCGGTCTCTACATCGGCGACGTGGCGGCCATCGAGTACGCGCACGTCTTCACCAAGCGGTCGGAGATGCGGCGCACCCCGCCGGACATCCTGATCACCAACTACAAGATGTTGGACCTGTTACTCCAGCGCGCCGACGACCTGCCGCTGTGGGAGGGCGCTGAGCCGGCGTACGTGGTGCTGGACGAGTTCCACACCTACGACGGCGCGCAGGGCACCGACGTGGCGATGTTGTTGCGCCGGCTCGCCGCCGCGCTCGGCCTCGATGAGCCGGAGCGGCCACTCGGTCCGATCTGCCCCGTCGCCACCTCCGCAACGCTCGGCGAGGGCGGCGGCCGGGACGGTCGTACGGCGATCCGCGAGGTCGCCGAGCAGGTCTTCGGCGTCGCCTTCGATGCCGGGTCGCTGGTGGGGGAGGACCGGTACGAGGCCGGCGAGTTCGTCGCGAGCCAAGACTTCAGCCTGCCGCTGCCCAGCCCGGAGCAGCTCGCGGCCGTCGACGACCGCGATACCGAGCTGATGATGGCTGAGGTGGCGGAGTTGGTCGTCGGCGAGCGCTGTCTCGACAACCCGACGCGCCTTGGTGGTCTGCTCCGCCAGCATCCGTTGACGAAGGCGGTGCTCGATTCGCTCCAGGCGCGGCCGTGCACGCTCGACGAGATCATCGACGTGTTGCCCCGCAAGAACGCGACCGGCTGGGGCAGCGTGATGAAGACCCCGCCGGAGATCACGGAGAAGGCTCTCGCCCGGTTCGTCGGTCTGCTGTCCGTCGCGCAGAACCCGGAAGCTCCCGGACGTCCGCTGCTCAACATCGAAACCCACCTCTGGGTACGCGCCGTCTCCCGCCTGCTGCGCGGTACCTCCCACCAGGCCGCCTTCGGCTGGTACGGCGAAGCGCCGCGTGAGCTCGACCCGTACGCCACAGAAGTGGACGTGGTGGTGGCCGACAACCGATACCCCCGGCTGCCGGCCATCTACTGCCGGCACTGCGGCCGCTCGGGCTGGATGGCGTTGTCGCCGGAGAAGGATCCGCAGGAGCTGGAGACCGACCCGGACAAGATCTACCGCGCCAGCGTCGGCCGGGACAAGCGCCGGGTCCGCGCGCTGATCGCCGCGACCGACGACGAGGTACGCCAACGCTCCCGTGGCCTGCTGGTCCTGGAGTACGGCCGTCGGGTGCGCCCCTTCGACGAGCACCGCGACCGCGAGCCCACCGACGACGCCATCGTCGTGCTCGGTGACGTGCTCGACATCGACGGCGCGGAGAAGGACCGCTGCCCGTCCTGCGAGCTGGACCACGGCGTCCGCTTCCTCGGCGCCGGCCTGGCCACCCTCGCCTCGGTGGCGATCACGCAGCTCTTCACCGGTGGGGAACTCGACGCGGCTGAGAAGAAGACGCTGCTCTTCAACGACTCGGTGCAGGACGCGGCGCACCGCGCCGGTTTCGTCGCCAACAGGTCCTACTCGTTCTCCCTGCGCTCGCTGCTCGCCGGTCGGCTCACGGCAGGGGAGTCGATCGGGCTCGACGACCTCTTCGTCCGGATGGTCGAAGAGGCAGCCAAGCCGGAGATTCTTTCCACGGTGGTGCCGCCGGACCTGCACGACCAGCCCGGTGTCGACGCCCTGCTCGGCGGTGAGCACAACGGGAGCCGGGAGACCTGGGAGCTGATCAGCGAACGGCTCGTCTTCGCCACGGTGATGGAGACCGGGCTGCGCTCCCGCCAGGGCCGCACCCTGGAGTTGACCCGCAGCGTCGCCGTCGAGGTGGCCCTCGACGATCCGGCGCGAGCCGCCGCGATCTGCCGGGATGTCCACCTCACCGGTCCCGGCCACCTCGCGATAGCACCGCCGGACGACGCCCGCTACCTCGCCTTCCTCCGCGGCCTGCTGGAGCGGCTGCGTGTCCGCGGCGCCGTGTTCCACGAGTGGCTGGTGCCGTACCTGAGGCGCGGGGGCACCCGGTGGCAGATCTGGGGTGGCCGGCCCGCCGGGATGCCCGCGTTCCCGAAAGGGCTGTCCGCGCCCGCTTTCCTGCTCGCGACGCCGAAGTCCCGCTCGGAGTTCGACGTGATCACCGCGCGGGGCAACTGGTACCAGGACTGGACGTCGCGCTGCCTCGGCCTCGACCCCGGTGACGCCGCCGGCTTCCTCAGCCGGCTGCTGCCGGCCCTCGCCGTCGCCGACGTGGTTGCGGTCGGCGACACGGAGGACGGCAACACTGTGTACGGGCTGATGCCCGGGCACCTGCGGGTAACCCGGCTCGACGACGCGTCCGCCGTCACGGCCGGGGTCGGCTGCGACACCTGCCACTGGCAGCAGACCGAGCATCCTGACCGGGTTGCCGACTGGATCGGGCAGCCGTGCCGGCAGTACCGCTGCCGTGGCCATCTCCAGGTCGTTCGCGACGACACTGCTCCCGACGACTACTACCGGCGGCTCTACCTGGACAGCCCGGTGTTTCGGGTCGTCACCGGCGAACACACCGGCATGCTCACGCGCGCTCAGCGGGAGACGGTGGAGAAGGAGTTCCGCGACGGCGTTCGCTACACCGACCCGAACGTGCTCTCCTGCACGCCCACCCTGGAGATGGGCATCGACATTGGTGCTCTCTCCGCGGTGGTGCTCGCGTCACTCCCGCACGGCCCGGCCAACTACGTCCAGCGGGCGGGCCGCGCCGGCCGCAAGAGCGGCAACGCTCTGGTACTGACCCTGGTAGGGCGGACGGAGCGGGATCGCTACTACCTGGCCGACCCGCGCGACATGATCGCCGGCCAGATCGTGCCACCCGGCTGCTTCCTGTCCGCCGTGGAGATCCTGCGCCGCCAGTACCTGGCACACCTGATCGACCTGGCCGCCCGTGGCCGCCTCGCCGGGGTGCTCCCGATGCCACGGCGGGCACACGTGCTGTTCGGGCCGACCGGCTGGCTGACCGGCCTCGCCGAGGCGGGTCGCCGCGACAGCGGACGGCTGGTGGAGGGCTTCCTGAGTTTGTTCGGGGACAAGGTCCTTCGCGCTGCCGCCGATCAACTGCGGGAGTTCGCAGCCGATGGCATCGTCCACCGGGTCAAGGAAGCCGACGAGGTCTGGGACTCCCGACTGGCCGACCTGCGGCGCCGGATGCAGGAACTCGCCGCCGCGCGGGGCACGCTCGTGTCCAGCGACCCGGACCACGCCCGCGAGATCAAGATGTTGAAGGCGGAGGAGGGTGCGGTCCGTTGCCGACTGCGGGAAGTCAGCGCGGCTGCCGCGCACGGCACGATGGTCGAGTTCGGTCTACTGCCGAACTACGCGCTCATCGACAGCCGGACCGACCTCGAAGCCACCCTGACCTGGGAGGACAAGGTCGACGGCGATCGCCGTTTCCACAGCGAGCTGCGCGAGTACGCCCGCCCCGCCCGCCAGGCGCTGGTCGAGATCGCCCCCGGCAACAGCTACTACGTACGGGGTTACAAGCACGAGATCTCTGGGCTCGACGTCGGTCCGGCGGACCGGCCAGCGTACGAGCAGTGGCGGATCTGCGCCCAGTGCGGCTATGTCCGTACCCACCTCGCGAAGGAGGACACCAGCGCCTGCCCGCGCTGCGCGGACCAGGGCATTGCCGACCACGGCCGACTGTTCCAGGTCCTCCAGCCGACCCGGGTGCTCAGCCGCGACAAGCGCGACGACGCCCGCATCCGCGACGACAGCGACGACCGGGACCGGCGCTTCTATGCCACCACCATCGCCGTCGACGTTGATCCGGCGAAGGTCGATTCGTCCTGGCGGCACGCCCACGACACGTTCGGTGTCGACTACAGCCGACACGCGATGATCCGTCACTTCAACCTCGGCGCGCAGCGTTACGACCGGGCGGCGGAACTCTTCGCGGGCGAGGAGGTGCGGATCAACCGGTTCCACACCTGCACCTCCTGCGGCGGAACCACGGTCGACGGTGCGCCCGCGATAAGTCAGCAACTCGCGGCGGAAACCTCGGGGTCGACAGTCGTGAAGGGCGCCGAACACCACCGCCCCTGGTGCCCGTACCGGCGGTCGCCAGCCGCCCCGGACGCCCACGTGGACCTGATCCTCGCCCACGAGTTGGAGACCGAGGCGCTGCGCATCCTGATCCCCGCCGCCACCGCCGTGGTCCAGGAGCGCATCGCGTCGTTTGCCGCCGCCATCCGGCTCGGCATCGCCGCGCAGTACGGCGGCGACCCTGCCCACCTCCAGGCTATTTCGGCCACCATGCCGGACGGGCAGAGCGACGGGACGCGGAACTTCGTGGTCGTCTACGACACTCAGCCGCAGGGCACCGGCTACCTGCACCGCCTCGCCAAGCCGGAGGAGTTCCGCGCGGTCCTCGAGTTGGCGCGGCAGCGGATTGCCGACTGCGTGTGCCGGCACGAAGGCAGGGCCGTTTGTCACCGCTGCCTGCTCCGTCATGCGCGTAACGAGCACTTCGCCCTGATGAGCCGCGACGAGGCGTTGGGGATGCTGGACAAGCTCCTCGACACCTGGGACGTCGAGGAGGGCACCCGGACTGACGAGATCTCGCTGATCCACCAGGTGGAGAGCGAGCTGGAAATGCGTTTCCTCACCAAACTGTTGACGCTTGGCGAGACACCCAACTCGGGCCTGCGAATCGATCGGCGAACCGACCACGACGGTGCGCGCATCGCCGACCTGCGGTTCGTCCGGGACAACGGTCAGAGCGTCACCCACTGGCAGATGAAGTTGCAGAACACCGTTCGTGGCACCCGCCCCGACGTCCACTTCAAACGCCTCGACGCCCCGTCGCCGGAGGTGGCCGTCTACCTCGACGGCTTCAAGTATCATGCCTCGTCCCAGTACAACCGCCTCGCGGACGACGCGGAGAAGCGGGCCCGGCTGCGCGCGCACGGCTACCTGGTCTTGGCGGCCACCTGGGACGACGTCAAGACCTGGGGCGGCACCGACGGACAGGGGCGGTGGACCCCGTACGGCGGGGTCAGTAAGCAGGCGGCCCGGGAGAGGTACCGGCAGTTCCTCCCTGGTGCGGACCCGGATGAGTTGGAGGAGACCATCTGGGTAAACCCGATCGAGCAGCTGATGCGCTTCCTCGCAGAGCCTGATCTCACCCGATGGCAGAAGCGGGCGGAAGCCACGCTGGCCGGTTTTCTGAAGCAGGCCCGGGACAACACCGCCACCGACTCCGGTGGTGTGGCGGAGCGGCTCCTGGCGGCATTGCGTGGCGAGCCGCTGCCCGGCCCGACCCCGGGCAAAATCATGGTCGCCCGCGCCCGGGACAATGCCGACTGCCCGGTGATTCTCGTCGTCGACGGACGCGCCAAGCCCTTGCCGACCTGGTCCGCGCTGACCGTCCTCGATGACCTGCCGGCAGCTGTGAGCGGGCCAGGCCACAAGGACCGCTGGGCTGCGTGGCTCGCCTGGGGCAACGTCATCCAGTTCCTTGGCAACGGTGGCGGCGACGCCGGTCAGCTCGCTGTGTCCACCCTTGACACCTTCGAACCGGCCTCGCTGGCTGTCACCGAGGGCACCGGGCTGGCGCTGGCGCAACGCGCACTGCCGCTCGACGAGGAGACGGCGACGTGGCTCGGCGCCGTAGCCCAGCCGACGACCACCGAGCCCGAAGTGCTCGACACCGAGTCGCCGTGGCGAGACGTCCTGCGCTACCTGGACCCGGACGAGAAGACACTGGACCACCTTGTTCAGCAGCTCGCCCGGCAGGACCTGCCGGCCCCGGTTGTCGGCTACGAACTGGGAGACCAGGGGTGGCCAGCCGAACTGGCTTGGCCCGAGCGCCGAATCGCGATCGTGCTCACCGGACCGTCGGGCGACCCGGAGACGGAAGACCGCGATCAGGCGTACGCGAACGCAGGCTGGCACGTTCGCACCGCGCGGGAATGGTCAGTTGACGAGTTGGCGGCAGAGATCAAGGCGACGAGCGGGGGAGAACGTCGATGAGCACCGGAGTAACAACTCTGCGGATGCTGGATCGCGCCGACAAGGAGGTCATGAAGCTCACCCGCGCCGACATCGGGGCGGTCTACGAGTTCATGCACAAGTTCCGGCACAACCCGGAGAACCCCGGGCTCAACCTCAAGGCGCTCAACGGTGAATCCCGGCTGATGTCCGCCCGGGTGAACAAGGACTACCGAGCGCTGCTGCTGCACATCGCCGCGCGCGACTACCTGCTCGTCGCGGTCAAGCACCGCGGTGAGGTCTACGACGACCTGAGCCGGTACGCGTACCGCATCAACCGGATCACCGGCGGCATCGAGGTCGTCGACATGGCACCCGTCGGTGACAGCATCATCGGCCGGGTCGTACCGCCCGAGATTGAGCCCGAGCCCGCGCAGAAGCCGCTCTTTGACACCTACACCGACACCCAACTGTTGGAGCTCGGCGTCTCCGAGCTATTGCTGCCGCAGATCCGGGAGCTGACCACCGAGACGCAACTCCTGGAACTGCTCGACCGGGCACCGCAGCTCACCACCGACGTCCTGTTCGCGCTCTTCGACGGCACCCCCTACGACGAGGTGCTTCAACAGGTCACCGAACCTGTCCGGGCCGACGAGCCAGTCGACCCCGAGGACTTCGAGGCGGCCGTCGAACGTCCCGCCACCCAGGTGACCTCCGACGACGAGGCCCTGCAGGCGATGCTCGGCGAAGCGTTTGAACGGTGGCAGATCTTTCTGCACCCCACCCAGCGGAAGCTGGTCGAGCGCCCGTACAGCGGCCCCGCGCGGGTCGGTGGCGGCCCCGGAACCGGCAAGACGATCGTCGCCCTGCACCGGGTGGCGCACCTTGCGCGGCAGTTGCCGCCCGGTGTGGACAAGCCGATCCTGCTGACCACCTTCAATCGGAACCTCGCCGCCGACCTGCGGACTCGCCTGATGGCGCTCGGCGGGCAGGAGTTGGTGTCGCGTGTCGACATCGTCAACATCGACCGGTTGGCCAGCCGGGTGGTGGCCGAAGCCAAGGCGGGGGGCAGCCGTCGCGTGGTGGACGACAACCGCGTCCTCGAACTGTGGGATGAGTTCCTTCTGGAGACCGGGGAGACCGGCTGGGAGGCGGAGTTCCTGGCCGCCGAGTGGACTCAGGTGGTCCTCGGTCAGGTGCTCAATTCGCGGACCGACTACTTCAAGGCCCGCCGCCCCAACCGGGGCCGCAGTCTCACTCGGGCTGAGCGGGACCAGATCTGGCAGCTGACCGAGCGCTTCGCCACCTGGCTGGAAAATCGTGGCGTCTGGACCTGGCGACAGGTGGCGCAACGGGCCGCCCGTCTCGAAATGGACCGTACCGCCCAGAACACGGGCGTAGCAGGCGAATCGTCCGGCGGTTTCTACCGGCCGCGCTACCGCCACGTCGTGGTCGACGAGGCGCAGGACCTCAGCGCCGCGCACTGGAAGATGCTTCGCGCCATGGTCGCGCCAGGTCCCGACGACATGTTCCTCACCGGCGACACCCACCAGCGTATCTACGACAACCACGTCACGCTGGGCAGCCTGGGCGTCAACATCCGCGGGCGGTCGTCCAAGCTCACGCTGAGCTACCGCACGACCCGGCAGATCCTCGCCGACGCTCTACAGATCATGACCGGTGAGGTGTACGACGACCTCGACGGCGGTGAGGAGAATCTGGCCGGTTACCGGTCGCTGCTGCGTGGTGGCCGACCCGTACTTCGTGGCGCCGCCACGTGGGGGCAGGAGCGGGATCTGATCGTCGAGCAGTTGCGCAGTTGGGGCAACCCAGCGGACGGCTCGGTTGCCATCTGCGTACCGACGAAGGACCTGGCCGCTGAGGTCATCAGCCGGCTGGAAGGTGAAGGCCTGGCGGTGGTGGAGATCGGGCCCGATGGCCCGAAGCGCCCCGACGGCGTGCACATCGGCACGATGCACCGGTTCAAGGGCCTTGAGTACCAGCGCATGATCATTGCTGGGGTCAGTGATGGCCTGGTGCCGCGGCAGATGATCGGCAGGTACCGGGACACTGACCCGAAGCGCTACCAGCGCGAACGCCAGCGCGACAGGTCTCTGCTCTTCGTCGCCGCCACCCGGGCGCGGGACGAGCTTGCCCTGTTCTGGCATGGCACGCCCAGCCCGTTCCTGACCGGGCGGCTCGTGCAGCGACAGCTAGCCTGAGTGCCGGCTTCTGCTGAGGCGAGGTCATGCAATGCGGGGAGGCTGTGAGTGCACGCGGGGGACCGTATCGGTGACCGGTACGAGTTGACGTATCCAGTCGGTCGCGGGGGAATGGGCCAGGTCTGGGCTGGCTTCGACGAGCGGCTCGACCGGCCGGTGGCGATCAAGTTTCTCCGGCAGTTGGAGGTGCCGGAGAACGAGCGTGAGACGGCAGGCAAGCGTTTTCGGCGGGAGGCGAGGGCTACCGCGAGGCTCGACCATCCCGGCGTGCCGGCCGTGCACGACCTGGGCGTACACGGTGAAGACCTCTTCCTCGTCATGCAACTCGTGCCGGGGATCGTCCTCGCCGACCACGTCGCCGAGCAGGAACGTCTGTCAGTGGCCGAGGCGGCTTCGATCGCCGCACAGGTCTGTTCGGTACTCGTCGCCGCCCATGCCGCCTCCCTCGTGCACCGAGACCTCAAGCCGCAGAACCTCATGATCACGCCAGCCGGGGTGGTCAAGGTGCTCGACTTCGGTGTGGCGGCACTGCTCGGCCCGGCCGAAGCGTCCCGCCTCACCGCAACCGGTCGTACCCTTGGGACCCCCGCCTACATCGCGCCCGAGCAGGCCCAGGGCGGCCCGGTCGGGCCGTCCGCCGATCTGTACGCCTTGGGCTGCGTCCTCTTCGAGATGCTCAGCGGGAACCCTCCCTACGAGGCGTCGAACGCCCCGGACATGATGCGCCGTCACCTGTATTCGCCGACTCCCATCATTACCGAGTACCGATCGGACGTACCCGACGACCTGGCCCACCTCCTCTATTGCCTCCTGGCTAAGAGTCCAGCCGAAAGGCCGACGTCGGCGGGCGAGGTTCGCCAGCTTCTGATGCCGTTCCTCGATGAGGACGATTCGCAAGGGCTCGTGGTTGGCCGAGCCGACAACAGGAAGGCCAGCGCAACACCGCACGCAGTTCCGGTGCCGCCGCCGAGGTCACAACAGGAACTGGCGAAGTTGCGGGCCCAGGCAAGGCAACTCACCGAAAATGAGTGCTTCGTCCAGGCTGCCGAGGTGTTGAAGCGAGTCCTCCGCTCGGTGCCAGAAGGCAGAGGCGTGCTGGACGCTGCTGAGGTCACGTCGCTACGAGCGGACATCGCCAGCCTCTTGATGTTGGCGGGCGACTTTCGGCAGGCCCGGCACGCCTTCGAGGCCCTGGCCCGAGACCTCGACCGGTCAGACGGCAAGCAGGACCTTGCGCAGGAGTGCCGCCGTCAGGCTCTGGCGTGCGAGCTTGAGATGGGCGAACAGGCTGATGCCATCCAGCCATTCTCGATCCGCTGACCACAATGAGCAAAGTCTCTGCCCTCGACCAGATAACGGCTTTTCCCGTTGACTGCTGATGAGGATCGATCGGGCGATTCGACTCTTCGGCGTGTGGCCGTAGCCAATATTCCATCGTGCAACGTTGCATGACCTTTCCCGGCAACATGCGCGGGCTGCGACAAAGAGTATCCATCCGCGACGGTGCCATTCCTGCGGTGAACGTTGCAAGTCTGGGCTGCCCGACCGCAAGCTGACCACAGCGCCGCGGTCGACAGGTTCTCTCCGAACGTCCGCTGCGCTTTCCAGGACTCAGCCGTCCACGACCAGGAAGGCGGACGGAAATTGAACACTCATAACCAGCGCCCAACAATCTCGGCGGTCGGAGGTGCGACCTATCGCTCCGCCGCGTACACCAGTCTGTTGCCATGGCAGGTGCGTGAGCGCCGCTTCGCGCCGGTCGGGTTCGGACGTCGCGGTCTGAACCCCGATGACGTGTACGCCTTCCTCGACCGGGTCGCCGTCGACATGGCCGCGGTCTACGCCGCCCTCGCCGAGAGCCGCCGCGAGACCGCTCGGATCAAGGCCGGCCTGCGTCGTTGGCAGACCGATCAGGCCCGCGCCCGCAGCGAGCAGGGCCAGGGGCGATGAGCCGGCGGTTCGTCGTCCACCTGCCCGTCGTCGCCGCCGACCTTCCCGCCGCGCAACGCCTGGCCCGGGTCATCGGCCGATGGATGCTGGTGCTGCCGACGACGGACCCGGGGGAGACCACCGTCTCCGAAGAGGACCATCAGCTCGTCCGGCACCGGGTCTTCTGTGACCTGCGAATGCCAGGCGGCCGGCGCTGCCTGCTCCGTGACGGCCATGATGGTGCCTGCTCCCGCCGCCTACGCCGCTGACCAGTCGGACCGCTCCAGCCGAGGTCGCTGCGGGCCCCGCCCTCGATCGGTCGTCACGTCACCAGGCGGTAGTTAGGGACGCGAGGGTGGCGTTCCTCAGGCGGCAGGTCCATCGGTCGGACGGTGACTCCATCCGGAATAGGCGCCCGACACACGTGAATACCCTCCAGGCAGGTGTCGCACCAGAACGAGACGTACCCGGCATTGGCTGCGGGCTGTGCGGTGATGGCCATCCGTAAGGTCGGCTGGCCGCAGTTCGGGCAGGCAAAATCCGACGTGGCCGGCAGCGCACGGTAGACGACGTCGTACGCCGTCTGCCATTCATCGAAGGTGGCCATCGCGCCGCATCACCTGGTCGGCCCGAAGGGGCACCATGGCGACGATGCGGCCATCGGTGTCGGTGAACTCGTGGTTGTACGCAGTCAGGGGGCTGTCGAAGACGTCGACGACGGTTCCTACCGCACCCGCAGGCAGCTGTTCACCTGGCAGGGCCTCTCGAAGCTCGACCACGTCGTACAGCGCCACCCTGTCATCCTTCCTCGCGCGGGAACTGGTGATCGTGCGGCCGGCGGCAGAGCTGCGGGGCCTCATCGGCTAACCAGGGTCTTGCGTCTCAGAAAACCCTGCGGAATAGGTGGCGTCCACCAACTCCTGAAGATGGCGGATGACGTCGACCTTGTGCTCGGTCTCCGGCAGTTGTCGCTCGCCAGTCGTCACCAGCCCGTCGCGCCAGTGGCTGACGATCTCCTGCTGAGTGGGCGCAGGCAAGTCACCGATCCAGAGGGAGCCGAGGTTGTTGTCGACGATCTCCTGCAGGTGGTCGGCGGTCTGCCGCTCCGAGAGACGGGAGATCAGGAACTCGAGCGTCCAATCGAACAACCCACCGGTCGCGGTCCAATCGACGCCGGGTCTCAGCACGATGATGCTAGCCATTACTTCCTCGGCAGTAGTTGCTGTGGCACCTGCAAGTGATGCTTGGTGGGTGTCAGTGGTATCCGAGGATCCGAGTCGCTTTCTCGCCAACCAGCCGGAGTTGATCTCCTCGGAGGTCGGGCACGCGATAGTCGTTACCACGCACCGTTGCGAGGAATCCCGTCTCGTCGAGTCGGCGCTCCGCCGCGTCGAGTGCGGCGTCGTCGGCCCACATGTCGACCCTCCCCAGGGGACCATTGTCGGCGGCAACCAGCCGACATCACCGGCACGCTATCAACCAGTCGCGCTCCGTGTATGCCCCGCGGGGCGTTAGCACCGAGAGTGTGGCGCCAGGCGTCTCGCCACCCCGCGTCGCATCGTCGATCATGGAGTTGTGGTGGGTAACAAAAGCCCCAAAACAACGCCAAACCGGCACCACAACTCCATGATCGACCGAGCCGGGCCGCGATCTTGCACTTTCTGTCGCGACAAGTTGGGCAGATCTGCGCATCTTGACCACCGAAACTGCAAGACGCTTCTATGTCTGTGGTGATCGGTTCGGTCGGTTGCCGATAGGGTTCGGCGTCAATGATCATTTGGGTGACTCGTTGCCGA
>NZ_JBEZGM010000039.1:0-43547 GCF_040649995.1 Micromonospora sp. NPDC048835 | reverse complement strand
TGCCCAGTCCTCCACGCTCAGCACCTCCCGATGCTTCCGGAAGGGGTCAAAATTCAACCGGAACCACGGGGTCAGTTTTCACGCGGCGTCGACAGGCCAGCCCGATCGCAGCAAAACTGCCGAGAGCCGTTTCGCGCGCACTGTAGAACCGGGGTGGATCGCCGATCGAGAGGGTCGGTGCTGGGCTGACCCCGGATGTCCGGCAGTTCACTGCGTACCTACCGGCCGGCCCGCTGGACAGAGTGAGAAGGCCGCGCCACCGTTCGTTGTCGACGTTGAGTTCAACGTCTTTTGAAAGCACGTGGACCTCCCGAGACTCAAGAACCTCCTGACCGTCCAGCGGTGACACATCACAATTGATGTCCGGGACGCCCTGCCCGGTCTCCTCGACCCACACCATCTTCTCGTCTGTCGGCGACAGGTGCACCGTGACCACCTGACCTGGTGTTAGCCGCTGTCCCAGGTCACCCCCGGAGCGGAGGACGAACAGCATCACTCCGGCCGCCGCCAACACACCGCCGACGGCAACCAGTGCCGCGATGACGAACCAGATGCGGCGCGGCCGTAGTTCCACCGGAGCGACGACCGGAGAGAGAGTCATGGCGACATGATTCAGGGTGACCATGCGCAGCGCCAGTACGCGGTTGACAGGGGTAGATTCCAATTACTACGACCGCATGTACTCGAGCACCGCGGACGCGTTCCCTCTCCGGTAGGTAGGGTCGTCGATCGTGAGCACTGATGGAGACGCAGGGCTCGCCGGCCTCCTTCAGCAAGTCGTGGCCGACTCGCTCACCTGGCTCGGCGAATATCCGCAGGATCGCGTCGACGCGAGGGCTTTGACCGCGTTCCGGCGAAGCCTGGACTGGTTATCTCAGCAGCTCCAGGTCCGGCAAGCGGGTCAGCTTGCGTCCGGCGGCAGGGAAGAGACGGCGCTGAAGGTCGCTGCGGAACTCTTCGTCGACTTGTCCTGGTGGTTGAGCACCTGTCCAGACGAAGAGGTGGAACTGGACGTGGCGGTGAGCGTGCTGGAGAACAGTGCGACGTTCACCTATGAGCTGTCCGGTGACCAGCGTCAACGGCTGGTCCAGGTTTTCGGCGAACTTGCTGCGGCCGAACGGCATGAGGGCCGTCGACATGCAATACGCCAGCTCCCATTCGCGATCGGTCTCGTCGACGGCGCGGAACCCGAGGGCGACATGCCGGTGGCTCGCGACTGGGTCCGGCCCGAGGACAGGGCGAACGACCAGGCGAAGATCTAGCAGGTAAGCACAGTCCGGGCAGAGGGTGGCGGCACGTCACCCAGACGCCCTCCTACCGATGCGGCCCGAATTCCGCCGGCGAGCGACCGCATCCGCCAGCAAGCCAGCCTCCCGGACCCACCGAGCGGGCCCAGCATGGTCTTCCCTGCCGCCCATGGTGGCCTGGCTTCGCACATCTTCAGAGGCAATCGAGGGCCTTGGTGATTCACTCGGCCACTGACGCCGTGGCTGCACTTCGCTGCTGCACTGGTGGCCTCAGACGAGGCGTTGGATCCGCACCTTCGGGTGCACGTTTCTCAGGTGTCCGTGCCGCGTGCGGCACGGCCAGGGGGCATCGCGGCCGCCGCAGCTCCAGATCGGCAGCACCGGGCCGTGCGTGGTCATGCGCGGCCTCCGAGCAGCGCCGCCGTCATCGACCGCGCCTGCCGGCTGCCGGCTGTCTTGTGCCCCCGGTTGTACGCCGGCACTGCGCGCCCGCCTCTCGGATCGAGAACGGGCGCGAGGGCGCAACGATCAGCAGCAGCTCGATGTGACTCCATTGGTGGCCGGCTGCTTCTCGGCGTCGGTCGGTTCGCCGCAGCGACACTCACCCTCGGTCGACTTGGTGAGGGTGTCGGCGTCGGCCTTGACGGTGTAGACCTCCCATGGCTCGTTTCCGGGGCCGCGCACCCACACCTTGTCCTGGAGGGCGTAGCAGCACTCGGTGTTGTTCTCTTCAAGCGTGATGAGACCCGAGTCGGTGAGGCGATTGGTCGCGGCGTTGACGTCGTCGGTGCTGGCGACCTCGACGCCGAGGTGGTCCATGAAGGTGGGCTGCTCGGCCTCGCCCTCCAGGAGGACGAGCTTCAACGGCGGGTTCTCAATGGCGAAGTTGGCGTAGCCGGGGCGTCGCTTCGCCGGCTCGACGCCGAACAACTTGGCGTAGAAGGCCACGGAGCCTTCGAGGTCGGATACGCGCAGGGCGAGCTGGACACGGGACACGGCCATCTCCTTGTCTAGATGCCTATCTAAGCAATACCTACGTTGCACCCTGTTTCGAAGTCTGTCAAGCTAGAAGAATGTCGAAACAAGAGCTCCCGGTGGTGGACCTCAACGCCGTGGCCTGCTGCTCGCCGCTCGCGGTCCGCCCCATGGACGCCGAGCAGGCCGCAGTGGTCGCACCGCTGTTCAAGGCCCTCGGGGACCCGATCCGGCTGCGGCTGATGTCGATGATCGCCTCCGTGCCGGAGATGTGCGTCTGCGACCTGACCCCGGCGTTCGACCTGTCCGGGCCGACCATCTCCCACCACCTCAGGGTGCTGCGCGAGGCGGGCCTGGTCGACTCGGAGCGGCGCGGCACCTGGGTCTGGTACCGGGTGAAGCCGGAGGCGTTCCGGCAACTCCGTGCGCTCCTGGACCTTTCCGCCGCCCCGGCCGCCAGCAGCACCGCGTGAGCCTTGGCCTGCCCCGGCGGGCCTCGGCGGAGTACGCCGGCACCGCGATCCTCGTCGCCGCCGTGGTCGGCTCCGGGATCGCCGCCGCCCGACTCTCCCCCACCGACGTCGGTCTCCAACTCCTGGAAAACGCGATCGCCACCGCTCTGGCCCTGGGTGCGCTGATCCTGACCTTCGGTCCGGTGTCCGGCGCGCACTTCAACCCGGTCGTGTCCGCGGTGGACTGGTGGTACGGCCGCCGTGCCGGCACCGGCCTGACCGGGCGGGACCTCGCCGCCTACAGCGCCGCCCAGACCGGCGGCGCGATCACCGGCGCGGTCCTGGCTGACCTGATGTTCGACCTGCCTGCCGTGGCCTGGTCCCGCACCGAACGGACCGGGGTAAACCTGTGGCTGGCCGAGGCGGTCGCCACCGCAGGACTGGTCGTCCTGATTTTCGCCCTCGCCCGCTCCGGCCGCACCGCCGTTTCATCGCCGCCCAGCTCGTCGGCGGTCTGGTCGCCGTCGCCGCCCTCGTCGCCTGGTACCCCCACGCCACCGACACCGCCGACGCCGTCGTCGTGCCCCACCGCACCCAGGAGACCGAAGCCCGATGAGCAGCAAACCCGCCGTCCTGTTCGTCTGCCTCCACAACGCCGGCCGCTCCCAGATGGCCGCCGGCTGGCTGCGCCACCTCGCCGGTGACACCGTCGAGGTCCGCTCCGCAGGCAGCGAACCCGCCGACCAGATCAACCCCGTCACCGTCGAAGCCATGCGCGAGGTCGGCATCGACATCACCGGCCAAACTCCCGCCAAGCTCACCTGGGACACCGCCGAAGCCAGCGACGTCATCATCACCATGGGCTGCGGCGACGCCTGCCCCGTCTTCCCCGGCAAACGCTACGAGGACTGGAAGCTCACCGACCCGGCCGGCCAACCCCTCGACGTCGTCCGCCAGGTACGCGACGACATCCGCGCCCGGGTCCAGAGGCTCGTCGGCACAATCCGCCCGTAGCTGGAACGGCTGCTCTACTGCTGGCGTCAGACGAGGCGCTGGATCCGCACCTTCGGGCGCTCGTTTCTCAGGTGTCCGTGCTTGTGCTGGCGGACCTGCTCGTCCCAGACCTCCTGGTCGTAGTCCGGGTCCGGCGGGATCGACTTGTGCGAGCCGTCGCTGTAGTGGAACTTCTCGTCACCGGGCCGCAGGATGCTCATCGGATCCAGCCGAGGAAGCGTCGATGCAGCGCACCCGCCGGCACCCAGGTCAGGTCCTCGGAGGCCCGCACCAACTGGGCACCCAGATAGAGAGCCAGAGAGATCGGAGCGTCGTCGAACTCGGCGCGTAGCTCGCGCTGCCGCGTGCGGCAGGGCCAGGGCGCATCACAGCCACCGCAGCTCCAAATCGGCAGCACCGGGCCATGCGTGGTCATGCGCGGCCTGCGAGCAGCGCCGCCGTCATCGACCGCGCCTGCCGGTTGGTCGCCCAGTCCGTCTCCCAACACGGGTACGGAGTTAACCGCGCCCACCACACCAGCTGCGAGGACCACACCGGCCGGTGCCGCCGCGCCAAGGTCAACGCGGTGGCCGCGATGCACCCGTCATACGACACGCGCCGGTTGCTCACCGTTGACCGGCCGGACGATCCGGCCTCGCGCCGGGTCACCGGAGGCCCTCCGGACGGCGTGCCCCGAACTGGTCCGCCGATTCGTGATGGCCCTGGCACCGCCGCAGTTGTCTCGCGTGGTCGAGTAGACGCTGCTGCGCCGCCGCCTGCTCAACGTCCTGGTACCGCTGCCCGGTCCCGGGCGGTGGCGGCGGCTGAGGCCGCCGAAACAGCCACCGCATCAACGCGCACAGCTCAGACCAGATCGCCACAGACTCGCCCCCTCGATCGAGCAACAGGGGCGGCGACGAGACTCCGTCCGGCTCTATCGGGTGTCAAGCAGGCACAGCCCGCCGCCGCCAGTGACCGGGACGCTACGAGCCGTCACCGGCTGCGGCAGGGAGAGTTTGTACCTCAGGGAGAGTTACCCGATCATGCCGATGGCCAGGGCCAACTCTCGGGCGTCCTCACCAACCGTGCCCGGCCGGTTCGACAATTCCATGGCAACAGTGCGGGCGTACGGGTTGTGTCGCACCGTGTCAACGCTCTCCCGTAGTGCCCGGCCGAGCAGGTGCACCGCCGCGACCTCCCCTCGGTCCAGCATGTGCGCCCGAGCCGCATCGATCAGCCCGGCAGCCCGCCGGGTCTGCGAGGGCAACGCCCGATAGTCGGTGGCGTCGGCCCGCCGCACCGCCTCACCCGTGCGACACAGGTCCGTCTCGATGGAGACCGCGTACGCCGCACACGCCGCCGATCCGAACATCAGCCACGGATGGACGTACCCGTCACCGAGCCGGCCCGCCGCCGAGTCGGCGGCATCCCACGCCCGCCACGCCCGACCAGCCCGGCCAGCCTTGCTGTGGCCCAACGCGATACCGAGTTGCACCTGACCCCATCGCGCCAACTGCTCACCACCCGCCGCCGGGTCAACCAGACCCGCAGCCTCGACCAGTACCTGCTCGGCGGCATCCACCTGATTCGCACCCCGATAGACGTGCGCGTAGTACCAGGCCGCCACCGCCATCGCCGCCGGGTCGTCCGCGTCTCGTGCGGCCGACATCGCCCGGTCGGCAGCAAGCCACACCAGCTCCGGCAACGGCTGGTGCGCCAGGTACAACTGCACCAGGTGATACACCCGCGCCAACTCCACCAACGCCAGCCGACGCTCACCGCCATCGAGCATCCGGACACTGCGCTGCGCATCCGCCAGCAACCCGGGAAGCACCGCCGCCACCGCCGTACGCTCGGTCGTCGACCGATGCCACAAGGCCCACGCCTGATCCACCAGATCGCGCAGCACGACAACCGGCGTCACCGCGCCCACCGGCACCGACGCCCGCTGCATCACCGCCGCGATTTTGCCCACCTCGGAATGCCCCGCCCTGGTCACCGACGCCACCGGCAACGACTGATCACCGGTCAGATCCGCCAGATCCGAAAGGTCGAGCACCTCGGCCAGCCGCAACAGCATCGGCAGGCGTGGCGGCAGTAGCCGGCCATTCTCCAACGCCTTGACCCACTCCGCGCTCCGCCCGACCAACCCGCCCAGAACGGGTCGAGTCTTCCCCGCACGCTCGCGATACATCCGCAGGCGCGCACCAAAGGCCGCAGGATCGCTCATCATCGTCTCCCAGGTAGCGGTCCGGGCAGCGGACCACCAGCCACTACACGGCAGACCACCACAATCGACGGTACCCCCGCCACCGCACCGATGCGCCCCAGCACAACGTCTTTCGGATAGCCGAAAGTGCCATGTGACGGCGATCCGTGACGCATCAAGTGAGCCCGACATCGCCGGCAGCCGACCTCGACGGATCACCGCCAGCGGGGCTCTGGCAGCCTGAGGTCAACTCGTCCGAGCCTCGATTAGGGCGATGCGGTGGCATGTTCAGCTTGCCCGGCGTGATCGGTCCCGAATCAAGCGCAGGAAGATGCGCAGCCCGATGGCCACAAGCACGACCACGGCTGGAATCGCCAGAAGAGTCCAGGGCCTCCCGAGCATGTTGACGGTCCCGAGAAGGGCCATGGCAAGACCCTCCCACAGCAACTCGCGCCCGCTGAGGACCTCTCTGGGAGGCGGCTGCCGGCCATAGCGTCGTTCCGACCGCAGGCGCCGTGCTGCTTGCAGCGTGAACAGCACGCCAAAACCGAGGCAGACCGGACCCGCGAGTAAGTCCAGCACGCTCGGCACGACACCTCCAAGGGTTTACTCGGTCGCCAGGGCGCAGCATCAGGACGTAAGATCGATCTTCTCAGCACCCTCGACTCTCCGCTGCCTGCAAGGCGATCACCAGCACCCACGTCGCCGCGATCCACAGTGACCGGATCACACCGGATTCGCTCGGCGATCCCGGTGTGGCGGGCCGCGGCTACACTGACGCCTCTGAATCCCCTGTTTGGCAACGGAGACGGAGGCGCGATGGTCAATCCGCTGTTGGACGCCGAGGATGCGCGGGAACGCCTGGAGGCCTGGCAGGCCAATGCCGTGCGCCGGGCCGCCGACACGCAGGCCGCCGCTGCCGGGTTGGGCGCGCTGCGGGCCACGGCCAGCGACGCCCACGGGATCGTCGAGGTCACCGTCGACTCCACGGGGGCGATGGCCGACGTCCGGCTCTCCGCGCGGGCGCAGCGCGTGAGCCTGGAGCAGACGCAGCAGGCGATCATGGGCGCCTATCGCAACGCGCGGGTCAAGCTCGCCGAGGCCGCCGCCGAGGTCGTGCGGGAGACGGTTGGCGCTGACTCGGCGACCGGCCGGGCCCTGCTGGCCGGATTCCGGACCGCCGACACCGAGGACGAAGAGGGGCGTTACTGATGCACGGGGGGTTCGAGGTCAACGTCGAGGCGCTACGCGCGCACGCCACGGCGATGTTGGCCATTCACGACCGCTTCGCCGCCGTCATGGCCGCGAGCAGCACCATTTTCCAGGCCGACGAGGCGTACGGGCAGCTCTGCCAGTTCTTACCGCCCATCCTGGAGGAACGCCACCGGGACCAGGACAAGGGCGTGGGGATGCTCGCCGAGAACATCGCGCTGCTCGCCGCGGGAATCAAGAAGAACGCCGACGCCTACGAGCGGACCGAGGGGTCGACCACCGACGGCTTCAACTCCTTCCACTCCGCGACCTGAGCTGGCCCGGCGCCCTCTCATGAGCAACCCACTTGTCGCCACGACCTCCGACATCGCTTCGACAAGCGCCGCGCACCGCGACGGCTGGACCGGCCTGCCGCTCGCCGACGACTACATGGGCATCAAGGACGCCATCGACTCCGGCAGCTGGATCGACGGCTCAGTCGCGGGCTTGGGTGCCGCTCTCGACGGGGCGTCCATCGTCATCGACCCGTTCAGCACGCTTCTGTCGATGGGCATCGAGTGGGCCATCGAGCAGGTCGAGCCACTGAAGCAGGCACTCGACTGGCTCGCCGGCGACCCCCAGACCATCGAGACGCACGCCTTGACCTGGGACAACATGGCCAACGAGTTGTTCTCCATCGGCGAGGACCTCAAGGCGCGGCTGGTCGGCGACCTCGATGGATGGCAGGGCGCGGCCGCCGACGCCTACCGCGACATCCTGACCATCAACATCGACGTCGCCGGGATCTTCGCGGGCACGGCCGCCGGCATGGGTGCCGCGACCCGCGGCGCTGGGGTCCTGGTGCAGACGGTGCGGGAGGTGGTGCGCGCCTTCATCGCCGACTGCATCGCCAAGGTCGTGGTGTGGCTGGCCGAGGTGGTCTTCTCTCTCGGCTTCGCCACACCGCTGGTTGCCACCCAGCTCGCGATGGCCGTCCTCCGCTGGACCGGCCGCATCTTCGGCTGGCTGATGGGCCTGATCAGCAGCATCTCCGCCCTTCGCGCACTCCTCGACGTCTAGGCGGCCCACGATGCGACAACTCATGGCGGCTCTGCGGACCACCGCCGTCCTGGTGGTCCTGCTCGCTGTGGCGGGCCTCCACAAGCACCCCTCGGGCCCCACCCCACCGCACGGCGGTGGCGACGATGGCCCCAAGCATCCCAAGTTCAACCCGGCAATGATGCCCAAGCGCGTGGCACCAGCCCTGCAGCACGGCATCGAGCGCGCCAAGGAGGGCCACCCAAAGAGCGCCGACACATCCGAGCCCGAGGTACCCAAGAGGACCAACCCCTGGGACGACCCCGAGTTCGCCGACGCCAGGTTCGACATGAAACGCTTCGGTGAGATGGGCGACGGGGCGATGGACAAGATCTGGGACGGCGACGGGAGGGGTAATGGCGACCACAAGCCCTCGTCCACCGAGCCCAACAAGACGCTCTTCCCGCCCGGCACCACCAGGGAGCAGGTCGAGGGTTGGTTCAAGAGCATCGCCGCCAACCCCGACAGCCGCCCTGAGGCGCGTCCCGGCGGCGACGGCTGGGAAGTCACCGGCACCCGCGACGGCATCACCTGCGTCGTTATCCTGGACAAGGACGGCAGCATCTCCGGTGGCCACCCCATCAGCGGCGAGGGCGTCAGAACCAACCCGCCGGCCAGGCGGCCGACCTAACCACCGCACCCACGGGAGACCCATGGAAGTCAACGATTACGTCCGGCTCAGCCCTCGGATCATCGACCAGGTCGCACCCAAGATCAGCCCGAAGTACCGGTCGATGGTCCTGAGGGCCAGAGGCGCCGGCGCCTGGGACCACGCGATCACGACGCTCGTCGGCGCCCTGTGGGAGGAGGCCGTTGTGATCACCACGGCGGAGAAGGACGCGTTGCGGCAGCTCGTGGAGTACCTCGGGGAACCTCTGACGCGCCTGGAGCAGATCCGGACCTCGGACTGACGGCCGGATGCACAACCGACGATGAGGTGGGCGCGTAGTCGGGACGAGCTGCCGGAACGGTCCACCATCATCCCCGGGCGTCCGGCAGCCCCGCCGCACCCAAAAGACCGAAAGCAGTGACTTGGCAACTCCGGGCACCGCCGTCGGGTCGCTTTGGGCCTGACCCAGACACTTACTCCGTAGGGCGTTGAAAGACGAGGCAGTAGTCGCCGCTGATCCCCGCTGGCTGCTGGTCCCAGCACAGAAACACCTCATGTCGAAGAGTGAGGTGACTGGAGACTGTCCGTGCCATATCCCACGCCAGCGGCGTGATCGCAGCCTGAGTTGCAAGATTGGCAACATTGATGACGACATGACCGCCTGGGCGGAGCACGTCCGCCACCTGTCGGAAGATGTCGCCCATCTCGTCGAGGTATCTTCCGTAGTCGCCGTCCAGCGTCTGGTAGGCGTTGAGTGGGTTCTGGGGATGGTCGACAGCGGTCATGTATGGGGGCGAGGTGAGGCACAGATCCACCGGCCCCTGCACGAGGTCCTTCAGACGTCGCGCATCCCCCGTGACCACCTGGGCAGGGTTGGCAAGTCTGCTACGGACGAAGCCCGCTCGCGAGTCCAGCATCTCGACGCCGATGGCTACTCGGCCCATGCGTTCGGCCACCACCAGCGTCGTTCCGTAGCCGGCAAACGGATCAAGCACCACGTCTGAGGGCGAGCTGTACTCGGCAACGATATCTTCCACAAGGGACTCGGTGAAGTGGACATCGTGATCTGATCCGGCAGGACGCTGGCCTACCAGATCAGCGATCTTGAGCTGTAGCCAAGGCTTCACTTGGTCATCTTCGGGCATGACAGCGCGGACATTGAAGGGACCTACGGCCGGCGGTGACGCTGGTGCTCCTTCAGCTCTCGCCAGCGTTGATGGCCGGCAGGTCGAGGTAGGCCAGCAGCCGCAGGACTCCGGCGAGGTGTTGCAGGTCGTGCCAGAGCACCGGCACGTCGTCTGCCGGACGGCGCACACCCGGCGAAGGTCTTGGACCTTCAGCACGTCCGTCACGTTCACCATCCTCCCGGCCACGCCACATGGACACATTGACCGCGGCTACTCAAGACAAGCAGAAAGGCCACCTCCCGAACCCGGGAAGCGGCCTCTGAACTGCCAGAACTGAGAGTGGGCGATGCTGGTATCGAACCAGCGACCTCTTCGGTGTGAAACAGGACGCCGCACCCACTCTGACCTGCGGAAACGTGGAGCCGCAGGCGGGGGTGGGTGCAGTTGAACGCCGTTCGCTGCCGTTGGGCGCGTTCAACGCCGTTCCGTGCAGCCGGTTGCTCCCCGTCTGCTCCCCTGGTCTCGTCCGGACAGGGCGACGTGTTCGTGGTTGGGGAGCTCACGCAGTCGGGTGTGCATCACCAGGTCGTGTAGGGCATTCACGGCTACGGACTGCGCGGCGAACGCCTCGTTCAGATCCGGCACGTACGTGTCACTACAGGTTCCTTTCCCGTACGGCCGTGAGCAGCCGATCCACGTCAACCCGGTCGGGCTGATCAGGCAACGCGGTGCTTGCGGTCGCCTCGGCGAGCTCAACAAGTAGGTCCGCCGCCCAGGCGGCGACTTCATCCCAGGACACCTCGCCGCGCCGAACCGCGAGCAGCCGATCACGCAGGTGACGAACGTCGACCAGCACCTCCCCGGTCCGCAGCACGAGCGCTCCGGCGACCAGCAGCCGGATCATGTGCATGGCCTGCTTGTGGTTCGTCTCGCCGGTGCGCTCACGACGGGCCGCCACTCGGTTGAGCTGATCCCTGGCGTAGTTGCCGTAGGTCTCAGCCACCCGCCTCGACAGGAACGCCTGCCGTGCGGCCAGCAACCATTCCCCGTCGACGGTGATTCTCTCGACCAGCGGAGTCCAGAGCACCTCCAGGACTGTCGGGTTGCCATGCAGGGCCAGGACGCAGAAGCGTTCGAACTCCCAGGAGAACTGCTCCACCGCCGGATCGTCGACGTGGGTGGGCGGCTTGTCGAGGTTCCAGAACGCCCGTGTGGGCGCCACATACACACCGGGAAACGGCAACTGGCTCCAGCGTGACCGACTCACATCCCCAAGCCGGCTCGTCGGAGAAGTCACTTCCCGGACCGCCGAGACCCAGGATAGAACTCTCCTCCCGAAGGTGTCTTGACACGATCGCTTAACCGGCGTACTCGAACGGTTCTGGCACCTACGCAGCCTTGACCGACCCCGGGTCCACGCATCTCACGGGTGGAGGCTGCGGCGAGTACCCCTCCAGCAGCCGATTAGAGATCCGTTAAAGGCCCATTCAAGGTGAGTTGCGCATCGTAGTCCTCGTGGTAACCGCCACGTTCGGAATCCTCAAGGAGGTGCGTGCAATGAGCACGGAGAAGCTGGAATACGAGCCGCCGGCCATCGCAGAGGTGGGCGACTTCGCGGAGCTGACCCGGATCACCTGCTGTGGAAAGTGGCTCGACAACCCGTTCGTCACGGCGTGGTTCGACCTCTGATCTCTTCCATGGCGTGAGTCGGAAACGGGGTGGCTGGTGCCTACACCGGCCACCCCGGCCCGCGTCTGTTCGAGCGCCATGCCCGGTCCACACGCCCTCCGTACAAGACGAGGCCAGGGAGCGCTGAGATGACTTTCGTGATCCTTCCGGATCATCCAGGAGCTGCGACGGCGCTTCCGCCCACCGGTGAAGGGCGTCCGTCGATACTGTCTCACCCGTCCGGCCGGCCGTTGATCGTCGGTACCTGGCCAGCGGACCAGATCGTTTCGGCGACCGTCGGAGACACGACGGTGGCCTTACTCGGAGTGACTGACACACGCGACGAGCAGCTGTCGGCTCAACTCCGATCCGTGCGTGCGATTGAGGATCTGGACGACCTCTCCCGCACGCTGCGCGGCTGTTTCCACCTGATCGCCTCGGTCGGCGGCCGGATCCGGGCGCAGGGCACCGTCTCCACCACGTGTCAGATCTTCCATGCGAGACTGGGCGGGCTGACCGTGGCAGGGGACGACGCGAGGGTACTGGCCGCGGTGACCGGCGCCGGCATCGACGAAGACGTGCTGGCGATGCAGATGCTCGGCCCGTACGGTCCGCCTTGGCCGCTTAATCTCACCTCGGTGTGGCGAGGGATACAGACCGTGCCCCCGGGTCATCACCTCGACCTCAACGCCGAAGGCTCGGTACGGGTACGCCGGTACTGGTCACCGCCTGAGGCGGAGCTGCCGCTGAGTATCGGCGCGCCGATCCTGCGGGCGGCCCTGACGGGTGCGGTACGTGCCCGCACCGGCCGGAGCGGCATAGTCAGCGCGGACCTGTCGGGCGGATTGGACTCCACGAGTCTGTGTTTCCTTGCCGCCCGGCAGTCCCCAGCCGCGCTGGTCACCACGCATCTCGCCAGCTCGGACCCGGGCAACGAGGATCGGACCTGGGCCGGCCGCAGCGCTGCGCAGCTCCCGGACGCGACGCACCTAGTGATGCCGATGGGATCCACCCCCGGTCTGTTCGCCGAGTCAGCGATGACCATCGACGAGGTCGGTGACGCCCCGTTGCAGTTCATGCGTCGGCCGATGATCGAATACCTCGCCGACCTGGTCTCGGCCCACGGCTCCACTCTGCATATGCAGGGCATCGGTTCCGACGAGCTGTTCCTGCCCGGCACCATGTGGCTGCCCGCACTCGCCCGTCGTCAACCGCTACAGGCGCTAACCCAGGTACGGGCAGTCAAGTCCATGCGTCGTTGGACGCTGGCCACAACGATCCGAGCTGCACTGTGGCACCGACCGTATCCGCGCTGGCTGAGCGAGGTGGCGGACGGTGTCCTGACACCGCGCGTCTGGGGGGCGGCATCCGACTGGGAGATCGCGCCGAAGTTGCCAGCCTGGGCCACCGCGGCTACCGCCGACACGGTATCTCGCCAGATCCGGCAGGCCGCCTCGGCGGCACCGGAGCCCCTCGCGCCGCTGCCGGTGCACCACGAGATGCTGCGACTGACCCAGGTCAACGGCCTTGCCGTGCGGTCTGCGATCCGGACGGGTGCCCGGCACGGAGTGTCGTTCCAGGCACCCTTCATCGACGACCGGTTGATCGAGGTGGCGATGTCGATCCGACTGGCCGACCGGATGCGACCTGACCAGGTTAAACCGGTGCTCGCGGCGGCGATGCGCGGGATCGTGCCCAACGCCCAGTTGGACCGGCGAAGCAAGGGGGACGCGAGCTCGGAGCTGTACGTCGGACTGCGGCAACATCGCCAGCGCCTGTTGGAGTTGTTCGACGACAGCCTTCTCGCGAAGCTCGGCTTGGTCGATCCCAGCGGCATCCGCGCGGTGCTTCGTGGCCTGCATGTCGACGCCAGGCCGATGCTGCCCTTCGAAGGAACCCTCGCCAACGAGCTGTGGCTCAGAGCGGTGTCGAACCCTGCGGCTGCGGCGAGCCCGGAATTCACCAGAGGTGTCTCATGAAACTGTCCTCCCATGTAACCATTGCCGAGACCGACAGCGGGGCGGTTCTGCTCGACGAGCGCGCCGGCCGCTACTGGCAGTTGAACGACACCGGCATTCTGGTAGTGCGTTGCCTACTCGCCGGGGGATCTGTCGAGACTGCGGTCGCCCTGCTACGGGAGCGTTTCCTGCACACGGATCAGGAGGCGGCGACCGATGTGGCCCGCCTCGTGACGATGCTGCGTCAGGCTGAGTTGGTGACGGCATGAGCGTCCGCGCCCTGACTCTCGAATCGGCCCAGAATCCGTCCTGGCCGTGGCGGCAACTGGCCAGATGCTGTGTCGGGATGGCGCGCCTGTTGACACGCCTACCGCCGCGGCGCCTGCGCCGTTTCCTGGAACTCGCGCGACACGGGAGCCGACCAGCAACCGTGACTGAGGCGCTCAGGGCACGCAGTGCCGTCGTCGCGACCAGCGTTCCCTGCGCAGGTCCTCGCTGTCTGCAGCGATCAGTGGCTACCGTCCTGCTCTGTCGGCTGCACGGCGCTTGGCCGGACTGGTGTACCGGGGTACGAACCCGCCCCTTCCAGGCGCATGCCTGGGTTGCGGTGGGCGGTGTACCGGTCGGCGAGAACCTCGACGAAGTTCGCTTCTTCCATGTCCTGATGACCGTGCCCACGAAGGGCGTCAGGCGATGACCGCTGAGCCTGCAATCTGGACCAGGGGCCTGGCCAAGCACTACGGCGAGACCGAAGCGGTCGGTGGCCTCGACCTGAGCGTCGGCGAGGGTGAGATCTTCGGTTTCCTCGGCCCGAATGGGGCAGGTAAGAGCACAACTGTTGAGATGCTCTGCACCCTGTTGCGGCCGACCGCCGGAGTGGCGGAGGTTGCCGGGTACGACGTGTGTGACGACCAGGACGAGGTGCGCCGCCGGATCGGTCTCGTCTTCCAGGAGTCGACGCTCGACGCCGACCTGACCGCCGCACAGAATCTGCGGCTCCACGCCGACCTTTACAGCATTCCCTACCGGGAAGGGCGGCGGCGAGTGCTCGCTGTGCTGGACATGCTGGGTCTGGCCACACGAAGCTCCGACCGGGTCCGCAACCTCTCCGGTGGCATGCGGCGACGTCTGCAGATCGGCCGCGTCCTGTTGCACGACCCACGGGTGATCTTCCTGGACGAACCCACCACCGGGCTCGACCCGCAGACCCGGGCTTCCATCTGGCGGTACCTGCACGAGTTGCGCGAGGAGCGGGGAGTCACTGTCTTTCTCACCACGCATCAACTCGAAGAAGCCGAGAACTGCGACCAATTGGCAATTATTGATGGCGGACGTCTGGTGGCCGAGGGGAGTCCGGCGGAGCTGAAGGCCGTTGTCGCCGCTGACCTCGTCGTATTGCGAACCGCGGATGACGAGGTTGCCGCCCGGGTGTTGAGTGAGCGCTACGACTTGCCCAGCGTTGTGGGCCCGGGAGGGCTACGACTTCGGGTGGCGGACGCGGCCCGGATGGTGCCCCGCCTGTGCACCGGACTCAGCGTTCCGGTCTATTCGGTGGCTGTGACGGCACCGACGCTGGACGACGCTTTCCTGCAACATACCGGACATGCCATCCGGGACACCGAAGACAGCCGAGCAGAGCGGGGATGAGCCATGGCCGAGCACGGTACTGTCACGCGCGCACACGCGGGGCCGACAGCAGACGAGATCAGTCTCGCCGAGACGATCGGCCGGGATCTGCGCACTGTTCGGGTCATGTGGCAACGCGAGCTGATCCGGCTTCTCCGGTCGCCCTACGGGATTCTGCTCAGCCTGCTCATGCCGCTGTTGTTCCTGGTGGTTCTCGGCACTGGAATGAACGCGACCGTGGCCGGTGGCGTGGATTTCCGCGCATATTTCCTTCCCGGCGTCATACTGATGGCCGTGCAGGGTCCGGCGGTGAACACCGGCATCTCCATCGTTTGGGACAGACGATCGGGATTCCTCCGCGAGATGCTCGTCGCACCGGTACGTCGATCCGCCTTGATGACTGGCATCTGCCTCGGCGGCGCGACCTCGGCCACCGCGTACGGGGCTGCCGTGCTCGCGACGGCGTTGCTGATCGGAATGACCTATCAGCCCGCTCGGCTGGTGCTGGTACTGATGGAAATGCTCGTCGTCACCCTGGCTTTCACGGCGCTCGGGGCGCTGGCGGCGGTTTCGGTACAGCGGATAGAGATGTTCCAGGCGGTGGTGGGTACGGCGATGATGCCGATGGTGTTTCTGTCGGGAGCGCTGTTCCCGGTGTCGGTGCTGCCTGGCCCCTTGAATGTGCTGGCGCTGCTCAACCCGATGACCTATGCGGTCGATGCGATACGCCGGACGCTCGATGATGCGACTGCCGGAGCCCTGCCCGGACCTCAGTGGGCAGGCTGGCAGCCGCCCGTCGCACTGGAGGTCACTCTGGTCGGCACGGTTGCCATGTTGGCCGTGGTGGGTGCGGCCCGCCGGTTCTCGCGGGTTACGTAGTGACTTACGGCCGACGGCGTCGTCCACTGGTCCGGATCTGCCAGCGTCGCCGCTCGGACCAGCGCCCTGCACCGTCCCCCCAGGCCAGGGGAGGGGAAGGCGGCGGCTCACCCGTCAGGATCCGACGGTGGACCTCGTCCAGTTCGGCACTTGGGCTCACGCCGAGTTCCGTGGCCAGCAGGTGCCGCGTGGCGCGATATCGTTGCAACGCGTCGGCTTGCCGGCCGGAACAGTGCAGGGCGAGCATCAGGTGTCCGGCTAGTCGTTCGTCGAGGGGATGCTCTGCGGTCAGGGAAAGCAGGTCGGGCAGGAGTTTGCCGGCCCGGCCTAACCGGAGCGCCACCTCGAAGTAGTCGAGCTGCGCAACCAGCAGCTCGTGGTGGAGGCAATCCCGTACGGTGTCGAGCCATGCGGTGTTCAAACCCGGCAGCGCGGTGCCGCCCCATAGCCCGAAAGCCTGCTCGTACGCCCGCACTGCCTGCGTTGGTCGTGCAGCGCGGGCACTTCGTACGAGTCTACGAAAACGATATATATCGATCAGTTCGGGTTTGGCGGAGAAACGGTAGCCGCCTGGTCGGCGTTCGATCGCCAAGGCGTCGCTCGTGCGAAGAGCCGCGCGCAGCCTCGACAGGTAGGTGTATACGACCGACCGGACCCGTTGTGGCGGACGGTCCGACCAGACGCGATCGATGAGCTGGTCGACCGGGACTGGGCGGCCGGCGTCGACCAGGAGCGCGGCCAACAATACCCGCTGCCGCGAGTGCCCGAGCTCCACCGGCCTGTCGTTCACGTACACGCAGAGCTCTCCGAGCAGGCGTACCTCTGTCATCCTGTCCCCCGGTTTCCTCGACGGGCGCATCCTGGCGGTCGGTGGTCGGGCCGCCGGGTGTCCACGCCAGACTGGTCGTCGGGCCGTGATCAAGGGAAGGGCGATTGGCTGTCCCGAACTGTCCCGTACAGGTACGCAGCGGGCCGAAATGGGCTTCGATCGAGGGTTGACCCAGGCCGCGGCGCATCTGGCTCGCGTCGCGTGCGGTGTCGACGGCACCCCTCGTACGACCACCCCGTGCTGCACGACGCATTCGGGGCCGGTTTAGCCCGGTGGCAGATCCAAAGCATCCGAACGATCCGGCACGGGCGCTTGGAACACGGGCTGACGTGCCGGCGCGAGGCTTACGCGGCGGCGGTGCCCTGGTCTGCAAGACGCCGTGACGGACCATGAACTGCTCGACATAATCCATGGCCCTCCGTGGATCGCCGACCTGCTTGCCCTCTTCGACTTCGAGGTCGCCCGTGCCGCCAACGGACCGATCGAGCCGGTGACCCTGCCCGGCGGCGAACCACTGGCGACCATCGCCGGCGACGGCTCCGGCGGCTCCTTTCTCCTGGTCGGTGCGAGCGCGGTACGGTCGGTGCTCTATGTCAGCTCAGAGGGCGAGGGGGCCTGGTCGCTACGAATCTTAGGGACGCGCTGACCCTCATCGTCGGCGTCTCCAGCCTGCACGACGCCACCGCGTTCCCCGTTGACGAGGACGACCGCCGGATCCGAGGCAGGAAACCGCAGGTCAGCAGCCTGCGGTTGAAAGATGCGTGCTGTTTAGGAAACCGATGCTCTAGCCCTGAGCGCTGGACGATCATCATTCGCGAGCACGGGCTGACCAACCAGGGTGCATGCACTACCCACTCCGGCCGCGGACCCACGATGGCGAACACGGCCGACACGATCTACGCCCACACCTGGACCGCAACTCCCGTCTAATGGCCGTACCTGGTGCTCACCTCTGTTCCAGACACCATGGACGGTTGAGGCTGCTGTTGTCGCAGCCCTCACGATGCTGCTGGAGCTGGCATCTGAACGAAGCGTCGAACGATCGGGGCATCGGACTGCCCTATCGCCGCCCGCAGGGCTGCCCAACCAGAGCCGCTGCTCCCAATCTGCTCCCAATGTAAGCGGCACATACGGCGAAGCTCGTTACCGACTAATTCGGTAACGAGCTTCTGACCTGCACAAACTGAGGGTGGGCGATGCTGGTATCGAACCAGCGACCTCTTCGGTGTGAACGAAGCGCTCTCCCACTGAGCTAATCGCCCTCAGCGCCACTGACTCTACCCGATCGTGGAACCGGACCGGAAATCCGGGGTCAGTGCGTCGCGAGGTAGTGCATCGCCGCGGCCACCACGTCGATGCCGAGGCTGTACTTGAGGGACAGCCAGACCACGGTGGCCACGAAGACCAGGCCGACCGAGCCGAGCACGACTCGCACCAGCAGCGACTGCCTGGTTACCCAACGTGTCCAACCGTGGACGTGGCGGCGGGTGAAGCCGAGCAGTCGCCGCGCCCAGTGGTATTCGACGGCCCAGATGCCCAAACCGGCGATCACCAGCAGCCAGCCCGGCCCGGGGAGCGGGATGAGGGCGATGCCGATGGTGACCACGAGCGCCCCGGCGATCGCGATGAAGATCTTGAGGGCGATCCGGCCGGTGGGGTTGGCGCGGATGAGGTCGAGGGTCAGCGAGATCCGCTCGCGCCAGCGGGGGCGGGCTGGCGGGTCCTGCACGGCGACTCCGCCACGACCGGCGCCGGCGTCACTGCCGCGATCAGCGCCGGCACCGCCACGACGACCGGCACCGTTGCGACGACCGGCACCGCCGCGACGACCGGCACCGCCGCGACGACCGGCACCGCCGCCGCCACTGGAACGACCGGCGTCGGACGCCGGCCGACCGGCCCGTTCGGGCTGCTCCATCGGCACTCCGTACCCCCGCTTTTCGGTTGCTCGGGCCGCTACTTTCGGCGGGCCGGGCGCCGCCGCCGGATCCACTGAGGATCGCTTCGCCACCATTTCACCCCCCAGTGTCGCTCGGGCCCGTCACTGCAACGGCCGACTGGACGTTACCGGAGTAAGTCGACGACTGAGCCACCCGATACCGGGCGGGATCACACACTGGGCAGAACCGGCAATCCTACATGAATGTTCACATTCACGCAGCGATTCCGACCCCCTTCCCACCACTGGGTGAAGTCAGCGTATGGCGGAGCGTAGCCAGAGGTAGCACCTGAGT
The DNA here is from genome assembly GCF_040649995.1 of Micromonospora sp. NPDC048835. Classification (NCBI taxonomy): domain Bacteria; kingdom Bacillati; phylum Actinomycetota; class Actinomycetes; order Micromonosporales; family Micromonosporaceae; genus Micromonospora; species Micromonospora sp. NPDC048835. The sequence goes on along the minus strand of NZ_JBEZGM010000039.1, from coordinate 24,451 downwards.
ATGGGAAAAGCGGGACACGCGCGTTCCGCAGCGGTGCCGGGGGGAGAACGTCCATGAGTGTCATCCGACCGACGACCGTAGAGGTCGAGACGTCGCTAAGGCTCGTCGCACCTGACGCCACCGCTCTGCCGGTGCGTGCCAGTCTGCGTTACGACCCTGCTGACCCGTATGCGGTCCATGTCCTGTTCCATGCCGAGTCGGCCGGGGGCGAGGCGGTGAGTTGGTCGTTCGCTCGCGAACTTCTGGTCACCGGCCTGGACGAGCCGGCCGGCATCGGGGATGTGCGGGTCTGGCCCTGGGCCACACCGCGCGGCGACTTCGTCGCGCTGGCCCTCTCGTCACCGGACGGCAACGCCCTCTTCGAGGTGCCGCGCAGTGTCCTGGTGCGTTTCCTTCGACGGACCTACGTCGTCGTCCCGCGCGGCCGTGAGGCCGAGCACCTGGACGTCGACACGGCGGTGACCCGGCTGCTCGCCGGTCGCTGACCGCCCGAAAAAAGCAACACCGGCCATCCTGGGGCCGCGCGGATCTGCCGAGTCCGCGCGGCTCCGGCACACCCGGGGGTACGCGGACAGCCCGGCCCGGGTCGGCCGCCGCTCAGCCGTGCGTGGTGATGCCGCCGTCGACCGGGATGACCGCGCCGGTGAGGTAGGCGCCGGCCCGGGACGAGAGGTAGATGGCCGTGCCGGCCATGTCCTCGGGGCGGCCGATGCGGCCCAGCGGCACCTGCTGCTCGATGGCGGCGCGGCTCGCCGGGTCGTCGAGCGCGAATGCCATCATCTTGCTGTCGAACGGGCCGGGCGCGATCGCGTTGACGGTGATCTGCTCACCGGCGAGTTGGTGGGCCAGGCTGCGGGTGAGCATGTGCACGGCCGACTTGGTGGCCGAGTACGCGTACACCTCCATCATCGGCACCCGGATGCCGTCGATGGACCCGATGTTGATCACGCGGGCCGGGTCGTCGGCGCTTGCGGCGGCGCGCAGCGCCGGCAGCAGCGCGGTGGTGAGCCGGAAGACGGCCTTGACGTTTACCGCCCAGAGCTTGTCGAACGCGGCCCCGGGATACTCCTCGAGTGGTGCGCCCCAGGTCGCGCCGGCGTTGTTGACCAGCACGTCGAGACTGTCGAAGCGCTCCCGTACGGCGGCGGCCAACGTCTCGGCACCGGCGTCGTCGCCGAGGTCGGCGGGGATAGCCTCGCAGCGACCCTCGGCGGAGAGGGTCGTGGCGACCGCCGCGCAGACGTCCGCCTTGCGCGACGAGATGATCACGTGTGCGCCGGCCCGGACGAAGCCCTGGGCGATCATCAGCCCGATCCCCCGCGAGCCGCCGGTGACCAGGACCGTCTTACCTTCGACCGAGAACAGCTGCGTCATGCCCATCCCATCGCGAGTCGGCGGGGGTCACCGGTCGGTCGGCTGGCCGGCGGAGGCCGGGCGGACCGCCGACCGGCGGCACTACCGCCGGGTAACGTAGCCCGGCCGCGGGGGCCGGGACAAGCCCGCGGCGCACCGCCGATTCCGCCACGGGCGTCGACCGGGATGCGGTGACCTGCGGTTCGGGCTACCGTCGCAGGCGATGGTCTCCACCGATCCCTCCCCCGCGCCATCGATCGGAACGGCGTCTCCCGTCACCGACGAGATAGCCACGTTCGCCCTGGCCGACCTCGCCGGTGACCCGGGCTGGCGTCGGCCGGTGATCGTCGAGCGGGAGCTGTTGATTCTCACCACGCGCCGGCACGGCGACGCGGAGCTCGACTTCCACCTGCTGCCGTGCCGCCCCGGCACGCTGCTGCGGGTCCGCCCCGGTCAGGTGCTGCGCTGCGCCGGCCCCCAGTTCGACGCCACGGTGGTCGCCTGGGAGCCCGGGGCCCTGGACGGCTTCGACGTCGACCTGACCAGGACCGCGACCTGGCGGCAGTTGGCAGGTGAGGACGAGGACGCGGTGATCAGCGAGGTCAGCCAGTTGGCGGTGGACTGTCAGCGGCACCCCGACGACCCCACCGCCCGCGCGCTGCTCCGGCACCAACTGGCAGTGCTGCTGCTGCGCCTCGCCCTGGCCCACACCGGCCGGCCGCCGTCCCGACCCGAGGACGAGACGTTCCACCGGTTCCGTCGCGAGGTGGAGCACGGCTATCCGCGCAGCCGACGGGTGGAGGACTATGCGGCCGAGCTCGGCTGCTCGGTGCGGACCCTGACCAGGGCCTGCCTGGCCATCACCGGCCGCAGCGCCAAGCAGGTCATCGACGAGCGGGTCGCGTTGCAGGCCAGCCGGCTGCTCGCCGCGACGGATCAGCCGATCGCCCAGATCGGCCGGCAGCTCGGCTTCTCCGAGCCCACGAACTTCGGCCGCTTCTTCACCCGCGAGGTCGGGGTCAGCCCCGGCGCGTTCCGGGCCGCCCGCGACCAGCCGGCCGCCGGTCGGGTGGTCCGACCTCGACCGCCGGCCGATTCGACGAGCGTCAACGGTGGCCGGTTCCGCCCCGGGGGCCTCGGCGAACCCGCGAACGGCGGGCACGCCACGAGACCCGGCCCGCCCACCGCGGGGCCGGGCGGCACCGGCCGGGCATGATGGCAGGGTGCAGATCTCCGCGCGCGGCGACTACGCGGTACGGGCGGCGTTGAGCCTCGCCACCGCGTACCCCTCGCTGCTGTCCACCCAGGTCATCGCCGCGGAGCAGGACATGCCCCGCAAGTTCCTGGAAGCGGTCCTGGCGGATCTGCGCCGGGCCGGCATCGTCCGCGCCCAACGCGGCGCCGAGGGCGGCTACACCCTCGCGCGCCCGCCCCGCGAGGTGACCGTCGGCGCGGTGCTGCGCGCCGTCGAGGGCCCACTGGCGGGGGTACGCGGGCTGCGCCCCGAGGAGACCCGGTACGAGGGTTCGGCGGAGAACCTGCCCGGCCTGTGGGTGGCGGTCCGTGCCGCCGTGCGGCGGGTCGTCGACGAGGTGAGCCTCGCCGAGATCGTCAGCGGTCGACTGCCCGCGCACGTCCGCAAGCTCACCGCGCTGCCCGACGCGTGGGAGCCCCGCTGACCCGGTGCCGGCTCACAGCGCCCACACCACCTCCTCGGTGTCGAGTCGGGGCAACCGCCGCTCCCAGGCGTCCGGGCCGGGGTGCCCCAGGTTGAGCAGCAGCAGCGCCTCGTGCCGCCCGTCCGGAAAGAACTCACGGGTCACCCCGGCCGCGTCGAACCCGGCCATCGGGCCGGCGGCCAGCCCGGCGGCGCGTACGCCGACGAGCAGGTAGCCGATCTGGAGGGTGGCGCTGAAGCGGGCCTGTTCGGCGCGGGCCGGACGGTCGGCCAACCAGTCGCGGGCCTGCGGCCGGTGCGGGTACAGCTCGGGCAGCCGCTCGTGGAAGTCCACGTCGGCGGCGAGCACCGCCACCAGTGGCGCGGTGGCCGTCTTCGCCCGGTTGCTCGACGAAACGTACGGCAGCAGCCGGGCGCGGGCCGCCGCCGAGCGGAGCAGCACCACCCGCAGCGGCTGGCCGTTGTACGCGGTCGGCCCGTACCGGATCAGGTCGTGGATCGCGGCGACCTGGGCGTCGGTGACCGGCTCGTCGGTGAACGTGTTGGCCGTGCGGGCCGCCCGGAACAGCAGGTCCTGGGCGGCCCGGTCCAACACGAGCAGGTCGGCCGTGGTCGGTGCCGTCACGGCCGGACGGCGGTGGTGTAGCCGCCCCGGTGGTGGACCAGCGGGGCGCCGTCGCCGCCGTCGCCGAGCGCCAGCGGCTCGGCGATCACCAGCGTGTGGTCGCCGGCCGGCACCCGGTGCACCACCCGGCAGAGCAGCCGGGCCAGCACCCCGCCGAGCAGCGGCACCCCGAACGGTCCGGACGTCCAGTCCGGGTACGCGGCGAACCTGTCGATGCCGCTCGTCGCGAAGACCGCGGCGGCCTCCCGCTGCCCGGCGCGGAGCAGGTGCACGGCGACGTGTTCGGCGCGGGCGAGCACCGGCCAGCTCGACGACGCCACCCCGAGGCAGAACGAGACGAGCGGAGGGTCCAGCGACACCGACGTGAACGAGGTCGCGGTGAAGCCCGCCCGGATGGGCGCGCCGATCCCACCCAGGCAGGCGGGGTCGGTGCCCCGGGCGACCGCGGTGACCACGGTGACGCTCGTGGCCTGCCGCCGCAGCAGGGCACGGAACAGGTCCGGGTTCACCGGTAGCAGCTCGGCGACGTCCGTCGCCGGCCGCTCCACGGTGGTCACGCCGACACCAGGGCCGACGCGGCGTACGCGCTTGCCGGTCGGGGCAGCCCGTAGTGCTCGCGCAGCGTCCGACCGGTGTATTCGGTGCGGAACAGGCCACGGGAGCGCAGCACCGGCACCACGTGGTCGACGAAGTCGGCGAGGCCGCCGGGCAGGTGCGGCGGCATGATGTTGAACCCGTCGGCGGTGCCCTGGGTGAACCACAGCTCGATCTGGTCGGCGACCTGCTCCGGCGTACCGGCCACGACCCGGTGCCCCCGACCGCCACCGAGCCGGCCGATCAACTGCCGGACGGTGAGCTGTTCCCGGCGGGCCAGGTCGGTGACGAGCTGGTAGCGGCTCTGGTGGGCCTGCACGGTGCCGGCGGACGGCAGCTCCGGCAGCGGCCCGTCCAACGGCAGGCCGGTCAGGTCGATGCCGAGCATGCCGGAGAGCTGGGCGAGGGCGTAGTCGGGGACGATCAGCTCCTCCAACTCGGCGGCGAGCGCCTGCGCCTCGGCCTCGGTGCCGCCGAGCACCGGCGCGATGCCGGGCAGGATCTTCACCAGGTCCGGGTCCCGGCCGGCGGCGGTGACCTGCCGGCGCAGCTCGGCGTAGAAGCTCTGCCCGTCGGCGAGGGTCTGCTGTGCGGTGAAGACCGCCTCGGCGTAGCGGGCGGCGAAGGCGATCCCGTCCGGTGACGAGCCGGCCTGCACCAGCAGCGGCCGGCCCTGCGGGCCGCGCGGAATGTTCAGCGGGCCCCGGATCTGGAACTCCGGGCCCCGGTGGGCCACCTCGTGCACCCGGTCGGTGTCGGCGAACACCCCGGCCGTGGTGTCGAAGACCAGTGCGTCGTCCTCCCAGCTGTCCCAGAGCTTGGTGGCCACGTCGACGAACTCGGCGGCCCGCCGGTACCTGTCGGCGTGCGCGGGGTGGCTGTCCCGGTTGAAGTTGACCGCCTCCCGCTCCTGGGCGGACGTGACGATGTTCCAGCCGGCCCGGCCGCCGCTGAGGTGGTCCAGTGAGGCGAACTTGCGGGCAACGTGGAACGGCTCGTTGTAGGTGGTGGAGACCGTTGCGATGAGGCCGATGTGTTCGGTCACCGCGGCCAGCGAGGCGAGCAGGGTCAGCGGCTCGAAGACGGCCTGGATGTTGTGCCGGGGGTTCGGCCCGACCGAGAGGCCGTCGGCGAGGAACAGCGAGTCGAGGGTGCCGCGTTCGGCGATCCGGGCCAGCTCCTGGAAGTGCCGTACGTCGGTGACCCGACGCGGGTCGGTGCGGGGGTGCCGCCAGGCGGCCTCGTGGTGGCCGACGCCCATCAGGAACGCGTTGAGGTGCAGGGTGCGGGTCATTGGTGTCCGTCCTATCCGGCAGAGACGTCGACGCGCCAGGTGGAGAAGCGACGTTCGAGGGCGACGAGGAGCTGGTTGACGACCAGCCCGATGGCGGAGATCGTGATGATCCCGGAGTACATGTCGGCGATCGCGAAGTTGTACTGCGCGTAGTTGATGAGGTAGCCGAGGCCGGCCTTCGCGCCGACCATCTCCGCCGCGACAAGCACCAGGATCGAGTACGCCCCGGCCAGTCGGACGCCGGTGAAGATGGTCGGTACGGCGGCCGGCAGGATCACCTTCTGGAACAGCCGCAGGTGGTTGAGCCCCATCGAACGCGCCGACCGGATCAGCAACGGGTCGACGCCCTTCACCCCGGCGATGGTGTTCAGCAGGATCGGCCAGGAGCACGCGTACAGCACCAGTGCGATCTTGGAGGTCTCCCCCAGACCGAGGATGAGCACGAACACCGGCAGCAGGGCCAGCGCCGCCGTGTTGCGGAATACCTCCAACAGCGGGCTGAGCAGCTCGGCGAGCGGCCGGTACCAGCCGATCAGCAGCCCGAGCGGGATGGCGGTGAGCACCGCCAGGCCGAGCCCGGCGAGCGACCGGGTGAGGCTCGCCCCCACGTGCTCGGCGAGCTGCCCGCTGCGCAGCAACTCCCACCAGGCGACGAGCACCTCCGACAGCGGGGGCAGGAACACCCGGTCCACCAGCCCGAGCCGGGGTGCGCCCTCCCAGACCGCGGCCAGCGCGAGAATCGCGACGCTGCGGTGCAGCACCTTCCCGCCGAGGCCGAGCAGTCGACCGGCGCGACCGGGAACATCACTGTCGACAGCCGCGCGGGGCACGGCCGGTGAGCCGGTGAGTCGGGTGGGGCGTTCGACGACGTCAACCAACACGGGCCTCCTCGGTGTGGCGGACGCCGGTGCCCTCAGCCGCCTGGGCGGCGCGCACCTCGTCACGCAGCAGGGTCCAGATCTGGTGCCGGTGGTGGCGGAACGCGTCGGTGGAGCGGACGTCCTCGACCGCGTCCCGGTCGCCGAGGTCGATGTCGATGACCCGCTTGAGCCGCCCGGGCCGGGACGTCAGCACCGCCACCCGCTGACCCAGGTAGACGGCCTCGTCGATGCCGTGGGTGATGAACACGACCGTCTTGCCGGTACGCGCCCAGATGCGCACCAGCTCGTCCTGCAACGAGTCACGGGTCTGCGCGTCCAGGGCGGCGAACGGCTCGTCCATCAGCAGCACGTCCGGGTCGTACGCGAGGCTGCGGGCGATGGCCACCCGCTGCTTCATCCCGCCGGACAGCTCGTGCGGGTAGCGGTCGGCGAACCCGCGCAGGCCGACAAGGTCGAGGTGGTGCTCGATCAGGGCAGCGCGCTCGGCCCGGGGCACCCCCTTGGCCTCCAGCCCGAACTCGACGTTGCCGGCGGCGGTACGCCACGGCAGCAGCGCGTACTGCTGGAAGACGATGCCCCGGTCCAGGCCGGGGCCGGTGACCGGACGACCGTCGACGAGCACCCGCCCCCCGGTTGGCTCGGTGAGCCCGCCGAGTAGGTCGAGCAGGGTGGACTTGCCGCAGCCGCTGGGGCCGACGACGACCAGGAACTCGCCGGGGCGTACCCCGAGGGTGACCTCGTCGAGCGCGGTGACCGCGCCGGCGCCGCCACGCCGACCGGCGCGGACCGGGAAGCTCTTGCTCACCCGCTCGAAGAGGATCTTGTCGGTGCTCACGCGCTCCCCCCGTCCACGAACGGGTTGAACCTGTTGGTGTAGACGTCGCCGGGCTTCGGACGCTCACCCTTCAGCTCGCCCTCGGCGGCGAGCCAGTCGATCCAGGTGCCGAACTCCTGCTCGCCGATCACGCCGCCGCGACCGGCGACGCCGCTGCTCTTCCAGTACGCGACAAGCGACGGGTCCTCGTTGCGGCCGCGCTTGCCGATGATGTCGCGCATCCGGGCGACCACGGTCTCGCGGGGTTGGCTGCGGGCCCACTCGATGGCCTTGCCGACGCCGGTGACGAACGCCCTGACGGTCTCCGGGTTGCGCTTGATGAAGTCGTCGCGGAAGACGTAGGTGCCGCCGCTGAACGCCCCGAGCAACTCGAAGTCGGTGAAGATGGTGCGGATCCCGCCGCCGGCGACCGCCTTGTCGCGGATCACCCCGCCCAGCACCGCGACGTCGATCTGCCGCTGCCGCAGCGACTGCTCGGTGTTGACCGGCGGCAGGGCGACCAGCTCGACCTGCTTGATCTCGGCGGGGGTGAGACCACCACGGGCGAGCCAGGTCTTGAGCACCGCCTCGGCGTGCGCGCCGAGGGTGTTCATGCCGACCTTCCTGCCGATCAGGTCGCGGGGGCCGCGGATCGGGCTGCCGTCGAGCACGTAGTAGCCCTGGAAGGTCTGCGCGTCCGAACCGTAGTAGCTGACCACGGCCGTGATCGGGGCGTTTGCGGCGGCGAGCTTGACGATGGCGCCGTTGAACGCGCCGCCGAAGTCGCTCTGCCCGGTGGCGGTCGCCTGGATGTCCTGCGGACCACCTGTGACGTTGCCGATCCAGTTGAGCTTGACGTCGCCGAGGTAGCCGAGGTCGGCGGCGAGTTCGGGGAGGGTGACCTGACCGACCGAGCCCTGGTAGCGCAGCTCGCCGGCCTGGGCGCCGTCGGCCGCGGCGTCACCGCCGCAACCGGCGGTGGCGGCGAGCACGACCAGAGCGGCAGCGGCGGCGAGGGTACGCGAGATGACACGACGGGGTGGGGACATGAGGAGTCTCCTGATCTGTCCACGATGGGAGCGAGGACGCCCGGATGAGGGCGTGGAGGCACGCTGCTCCGCGTTGAGCGGGCGGGCGGTGGGAGTGCGGCGCTGGAGCCGAGCCGGATGGACCGGTCAGCTCAACAGAGCGCGCTCGCGTGCCGGACCAGGTCGACGTGCACACGAGCGGTGAGGAGAAGCTCATCCCGCTGCGACATGACCCCATGCTGCCGGCGATCGGGACGGGCGGTCAACGGCCTTCCAGAAGATGAGACTTCTATCGCTGCCGATGTTACGAAGCACCCCGACCAGCGTTTACCGTGCCGCAACACCTATCTGATGAATAGAGATTGCCATGCCTGCCGGGCGACCGTCCAGGCCGGACAGCGAGAGGGTTTCAAAAGTTGCCGGTCCGGGAATGTTCGATCTCGACACGGCAGGGAACGGTGACGAGGGGAGACCTCCGATGGGCCTCATGTTTCGCAAGCGCAAGAAGTACGGTCCGATCATCCTGAACTTCACCGAGAACGGCTTCTCCTCGTGGAGCATCAAGATCGGCCGCTGGTCCTGGAACTCCAAGGCCCGCGCACACCGGGTCGACCTGCCGGGTCCACTGTCCTGGAAGCAGGACAAGTCCCGGTCGTAACCATCCCGGGAGTCGAGCGGGGTGCCGGTGATTCACCGGCACCCCGCTCGGCGTCTGCGGCGTGGGCTCAGCGCGCCAGGGTGATGGTTTCGTCGCCGGCCAGGCGGCCGGACTCGCGGTCGCGTCGCAGGACGCCGGCGTCGAGCAGGTCGGCAAGCGCCTGGTTGACGTGGGCGGCCCGGTAGACGGTCGCGGTGAGGGCGTGCCGGCGTAGCTCGGTGACCGGCCGCGACCCGCCCGCCCGCAGCTCGGCCAGCAACTCGTGGGCCAGCGGTTCCATGTCGGGGTCGTTCACCACGTCGACAGTGGTGCCGGTCGGGTCGAGTGGGTCGCCGTAGCGCACGGCGAACTCCGCGCCGACCGCCCAGAGCGCGTCGCGGACCGCCTCCAGACTCCGGTCGGAGCGGCTGCCGAACGCGACGACCCCGGCAGCCGGGCTCTCGGGCAGCACCGTCGCCACCTCGGCGACCAGGGGAAAGCCGGCGGAGACGAGCGCGGCTCGGGCGCTCTCACTGATGTGCAGCAGCAGCTCTCCGGTCCGGCCGTTGGTTGCGGCGGTGAGCAGCTTCGGCGTCACCGCGCCGGGCAGGTCCACGAAGGAGAACAGCGGCGCGCCGGCCGCCCCGGCGGCCTTCACCGCGACCGGCAGCCGGTAGGCGTCGCCGGGAAGCAGGTGCACGGTGACCTCGGCGGGCAGCTCAGCCTCGATCGGGCCGAGTCGGGCCGGCAGGTCGGTGCCGGCGTTGGGGCCGGGGTCGGCGTTGGCATCGGGGTCGGCCAGCACCAGCACCGTCACCTGCCGGCCGCGCACCTGGTCGCCGTGCGTGGCGACCAGGCGCAGCGCGGCCTCCGCGCTGCCCGCGTCCGCACCCGCGACGGCGATCGTCGCCCGGCGGGAGCGGTGCAGGGCCGCGGGCAGCCAGGTCGTCAACTGGCGGACCAGCAGCTCGCGGAGGAATTCGGTGGTCCGGTCGGTCGGCATCGGTCCGTTCTACCGTACGAGCGGTCAGGCCGGGACGGAGATCCCCACCCCACCCCGGGTCTGCCCGCCGTAGCGCCGCCGCTCGGCGTCCAGGTCGAGCCGACCGATCTGCTTGCGGGCGGCAAGCGCGGCGTCGTCGAGCAGGTCGGCCGGGATCAACCAGACCACCTCGAACTCCAGGCCGTCCGGGTCCTTGCCATAGAGGCTCTTGGTCGAGCCGTGGTCGGAGGTGCCGACCAGGGCGTCGGCCGCGGCGAGCCGCTCGGCGGTGACGGCCAGCTCGTCGAGCGTGTCCACCTCCCAGGCGAGGTGGTAGAGGCCGACGGTGGACCGGCCGGCGGTCGAGCGCCCCGCAGCCGCGCCGACCTCGAAGAGGCCGAGGTCGTGGTCGTTGGTGGAGTCGGGGGCCTGGAGGAAGGTGGCGCCCCGGAAGCCGTCCGGGGTCATCGCCACCTGGCGGAAGCCCAGCACGTCGCGGTAGAACGCGACGCTGCGGGCGAGGTCACTGACGTAGAGGACCGCGTGGTTGAGTCGATGAATACCCATGACCCGAGACTACCCCGGTTTAGTTGAGAGTTCAACCATCGGCGGTATGATGGGCGCCATGACCCGCTGGCTCGACCCCGACGAACAGCGCACCTGGCGCGCGTACCTCACCGCGACCCGGGCACTGATGGACACTCTCGACCGCGAGCTCCAGCGCGACGTGGGCATGCCGCACGCGTACTACGAGATCCTGGTCCGGCTCTCCGAGACCCCGGGTCGCCAACTGCGGATGAGCGAGCTGGCCGATGCCGCCGGGTCGTCACGCAGCCGGCTCTCGCACGCCGTTGCCCGGCTGGAGGCCGCCGGCTGGGTCCGCCGCGAGGAGTGCCCCACCGACCGGCGCGGGCAGATCGCGGTGCTCACCGACGAGGGTTTCGCCACCCTCGCGGCCGCCGCGCCCGGCCACGTCGAGGGGGTACGCCGCCACCTGTTCGACGCGTTGACCCCCGCTCAGGTCGACCAACTGCGCCGGATCAGCGAGACCCTGGCCGAGCACCTGACCGGATCCTGACCAATCGACACCGGCGCGGGTCTTGTACTTACCGTCGTCAAATGAGCACGATGGGGCGTGTCTTCCGGCTTCGGTGAGTTGACTGATCAAGCGCACCACCTCGTGTCCTCCGGCGATCTGGCCGGCGCACAGCAGTTGCTGTCCGACGCGCTCACCGACGCCGACCCCCGCCCGGCCAACGCCACCCCCGAACTGGCCGAGGCGGCGAGCCTCCAGGCGCGGGTGCTGATCGCCCTCGGTGAGCCGCACTCGGCCCGGGGGTGGGCCGCCTTCGCGTACGCGGCCACCACCCGCCTGCACGGCCGCGCCGACCCGCGCACGGTGGCCGCCGCGGCGACCCTGGCCGCGGTGCTGCACCGGGTGGGCAGCCACTCCCGGGCGGCACGCCTCTACCAGGAAGTCATCATCGAGCTGACCGCGCAGGACGGCCCGGAGTCGCTGCGGGTGCTCGCCGCACACGCCGACCTGGCCACGGTCGAGTACGCGCGCGGCCAGTGCACGGTGGCCCGCGACCGCCTTCAGGACGCCTGGGAGCTGCACCGCGAGGTGTACGGCGACGGGCACCCCAGCGGCATCAAGATGCTGGCGCGGCTCGGGGCGATGCAGCGTGACTGCGGGCAGTTCACCGAGGCGCACGACAACCTGGCGCTCGCCCGTGAGCTGTGCCGACAGCACCTGCCCGCCGACGACCCGCTGGCCGCCCAGGTGGCGGCCCTGGCCCGGGCCGCGGCGAACCCCGACCATGTCTGCGCGGACAACCCACCCACCGCCCGGGACACGCCGGTCGTTCCGGCCGCCCGGGTCCCACCGCAGGAAGACGGGCCGGCCGAATCGGGCTACCACCCGTCAGCAGCCGCCACCCACCACGCCGGGGCGGTCCCGAACCCCCGGCTGCCCTCCGACGAGGCGGTCGGGTCGACGGGCACCAGGTGGCCGACCGCACCTGCGGACGAGCCCTCGCCGCACCGCACCGACCCTCCGGTGCCCCCATCGGTGGTGGGGCTGGCCGGCGGCACACAGGAGCAGCCCGGGGTGTACCGGCTGTACCGACCTGCCGCTGCCGCCGACCCCGGCGTGCCGTCCGACCCGCACACGACGCCGGATCCATACGCGCAGCCCGCCCCGCACACCTCCCCGGACCCCGACGCGCCGGCGCCCCCGTCCGCACGGTCGGACCTGCATGGACCGGTCGAGCCGTACACGCCGTCGCGACTGCTGCCGGTGCCCGTGCACCGCGCGCCGCCGGAGCAGCGCAACCGGCTGGTGCCGGTGCTGGTAGCCGGCGTGGTCGTGGTGCTCCTCGGCGCGGCGGCGGTGATCGCCGGGGTGGCCCGGGTCGACGGCGACGACGAACCGACCCCACCACCGGCCAGCGCCTCCCCCACCGCCAGCGGCTCGGCAAGCGCCGCGCCCGCCCCGGGCGGCACGGCACCCACGTCGGCGGCCGCCGCGGCACCGCCCGGCACCCCACCCAGCGCGGTGACCCTGCGCGACACCCGGGACAGCATCGCGCTCAACTGGACCTACCCGGCCGGCAGCGAGGGCCCGGTGGTCATCGCCGGCGGCCGCACCGGCCAGGCGCACAACATCTTCGCGACGCTCCCCGCCGGCACCACCAGCTTCGTCATCTACGCACTCAACCGGACCAACGACTTCTGCTTCACCGTCGCCGTCGCCTGGTCCACGGACACCGTGGCCCGCTCCAAGCAGGTGTGCACCCGCCGCCGCTGACCCACCCGCCACCGACCCGCCGCCCGCCGACGTGCGCACGGCCGACGTGCGCACGGCCGACGTGCGCGCCGCCGACCTGCCAGCGTCGTTCACCAGCCACGCCCGCCGATCTGCCAGCCACACCCACCAACCACGCCCGCCGACCTCACTCAGCGTGGCACGGTCGGCTGGTGAACCACCGCGACCAGTCGCGACACACCGTCACCCAGACCGACCTCATCAAATGCCCCAGTCAGCCTTTGCTCTGCTTACCTATCTGCACCACCCTGCATGACCAGCCAAAACGTCGCGGGCGTCGCTCCGACGCGCGCCCGAGAGCATCACATCACGTAGCTGTCGCCTCCGCGGGTGCAGAGCAAAGGGTCATTGCTGGGCAAGTGGGGGCGGGACGCGGTCACGGACAGTCAACGGCTTGGGCGTCCTCCGCCGGCGCGGCCGGCGGCAGCAGCAGCAGGCGCACCGCAGCCCGGGCTGCTCCGGCGCATCGGTCAGGCCGATGCTGCCCGCCCGCCGCAGCAACTCCCAGACGATCGCCCACCTCAGACCGGCACCACCGTCGTCGCGGGCCCGGGCATCGCTCCGACGCGCGGCCGCGAGCATCACGTCACGTAACTGGCGCCTCCGCGGGTGCAGAGCAAAGGGTCATTCCTTTGCGGGTGGGGGTGGGTTGCGGTCACGGACCGTCAACGGATGGCCGTCCTCGACCGGCGCGGCCGGCAACAGCAGACACACCCGCAACCCGGGCTGCTCCGGCGCGTCGGTCAGACTGATGCTGCCGCCCGCGCGCCGCACCAACTCCCGGACGATCGCCAACCCCAGGCCGGCACCACCGTCGTCGCGAGCCCGGCCGTCGTCCAGCCGGGTGAACCTGTCGAAGACCCGTACCCGGTCCGCCACCGGGATCCCCGGGCCGTCGTCGGTCACCGTGACCAGGTGGTACGCCCCCGCGCCAGGTCCGTCCGGCGCCACGGCCACCGACGCCGCCTCGGCCGCGAGCACGACCCTGCCGTACGCGTGCCGCACCGCGTTGTCGACCAGATTGGCCAGCACGCGGCGCAACTCCTCGACGGTGCCGGTCGTCCAGAGCGGGCCCGCGCGGAGCTCGACCTGTACCGGCGGCGACGGGTAACGGGCGGCGACCTCGGTCAGCAGCGCGCCCAACTCCACCGGGCCGGTCCCCCGGCTCGGCGGGGTCTCGTCCAGGCGGGCCAGCAGCAGAAGGTCGTCGACGAGCCGGCTCAGCCGGTCGGTGTCGGCGAGCAGGTTGGCGGTCACCGCCGTCCAGTCTGTCCGGTCGGCGAGGCGCTGGGCCACCTCCAGCTCCGTCCGGATGTTTGTCAGCGGACTGCGCAACTCGTGTGCGGCGTCGGAGACGAACGCACGCTGCCGCAGGCGGGCGGACTCCAGCCGGTCCAGCATGCCGTTCAGGGTGAGCGCCAGACGGTGGATCTCGTCGGCCGACGCCGGCACCGGCAGCCGGCCGCCGCCGGCCCTCCCGGTGATCTCCTCGGCACCTCGACGTAACGCCTCGACCGGCCGCAGGGTCGCACCCACCACCCGCCAGGCCACTCCGGCCAACGCGGCCACCAGCAGCGGGAAGGCCACCAGCAGGATGGTCCGGACCACGTGGGTGCTGTGCCGCACGTCGGCCATCGAGCGGGCGACGAGCACGGTGAGCGGGTCGGCCGCGGTGCCGGCGGGTACGGCCACCACCCGGACCGGGCCGGCGAGCCCCACCCGCTCGGCCGGCACCTCCAGCCGCTGCCGACCGTCGCGGTCGAGTCGCTCCGGGCGGACCATCGGCACCAGGCGGTCGGCGTCGATCGAGGCCGCCCTGACCCGCCCCTGCGCGTCGACGACCTGCACCCGGACCTGGCCGCCGGCCACCGGCAGCGGGTCGGGCAGCGCGTCCTCGGCGGCGAGCAGGGTGACCGCGTCGGCGGTGCGGAACGCCTCGGTGTCGACGTTTCGCTGGAGCACGAAGCCGAGCGCGCCGAGCAGCACCACCCCGCCCAGGGCCAGCCCGACAGTGAGACCGACCACACCGATCGCCATGAGCCGCCCGCGCAGCCCGAGGACCGGTATCCGGCCGAGCCTGGCCCGGCGGGCGGGTTCCGGCCCGTCGGCGGTCACGTCGCCAGCCGGTAGCCGGCACCCCGGACCGTCTCCAGCCGGTCCCGGCCGAGCTTGCGGCGCAGATAGCCGACGTACACCTCGACGGCGTTCGGCGCGGTCTCCAGGCTCGCGTCCCAGACGTGGTCCAACAGCTCGACCTTGGAGATCACCTGACCCGGCCGGCGCATCAGGTAGTCCAGCAGCGCGAACTCCCGCGCGGTAAGCGTCACCTCGGCGTCCGCCCGGGTCACCCGTCGGCGGGCCGGGTCCAACCGCAGGTCACCGACCGCCAGCACGGTCGGGCGCTCCGGCGCGCCCCGACGCAGCAACGCCCGGAGCCGGGCCAGCAGCACCACGTACGAGAAGGGTTTGGTCAGGTAGTCGTCGGCGCCGCAGTCGAGGCCGTCGGCCTGGTCGTACTCGCCGTCCTTGGCGGAGAGCATCAGCACCGGCAACCAGTGCTGCTCCGCGCGCAGCCGCCGGACCAGCTCGTAACCGGAGAGCCCGGGCAGCATCACGTCGAGGATCATGGCGTCGTACCCGCCGTGCCGGGCCGCGTCCAGGCCGGCCGGGCCGGTCGCCGCCACGTCCACCGCGAAGCCCTCCGCCTGGAGACCACGTTGCAGGGCGGCCGCCAACCGGGCCTCGTCCTCCACCACCAGCACGCGCACAGCTCAAGGGTGCCACCCGGGTCAATCGGCGCGGTTCGGTGTCCTCAGCGCGTTCACAGCACCGAGGGGGCAGGATGGCCCCAGGAGGTGCCACCATGTCCGTCCTGAGAAGCCGTCCCGTCCTGCGGTGGCTGGTCCCGGCCACCGCGGCCGTCGCCGTCATCGGCGGCGGCGCGGCGATCGGCACGTTCGCCGCCGAGGCCGAACCGAGCCTGCCGCCCCGTACCGCCGCTCAGCTCCTCGTCGACCTGCAGACATCCCGGCTGGAGGGGTTGTCCGGGACCGTCGTGCAGCGCGCCGACCTCGGTCTTCCGCCCCTGGTCGGGTTGCTCCCCGGCAACGAACTGACCACCATGCTGACCGGCACGCACACCCTGCGGGTCTGGTATTCCGGGCCGGACCGGCAGCGGGTGGCGCTGCTGGACACCCTCGGTGAGCAGGACGTGATCCGCAACGGCCGGGACCTGTGGACCTGGCAGAGCCGCACCAACACCGCCACCCACCGCAGTCTGGGTGGCGACGCCGGGGCCTGGAAGCCCGCTCCGGACCCGGCCGCGAGCCTGCCGGCCACTCCGCAGCAGGCCGCCGACCTGGCGTTGGGCGCGATCGACCCGAGCACCGAGGTCAGCGTCGGCCGCTCGGCCACCGTCGCCGGCCGCGACTCGTACGAGCTGGTGCTCCAGCCGCGCGACGGCGACTCACTCGTGCACCAACTGCGGATCGCCATCGACGCCAGGCAGCACGTGCCGTTGCGTTTCGAGGTGCTCGCGAAGGGCAGTGACCAGCCGGCGTTCGAGGTGGCGTTCACCGAGGTCGACTACCGCCGCCCGGACGCCGACCAGTTCACGTTCAACCCGCCGCCCGGCGTGACGGTCACCGAGGAGAAGGCCGAGGTGCCGGCCGCCGGCAAGCCCGGTCACGCCGCGCCGAATGCCGCCGGCAAGCCCGGTCAGACCGCACCGGCGGGCGACCCGGAGACCCGCGTGGTGGGCTCCGGCTGGACGACCGTGCTGGTCGCCCGGCTGGACGGGCCGCTCGCCGACGGAAAGGCCCCCGCCAAGCCGGCGACGCCGGCCGCCGGCGCCGCACCGGACATGGACCTGTCGAAGCTGCTCGGCGGGCTGCCCGCCGTCAGTGGCGACTGGGGCAGCGGCCGGCTGCTCAGTGCCAAGCTGTTCAGTGTGCTGCTCACCGACGACGGCCGGGTGCTCGCCGGAGCCGTGACGCCGGAGCGGCTCTACCAGGCCGCGCGCGGCTGATCTCGGCGGTGTTCGCGCCGGGTCGACCACACGGTCGGCCCGGCGCTTCGCCGTGGGCGGGGCCGGGGGTCGGGAGGCGCGGAGGCCGGCAGACGCCGGGGTCAGGAGGCGCCGAGGGCGCTGAGGTACGCGTCGGCGAGGACCGCGTGACCTGGCAGGTGCGGGTGGACCCGGTCGTCGGCCCAGCGCGTCGACGGGCTCACCGCCAGCACCCGGTCGAACGCCGCCTGGTTGGCCACGTGCACCGCGTCGAACTCGGCGGCCAGCCCCGCCACGACCGCCGCGTACCTGTCGGTGTCAGCGCGCTGCGGGTCGGCGCGGTCCGCCTCGATGAGGAACGGGTCGCCGAGGATCAGTCGGCAGCCGGTGTCGGCGACGGCCCGCTTGAGCAGGTCGCGCAGGCTGCGTTCGTACTCCTCGATGCCGACGGCCTCGTCGCGCCGGTCACCGTAGTGCCGCCAGATGTCGTTGATGCCGATCAGCACGGCGAGCCAGTCGGGCCGCTCGGCGATGGCGTCGTCGTCCCAGCGGGCGGCCAGGTCGCGCACCGTGTCGCCGCCCACACCCCGGTTGACCCACTCCAGCTCCAGCTCGGGGTGCCGGGCGTCGACCAGGGCGCGCACGAGGCTCACGTATCCGCTGCCGTAGGGCGCGGCGACGTCGCGTCGACCACAATCGGTGATGCTGTCCCCGATGAAGACCACCCGTTGCCCGGCCCGCAGGATCATTCGCCGCCACCTCGCGATCACCGGCGCGCCGGACCGCCGGCTTGGTGAGAGCCAACCGAACGCGCTATCTTCAACAGTTCGAAGGGCACAAAAAAGAACGGCTGAAAGCCGTTCCTGCAAAGGATTCTAATCTTTAGGGAGACGGCTTGTCAAGGCACTCCGGCGGTTCCGGCGAATTGCCGCTCGACGACGAGATCGGTCGCGAGCAGGAGTACGTCTCGATGCTCTACAACCGGCTGGACGACCTGCGTGATCAGGCCGTCCATCGGCTCACCGCCGAACTGCACAACACCGGCGGCACCCTCCAGGACCGCTCGCAGCGCGACAGCTCGGTAGCGATGTACGCCGATCAGGTCGAACAGTTCTCCGCCGTGGAGAACGGGCTCTGCTTCGGCCGTCTGGACGGCGACGACGACTCCCGCCGCTACATCGGCCGGATCGGCATCTTCGACACCAGTGGCGACTACGACCCGCTGCTGATGGACTGGCGGGCCCCCGCCGCCCGCCCGTTCTACCTCGCCACCGCCGCCAACCCGCAGGGCGTACGCCGTCGCCGGCACCTGCGCACCCGGCAGAGGAAGGTGACCGGGCTCAACGACGAGGTGCTCGACATCGACACCGCCTCCCCCGGCGCCCACGAGGAGCTGACCGGTGAGGCGTCGCTGCTCGCCGCGCTCAACGCGGGTCGTACCGGCCGGATGCGCGACATCGTCGAGACCATCCAGGCCGAACAGGACGAGGTCATCCGGGCGGAACTCCCGGGCGTCATGGTGGTCCAGGGTGGCCCCGGCACCGGCAAGACCGCTGTCGCGTTGCACCGGGCGGCGTACCTGCTCTACACGCACCGCCGCGAACTCTCCAGCCGGGGCGTGCTGCTGGTCGGCCCGAACGCGACCTTCCTGCGCTACATCTCCCAGGTGCTGCCGACGCTTGCCGAGACCGGTGTGCTGCTGCGTACCCAGGGTGATCTTTTTCCCGGGGTGAGCGCCCAGCGGACCGAGCCGGCCGAGACCGCGGCGCTCAAGGGCCGGGCGGTGCTGGCCGAGGTGTTGGCGCTGGCCGTGCAGGACCGGCAGTGGGTGCCGGACGAGCCGCTGGAGATCGAGGTCGAGCGGGAGACGCTGACCCTCGACCCGGAGGTCGTGCGAGCCGCCCGGGACCGGGTGCGCCGCGCCGACCGACCGCACAACCTGGCCCGCGCGCTGTTCGACGTGGAGATCGTGCACGCGCTCGCCGAACAGGTGGCCGAGCGGATCGGCGCCGACCCGCTGGGTGGGGACAACCTCCTCGACGAGGCGGACCGGGCCGAGATCCGGCGGGAGTTGCGTGAGGAGCCGGAGATCCGGGCCGCCCTCGACCAGTTGTGGCCGGTGCTCACCCCGCAGCGGCTGCTCGCCGACCTGTACGCCGACCCGGACCGGATCGCCGCCGCCGCGCCGATGCTCACCGACGAGGAGCGGGCTCTGCTGCGGCGTGAGCGGGGCGGTTGGACGCCGGCCGACGTCCCGCTGCTGGACGAGGCCGCCGAACTGCTCGGCGAGGACGAACGCGCCGCCGCCGCCCGCCGCGACCGGATCCGGATGATGGAACGGGAGTACGCCGAGGGCGTGCTCGAGATCGCCAAGGGTTCCCGCTCGATCGACGTCGAGGACGAGGCCGAGGGCGGTGAGATCCTCGGCGTGACCGACCTGATCGACGCGGATCGGCTGCTGGAACGGCAGGAGGAGGCCGACCGGCTGACCACCGCGCAGCGGGCCGCCGCCGACCGCACCTGGGCGTTCGGCCACGTCATAGTGGACGAGGCGCAGGAGCTGTCCCCGATGGCCTGGCGCCTGCTGATGCGGCGCTGCCCGAGCCGCTCGATGACGATCGTCGGGGATGTGGCACAGACCGGCGCGCTCAGCGGCACGCCCTCCTGGGCGGACGCCCTCGCCCCGTACGTCGAGCGGCGGTGGCGGCTCACCGAGCTGACCGTCAGCTACCGCACTCCCGCCGAGATCATGGCGGTCGCCGCCGACGTGCTGGCCGAGATCGACCCGGCGCTGCGGCCGCCGCGCTCGGTGCGGGAGAGCGGCGTACCCCCGTGGGACCGGACGGTGCCCGACGGGCGGCTGGCGGCGGAACTGGTCGCCGAGGCCACCCGGGAGGCGGCCGGGCTGACCGAGGGCCGGCTCGGTGTGCTCGTCCCGGCCGGCCGGGTGGGCGAGTTGGGCGCTGCGGTGACCGCCGCCCTGCCGGAGGCCGCCGTCGGCGAGCATCCGGAGCTGGAGAGCCGGGTGGTGGTGCTGACCGTCGCGCAGGCCAAGGGGTTGGAGTTCGACTCGGTGCTGGTGGTCGACCCGGACCGGATGGTGGCCGAGTCACCCCGTGGGCGCAGTGACCTGTACGTGGCCCTGACCCGTGCCACCCAACGCCTGGGCGTCCTCCGCCCCGCGAGCTGACCCATCCTCTGAGTCGATCATGAGGTTGACGTGGACTGTGATCGTCCACAGCCACGTCAACCTCATGATCACGCCGCCTAGGGGCGGGTGTGCGTTAGTCGTTCGGGGATCGCTCCCTGATGGACTTTGCTGGGCCGGTTGCTGAGGTGGACTGGTCGCTGGTGCCGCCGCCCATCGGGGTGCTCAGACCACCTGTGGTGGCGTCGCCGGTCGTCGTCGGAGCGACCTTGCCCGGGTGACGCTCCGGCTGTCGGGCCACCCGGCGTACGCTCGCCGGCCCGGCGGTGCCGCCAGTGGTGGTCACCGCGCCCTGCCCGCCGACCGGCCCACCGTCGCGCAGCACCTGTGGGTCGATGCGTTCCTTCGCCGGGTCGAACGGGTCGTCGCGCTGGATCTGGCTCTCCACATCGGTGCGGGGCACCGTCACCTCGTCGAGGGCGCCCTTGCCGTACACGCCGCCGGCGATCCGATCCTCGGCCTCGCGGGCGGCGTCCTGCCGCATGTCGTCCTCACGCACGTCCATCACCTCGCAGAAGCTGTGGAACCGACTGCGTGCCCGACCACCGGCCGACCAAACCCGGGGCGACCGGGAGGTCGTCCACGGCGGTTCACCGTCGCGCCGCCCGCTGGCCGCCTGCCCGCAGCCCGAGATGTCCATGCTGTCCGGCGACCGGTGGGAGATGCCCGCCGGCAGGAGGGGATGACAGCGTGCGCACAGTACGCCGTACCGCCGTCGCGGCCCTGGTGGCCGCGACGGTGACGACCGGGCTCGCGGTGCCCGCCCAGGCGAAGCCGCGACCGGACCGGACATTCGACGTGCAGGCCCACCGGGGCGGCCTCGGGCTGCGGGTGGAGAACACCCTCGCCTCCTTCGGCAACGCCCTCCAGCTCGGGGTGAGCACTCTCGAACTGGACGTGCAGATCACCGAGGACGGTCAGGCCGTCGTCACCCACGACCGGAAGGTCACCGGCACCAAGTGCGTGGACACCGCCCCGGTGACGCCCGGTGACCCGGAGTTCCCGTACGTCGGGAAGTACATCAACACGCTCAGCCTGGCCCAGGTGCGCTCGCTCGACTGCGGTTCCAAGACGTTGTCGGACAAGCCCGGCCAACTCGCCGTCCCGGGTGCCCGGATGCCGCTGCTGCGTGAGGTCTTCGCGCTCGTCAACCGCTATGGGGCGAAGGACGTCACGCTCAACGTGGAGACCAAGGTCGAGGCCGGGGCACCCACCGAGACCGCGCCGCGCGAGCAGTTCGTCCGGGTCACCGCGGCGGAGATCCGCGCCGCCGGGCTGCTCAAGCAGGTCACCATCCAGAGCTTCGACTGGGGTGCGCTGATGCGCATGCGCCAGGTCGAACCGAAGCTGCCGCTCGTCGCCCTGACCAACTACGACTTCCTGCAGACCGGCAAGCCCGGCGCCTCGCCCTGGCTCGGCGGGCTGGACATCGACGACTTCGGCGGCGACCCGATCGAGGCGATCCGTAGCTTCGGTGCCGGCGCCTTCTCACCGGTGCACGGCATGCCGCAGAACGGCACGGTCACCGACCCGGGCTACCAGCCGTACGTCACCAGGGAGATGGTGGCCCAGGCGCACCGGTACGGGATCAAGGTGATCCCGTGGACTGTCGACGACGTGCCGACCATGAGCAAGCTCATCGACGACGGCGTGGACGGCATGATCACCGACTACCCGGACCGGTTGCGCGGTCTGCTGGCGCAGCGCGGCTACCGGCTGCCGAAGGCGTACGCGTCGCCGTTCGACATCCAGGCGCACCGGGGCGGTCGGGCCACCCGGCCGGAGAACACCCTGCCGGCGTTCGCGAACGCGCTCTCCAACCGGGCCATCTCCACGCTGGAGCTGGACACCAACGTGACCGCCGACGGAAAGCTCGTGGTGCTGCACGACCGCACCGTCAACGGGTCACACTGCGTGGACACCAAGCCGGTCCGCCGCGGTGACCCGAAGTTCCCGTACGTGGGCAAGCCGGTGCACGAGCTGACCCTGGCGCAGCTCAAGACCATCGACTGCGGCACGAAGACGCTGCCCGAGCTGCCCGCCCAGGTGCCCGCGCCGGGTGCCCGGATCCCGACCCTGGACGAGGTCTTCGCCCTGGTGAAGGCAAGCGGCCGAGCCGACATCGGGATGAACATCGAGACGAAGATCAGCCCGGTGGTGGACGACACCGAGCCGTACCGCAGCTTCACCCGCAAGCTTGTCGACGCGATCCAGCGCGCCGGATTCACCAAGCGGGCCACCATCCAGTCGTTCGACTGGCGGACCATCAGGTACGCGCAGCAGCTCGACCGGCGGATCGGCACTGTCGCGCTGGTCTGGCAGTACGGCCCGGCCGAGTGCGCGACCCTCGCCGACGAGTGCTCGTTGCAGGCGGTCTACGGCGACCCGGTGGTGAAGAGCCCGTGGACCGGCGGGCTGGACTGGTGGAAGTACCAGGACCTGGGCAAGCTGACCCGGGCCGCGGGCGCTGGCACGGTGTCCGCCAACTGGCAGGTGCACGATCCGAAGCAGGGCACCGTCGCCTCGGCCGACTGGTACCTACGGGAGAACCCGGCATACTTCCACGGACCGGACGTCCGGACCCTCCAGACGCGGGACAACCTGAAGGTGATCCCGTACACCGTCGATGACGCGGCGGTGATGCAGCGGGTCATCGACCTGGGCGTCGACGGCCTCATCACCGACGACCCGGACCTGTTGGTGCGCGTGGCCGTCCGCAACGGCCTGCGCTGACCCGACGCACACCCGATCGCCGGCCGGATTTTTCCGGCCGGCGATCGGTGTTA
Source organism: Micromonospora sp. NPDC048835 (assembly GCF_040649995.1). NCBI lineage: Bacteria > Bacillati > Actinomycetota > Actinomycetes > Micromonosporales > Micromonosporaceae > Micromonospora > Micromonospora sp. NPDC048835. Next base: position 1,738 of record NZ_JBEZGM010000039.1, on the reverse strand, counting down.
CCTGCTCAGGGGCCTCGGGTAGTCGGGGGTTGTCCCCGCCACGAAAGCGAACCGTGCCGTGGCCGAAACGCGGTAGCGGGGCGAGGGAATGCAGGTACGACTCATCGCATCCTGAGGAGGACCAGATGAGCACGCAGGCTGCTTCCACCCGGCCGATGAACCGGCCCATGAACGACCCGCAGAACCCCGCCATGATGCGGGACACGCAGCAGATGCCGTCCATGCGGGACGGTCACCGAGACCCGATGCCGTCGCCGGGTACGGAGACCAAGCAGGCGTTCCTGACGACGGAATTCTGGGTCTACGCCGCCGCGGTCGCCCTCGTGGTGATCTCCGCGTTCTGGCGGGGCAGCGCCACCAACGGCCTGAACATCAACGACCCGAACCGGGCGTGGCTGTTCCTGACCATCCTGACCGGTGGCTACCTGGTCAGCCGTGGCCTGTCGAAGGCCGGCTCGGCACGCCGATCCGGCAAGGAGCGAAGCAGGCACTGACGCGTCACATGTGACAGTGGCCTCCGGGAGACTCTCCCGGAGGCCACTGTCGTCGCTTGTGGAACGGTTACTCGTCGCCGCCGAAGTCGCCGAAGTCACCCTCGAACGCGTCCTCGATCATCTCGCCGGCGATCATGCCGCCCGCGACGCCGAGGGCCGCGCCGGCCACCATGCCACCCATGCCCATGCCGCCCCGACCGTGGCCGTGCCCGTGACCCGGGCCGTAGCCGTGGCCGTACTGCGAGCGCAGGCTGCCGTAGCGGGAGGTGGTCTCGCGCAGCCAGCCGTCGACGACCTGCGCCCAGTCCACCCGGTCGGCGTCGGCGTGCGACACCTGGTAACGGCCGAACGCGTCGTGCCCGGCGCTGAGGAACCCGCCGCGCTTGTCGCACTCCAGGATGACCTCGACACCGCGCTGGCTGGTCACGAAGGTCAGCTCGACCTCGCGGATGGTGCTCGCGTACTGCGGTGCGGCGAAGAACTCGATCTCCTGGTAGAACGGCAGCGTCTGCTGCACGCCCCGGATGTGACCACGCTCCAGGTCGGCGTGCTTGAACCCGAACCCGAGCCGCTGGAACGCCTCCAGGATCCGCTCGTGCACCGGCAGCGGGTGCACCGCCACCTGGTCCAGGTCGCTCTTGTCGACCGCGCGGGCCACCGCAAGCTCGGTGCGCAGGCCCATCGTCATGCCGTGCAGGCGCTGCCCGTAGACATCGGTGATCGGGGTCTCCCACGGGATCGGGAGCTGGAACGGGATCGAGAGCTGCTGCTTCGGAGCGAGCTGGAGTGGGCCGCTGACCACCATGCGGTGGAACTCCATCGTGCCCGCGTACTCGGTGTCGTGTCCCTCGACCTCGACCCGGGTGACCAGGCCGATCACCACCTGCTCGATGGCTGCCTCAGCGTCGCCACCGACGAGGTTGACCTGCCCGTCGAGGGTCAGGCCGGGCCGGGTGTTGGGGTTGGTCAGCACGGTGTCCACGCTGGGACCGCCCACGCCGAACGCGCTCAACATCTTTTTGAAGACCATCGGAACTCCTGTGCGACAGCCGACCGATCCAGGATGGAGTCGGACGTTCACTCACCGCGCACCCTATCCAGCAGCCCTGTGAGATGGCTGTGAAGCGCGCCGCGCGACAGGCGTGTCTGGTGGGCGGCGGGCGGCCGGCGGCGGGCGGCCGGCGGCCGGCGGCCGGCGGCCGGCGGCCGGCGGCCGGCGGCCGGCGGCCGGCGGCGGCCGGCGG
>NZ_JBEZGM010000038.1:0-43609 GCF_040649995.1 Micromonospora sp. NPDC048835 | reverse complement strand
GCGTCACGACACGCCGGGCGGGCTGACGCAAACCTCTTGATCACCGGGGGTGGGCGGGCCCGGGGGCAGGGCGGGCCGGGGGTGGGCGGGCCGGGGGCAGGGCGGACCGGGGGCAGGGCGGGCCGGGGGGGTGGGGGTGGGGGTTGGGGGTCAGGCGGGGTTGGAAACGTTTTCGTAACGGGGGGTTGACCTCTCCGGCATCTGCGGAGCAGACTCCCCGGAAACGTTTACAGCTATCGGGTGGAGGTGCCGAACGTGGGTCGTAAACGTTTACAGGAACCGGCGGACGGTCGGCCCACGGTGCACACCGTCGCCGCCCGCGCCGGCGTCTCCATCGCCTCCGCCTCGCGGGTGCTCAACGGCGTCGGCGGCAGCCCCGAGACGATCCGCAAGGTTCGCGAGGCGGCGGCCGAGGTGGGCTACGTGCCGAACGCCATCGCCAGGTCGTTGCAGTCGCAGCGCACCGGCCTCGTCGCGCTCGCCGTCGAGGACATCGGCAACCCGGTCTACGTCGAGATGATGCGGGCCATCGAGGCCGTGGTCGCGTCCTCCGGGCGGCAACTGCTGGTGCACGCCACCGGTGGCCGGATCGACAACGAGACCGCGCTGCTGCGGCGGCTCGCCAACCGCTACGTGGACGGGATGATCGTCTCGCCGATCCGGGTCACCGACGACCACCTCACCGCGCTGGTGGACAGTCCGGTGCCGGTGGTGGTCGTCGGCCAGCTCGGCGCGGACGCTCCGATCGACAACGTGCGCACCGACTCGCGGCACGGTATGGCGCTCGCGGTGGACCATCTCGTCGCCGCCGGCCGACGACGGATCGGCTTCGTCAACGGCCCGCTCGACACCGTCCCGGGCGCCGCCCGCGACGCCGGATTCCGGGCCGCCCTGGCCAGCCACGGCATCCCGGTCGACGACGAACTGGTCGAGGTCGGCGACTTCCAGTACGCCGCCGGCCGCGCCGCCACCGAGCGACTGCTCGCCCGCGCCGACCCGGACGCCCTGGTCTGCGCGAACGACCTCATCGCGGTCGGCGCGCTGCACGCCCTGCTGGTCGCCGGGCGTCGGGTGCCGCAGGACGTCGCCCTGGTCGGCATGGACGACACCGAACTGGCCCGGATGATGTTCCCCCAGCTCTCCAGCGTGTCGCTCGGCTCGACCGAACGTGGTCGCCGGGCCGCCGAGCTGCTGTTGCAACGCATCGCCGACGCGACCCTGCCGCCGCGCCGCGAGCAGGTGCCACCACACCTTGTCGTCCGCGCGTCAAGCGCCGCGACCCTGCCGGCACCCCGACCCGCCGGCCCACCCACCACCCACCCGTCCAGCGAAGGGGTGACCGCATGACCACCCTGACCGAACGGCCGGACGTCGAGGGGGCCGAGTCGCCCCGCCGGCGGAACCGGTTCCGGTCCGACCGCACCACCATCTACCTTCTCCTGCTGCCGTCGCTGCTGCCGATCCTGGTGCTGTCGGTGTTTCCACTGCTGCGCGGCATCTACCTCGGCTTCACCGACGCCCGCGCCGGGCGCAACGTCGAGGTCAGCTTCACCGGCCTGGCCAACTACCGGGAACTCCTCGGCGACGAGCTGTTCTGGAACTCGTTCAAGATCGGCCTGCTCTGGGCGGTCGGGGTGACGGTCCTGCAGTTTCTGCTCGCCCTCGGGCTGGCGCTGCTGCTCAACCAGCAACTGCGGTTCCGCGGAGTGGCGCGGGTGCTGGCCGTGGTGCCGTGGGCGATGCCGCCGGTCGTGGTCGGCATCCTCTGGAAGCTGGTCTACCACCCCGACGCCGGCCTGATCAACGAGTTCTTCCACCGCGTCGGCGCAGACGGGCTGCGGACGAACTGGCTTGGCGACTTCAGCACCGCCCTGCCCGCGGTGATCATCGTCGGGGTCTGGGCGGGCATGCCGCAGACCACAGTCGTCCTGCTCGCCGGTCTGCAGGGCGTGGGTCGCGAGCTGCACGAGGCGGCGGCGGTGGACGGGGCGAGCACCTGGCACCGGTTCCGGCACGTCACGTTGCCCGCCCTCGCCCCGGTGATCGTGGCGATCACCTCGCTGGACTTCATCTGGAACTTCAACTCGTTCGGCCTGGTCTACGTGCTGACCGCGGGTGGGCCGGGCGGCAAGACGATGCTGCCGATGCTGTTCGCGTACGAGGAGGCGTTCCGCTACGGCAACTACGGCTACGCGGCGGCGCTCGGCAACGTCATGGTCGTGATCATCATCGCGTTGCTCGCGGTGTACCTGCGTCGCCGGCTCAGGGAGGCGAACTGACATGTTCGGAAAACCGAGCCGCACCAGCCGGACGTTGCAGTACCTGGCGCTCGCCGGCTACCTGATCTTCCTCGGGTTCCCGCTGGTCTGGCTGCTCTCCACGGCGTTCAAGCCGCCGCGCGAGCTGGTCCGCCTGCACCCGACGCTGATCCCCGACAACCCGACCCTGCAGAACTTCGTGCAGGCGTTCACCGAGCAGGAGCTGGGCCGGGCGGCGCTCAACAGCCTCCAGGTCTCGCTCGCCTCGGCGGTGCTGACCGTGCTCGTCGCCATGCCGGCGTCGTACGCGTTGGCCCGGTTCCGCTCCAAGCTCGGCACCGCCGCGCTGGGCTGGGTGCTGCTGTCCCAGCTCTTCCCGTTCGTACTGCTGATCATTCCGATCTTCCTGGTGCTGCGGCAGGTCGGCCTGGCCAACACGCACGCCGGCCTGGTGCTGATCTACGTGGTCTGGGCGCTGCCGTTCGCACTGTGGATGCTGCAGGGCTTCGTCCGCAACATTCCGCGGGAGCTGGAGGAGGCCGCCTCGGTCGACGGCGCGACCCGGATCCAGGTGCTGCGGCGGGTGGTCTTCCCGCTGCTCGCCCCGGGCCTGGTCGCGACCGCGCTGTTCTCCTTCATCTCCGCCTGGAACGAGTTCTTCTTCGCCCTGGTGCTGATCAAGACCCCGGAGCTGGCCACCCTGCCGGTGGCGCTGGCCCGGTTCGTCGGCATCGAGGGCACCGCCCGACTGGGGCCCCTGGCCGCCGGCTCACTGCTGGCGACCCTGCCCAGCCTGATCTTCTTCGCGTTCATGCAGCGCCGGCTCTCGTCCGGGTCGCTCGCCGGCGCGGTCAAGGGCTGAGCCGCCCGCACCCACCATCACCAAGGAGGTAACCCCCCATGCTCCGTACCCGATTCCGCCGACTCGCGGCGGCTGCCGCGGTCGCGGTCGTCGGCCTCGGCGCGCTCAGCGCGTGCGGCGACGGCGGCGGCGACGAGGACACGTCCGGCCCGGCCAAGCTGCGATTCCTCAGCCTGGCCTGGCAGAAGGAGTCGCTCCAGGTCAACAAGGACCTGGTCGCCAAGTGGAACGCCGAGCACCCGGACATCCAGGTCGAGTACGTCCAGGGTGACTGGAACTCGGTGCACGATCAGCTCCTGACCTCCTTCGAGGGCGGCGACGCGCCGGACATCGTGCACTACGAGGCGTCCTCGATCGGCGAGTTCAGCAAGCAGGGCTACCTGGCCGACCTGTCCGACCTGGTCTCCGACGACCTCAAGGGGCAGATCGACAAGGGCATCTGGGACACCGCCACCACCGACGGCAAGGTCACCGGCGTGCCGTTCCTGCTGGAGTCGCAGGTCGTCATCGCCAACAAGAAGCTGCTCGACGCCGCAGGTGTGGCGGTCCCACCGGCCGACGGCGGTTGGACGTGGGACGAGTTCCAGAGCAACGCGCAGAAGCTCACCAAGCCCGGCCAGTACGGCGCGGCCTGGGCGTTGAAGTCGCCGACGAACCGGGTGCTCAACCTGGCGCTCAACTACGACGGGAAGTTCTTCTACGGCGACGGTGGGCGCTCCGAGGTCAAGGTCGGTGACGCGGAGAAGGAGGTGCCGAAGCGGATCCACGACATGCTCTACACCGCCAAGTCCGCCTCCCCGGAGGCGCTCGGCATGAGCGGCGCGGACACCCTGCCCGGCTTCTTCGGCGGCAAGTACGCGATGCTTCCCGGCTCGGTGTCGCTGCGCCAGCAGATGGTCGAGCAGGCGCCGGCCGGCTTCGAGTGGGTCACCCTGCCCCCGATCAAGGGCCTCTCCAGCAAGCAGGCCGCCAACCCGCAGACGCTGTCGATCTCCGAGGACAGCAAGCACAAGAAGCAGGCCGCGCAGTTCCTGGAGTACTTCCTGAACCCGACGAACATGGCCGCCCTGGCCAAGGGCGACTGGCTCGTGCCGACCGGCAAGACGGCAAACGAGGAGCTGGTCAAGATCACCGCCGGCAAGCAGGGCTGGGACGTGGCCGCGGCCAGCGCCGCCGACCTGACCGTCGCCCCGTTCCAGCAGGCCGACGGCTACCCGGAGTGGAAGACCAAGTACGCCACTCCGGCCCTCCAGCAGTACTTCGCCAACAAGATCACCCTCGATCAGCTCGGCACGCAGCTGGTCGACGGTGGCAAGCAGGTTCTGAGGTAACGACATGTCTCTCTTGCTCGACACATCGGTTGGTTGCCTGGTCGGCGCCGCGGTCGGAGACGCCCTGGGCGGCGCCACCGAGACGGCCCTGCCCGAGCAGATCCGCACCCGCTTCGGCGGCTGGGTCGAGGGCATCGTGCCCCCGTACCACGCCGACTGGGCCACCGCGCGACCGCTCGCGCCGTACCACAAGGGCGACGGACACCTCACCGACGACACGTTGATGACCCACGCGCTGGTCCGCGCGTACGCGGCCAAGAGGGACCACCTCGACGCGTACGACGTGGTGGAGCTGCTGGTCCCCGACCTGATCGAGCGGGTGGTGTACATCCCCGACCTGGAACGCGACGGGGTGACCTTCCACCGGCTCGCGGCCGCCGAACGGTGGCTGGTCACCCGCCTGCACCACGCCCACGCGGACCCGCGTGAGGCCGGGGTCGGCAACATCGTCAACTGCGGCGCGGCCATGTACATGGCCCCGGTCGGCATCGTCAACGCGGGCGACCCGGCCGGCGCGTACGCCGAGGCGGTGGAGATCGCCGGCGCGCACCAGCACAGCTACGGGCGGGAGGCCGCCGCCGTCTTCGCGGCCTCGGTCGCGGCGGCCGCCACCCCCGGCGCGAGCGTGGACGACGTCGTCGCGGCGGCGCTGGACCTGGCCCGCGACGGCACCCGCGCGGCCATCGACGCGGTGGTCAAGGAGGCCCGCGGTCACCACGACTGGAAGCAGGCCATCCCGGCGCTGCGGGCCGCGGTCGCCCCCTACGACACGGTGGGGGAGGAGTACCGCAGCCCCGGCCTCGGCGCGCGGCGGCCCAGTCGCCTGCACGCCATCGAGGAGCTGCCGGTGGCGCTCGGCATGCTCGTGGTGGCCGGCGGCGACTTCCGGGCCGCGGTGCTCGGCTCGGTCAACTACGGCCGGGACGCCGACTCCACCGCCACCATGGCCGCCGCCATCGCCGGCGCGCTCGGTGGCGCGAAGGCGGTCCCGGCGGAGTGGTCCGACGTGGTCGCCACCGCCTCCAGGACCGATCTGGTGGAGCCGGCCCGGGTCCTCGCGGCAGTGGCCGGCGAGGTCTTCGAGCGGGACCAGGCCCGGTTCGCCCGCCGCGCGGAGCGTTTCGCGGGGCTGGCCGCCGGCACCACCCGGGAGGCTGGGGGCGAGACCCGGTGAGGATCACCTGGGTGCAGCCGGAGGACCTGCTGCCGCACGAGCTGGCGGCCAGCCGGGACGAGGGGCGCGACGTCACCGCCATCGCCGAACGGTGGACGGCGGCCGGCGGGGACCTGACCCCGCCGGTCAGCGGGGCGTCGAGCACCCCGGCGTCGCCGCAGCTGCGGGCCCTCGCGACGGAGCTGCTGGACGCCGCCGACGCGCTGCCCGCCGTCGACACCGCCGCTGAGACCGACGACCTGGCCACCCTGCGCGCCGGCTGGCCGGCCGGTTGGTCGCTACCGACCGAGGTGGCGTACGACCGGCTGCACGGCGCCTGGCTCGGCCGGGCCGCCGGTTGCCTGCTCGGCAAGCCGGTGGAGAAGATCCCCCGCGAGGGCATCCGGGAGATCCTCACGGCGACCGGCCGGTGGCCGCTGCGCGACTGGTTCACCGCGAAGGGACTCCCGGCCGACGTGGCCGCCCGCTGGCCGTGGAACCGGCGCAGCGCGCCGACGAGCCTCGCCGAGAACATCGACGGGATGCCCGAGGACGACGACCTGAACTACGCGTTGCTCGCACTGCGCGTGCTGGAGACGCACGGTCGGGGCTTCACCAGCGCCGACGTGGCGCAGGCGTGGTTGGACTGGCTGCCCGGCGGGCGGGTCTTCACCGCCGAGCGGGTCGCCTACCGCAACCTGCTGCTCGGCTACCCACCGCCGGAGAGCGCCCGTCGGCACAACCCGTTCCGGGAGTGGATCGGGGCGCAGATCCGCACCGACGTGTACGGCTGGGTCAACCCCGGCCGGCCGGACCGGGCCGCCGAACTGGCGGTGCGGGACGCGGCGGTCAGCCACGTCCGGGGCGGGGTGCACGGGGCGATCTGGGCGGCGGCTCTCTGCGCCGCCGCGCCGGTGGCCGACACCGTGCACGAGGTGCTGGACGCCGCCGAGGCGGTGCTGCCGCCGGCTAGCCGCTTCGCCGCCACGGTCCGCGGGGCACGCGCCCTCGGCGCGGGGACCGACGACTGGGAGAGCGTGGTCGACGAGCTGTACGCACGGCACGGCCACCTGCACTGGGTGCACGCCCGCAACAACGCGGCGCTGGTGGCCGCGGCCCTGGCGTACGGCCGGGGGGACCTGGAACGGTCGATCACCGCAGCGGTCAGCGGCGGGTGGGACACCGACTCGACAGGCGCGACGGTCGGCGCGGTGACCGGAGCGCTCACCGGTGCGTCCGGGCTGCCGGAGCGCTGGGTCGCCCCGCTGCGCAACCGACTGGCCAGCAGCATCGCCGGCTTCGACGGGATCGGTTTCGACGAGTTGGCCGGGCGGACCCTCGCCCTGGTGCGACCGGCGACGGAAGGGGGCCTGGCATGAGCGCGCGGGTGGCGGTGGTGGGTAGCAGCAACCTGGACCTGGTGGTCACGGCGTCGCGGCTGCCGCACCCCGGCGAGACGGTGCTCGGTGGAAACTTCCGGACCGTGCCCGGCGGCAAGGGCGCCAACCAGGCCGTCGCCGCCGCCCGGGCCGGCGCGACCTGCGACTTCGTGGGCGCGGTCGGCGACGACGAGTTCGGTACCCGGATGCGCGGCAGTCTCGTCGACGCCGGCGTGGACGTCCGGGGTCTGCGCACCGTCGCCGGCCCCTCCGGTGTCGCGCTGATCGCCGTCGACCGGGACGCGGAGAACTTCATCGTGGTCGCGCCGGGCGCCAACGGCACACTGACCGAGTTGGACGCGGACGACCGGACGACGATCGCGGCGGCGGGCGTGCTGCTGCTGCAACTGGAGGTGCCGCTCGCCGCCGTGACCCAGGCGGCGCAGTGGGCCCGCGCCGAGGGCACCACGGTGGTGCTGAACGCCGCGCCGGCCGCGACGCTGCCCGGCGCACTGCTCGACCTGGTGGACGTGCTCGTGGTCAACGAGCACGAGGCGGCGGTCGTCGCCGAGGTCACCTCCGACGACCCCCAGGTGCTGCTCGACGCCCTGCTGAAGCTGGTGCCCCGGGTGGTGCTGACCCTCGGCGCGCGGGGTGCCGCGTACGCCGACCGGGAGGGCCTGCGTCTCGCCGTCCCGGCGCCGCAGATCGACGCGGTGGACACCACCGCCGCCGGTGACGCGTTCACCGGCGCGCTCGCCGTCAGCTGGGCCGAGCGGGGTGGCGCCATCGACCAGGAGACCGTCACGGCCAGCCTGCGGTGGGCCTGCGCCGCCGGGGCGGCCTGCGCCCAGCGGCCCGGGGCGTCCACCGCCCTGCCCGAGCGGCCGGCCATCGACGCCCTCTACGACGCGACCTACCGAGGTGCACCGTGAGCTTCAACCCGTACGTCCCACGCCCGATCGACCGGCCGACCGAGGTGCCGTTGGGCGGGCACGCCGACCTGAGCACCCTGGACGAGGCGAAGATCTTCGCCGCGCCGACCGACCCGGCGGACTGGCCGGCCTGGCGGGAGCAGATCACCAGGTGGCGGGCCGACGCCCGGGAGCGGACCGGCTATGTCGGCGAGCACTACGACGAGATCACCGGCGACTGCTTCAGCGTCTGCCTGGCCTGGCTCTGGGACGAGACGCTCTACGACCACGAGCGTGGCGTCTTCACCGTCGACGAGTTCCTCGACGCGGCCGGGCGGGACTTCGGCGGCTTCGACGGGGTGGTGCTCTGGCACGCGTACCCGGTGATCGGTCTGGACGACCGCAACCAGTTCGACTGGTACCGGGACGTACCGGAGCTGCCCGAGGTGGTGCGCGCGTTCCAGCAGCGCGGGGTGCGGGTCTTCGTCGACTACAACCCGTGGGACACCGGCACGCGGCGCGAGGCGGGCAGCGACGCCGAGGAGGTTGCCACGTTGGCCGGCAAGCTCGGCGTCGACGGGGTCTTCCTGGACACTCTCAAGGAGGGCGCCGGGGAGCTGCGGGCCGCGTTGGACGCGGTCCGCCCCGGCCTGGTCCTGGAGGGCGAGAGCCGGGTTCCGCTGGCCCGCATCGCCGACCACGCGATGTCCTGGGCGCAGTGGTTCGCCGACTCCGAGGTGCCCGGCGTGCTGCGGGCGAAGTGGTTCGAGCGACGCCACGTGCTGCACCACACCCGGCGCTGGCACCGCGACCACCTCGACGAGTTGCACTCCGCCTGGCTCAACGGTGTCGGTGTGCTGGTCTGGGAGAGCGTCTTCGGTGTCTGGGTCGGCTGGAACGAGCGGGACCGCGCGGTGCTGCGGGCGATGCGCCGGGTGCAGAGCAGCCACGCGGCGTGGTTGCGCGCCGAGGACTGGGTCCCGCTCGCCGACCACCCGGGCCAGGGCATGGTGTACGCGTCCCGCTGGACGCACGACGACGAACCACTGTGGACAGTGGTGAACCGGGGCGCGGACCACGCCGGTCCGTGGCTGGTCACCGACCCGGACCTCGGCCGGCACTTCGTCGACCTGGTCACCGGTGCCGAGCTGACCGTCACCGAGACCGCCGACGGTCGACTCGCGGTGGGCGGCCCACTGCCGGCCGGCGCGATCGCGGCCGTGGCGCGTGGAGTCGCCGCCGCGCACCGACACGAGCCGCCGACCGGCGACCCGGCCTTCCCGGCCCGCGAGGCGGTGCGCGCCCGTACGCCCTGGGCGCCCCGCCTGCACGTGCCGTCGGGCATGGTCGCCGTCGAGGGCGGCCGGCGGGAACTCGTCGTCCGGCACCGGGTGCGGGAGACCGGCCTGTACGGCGAGGCGCCCTACGTCGACGAGTGGAAGCCCCTTCCGCCCCGACTCCACCACCCCGGCACGCTGCGGCGCAGTGTGCGGCTCGGCCGGTTCGCCATCGCCGTGCATGAGGTCACCCACGGCGAGTACGCCGAGTTCCTGCGCGCCACCGGTCACGCGCCGGTACGCCCGGAGCGGTTCACCGCCGGCTCCGGTTCGGCCGACGCTCCGGTCACCGGGGTCGAGTTGGCCGACGCGCGGGCGTACGCGGCGTGGGCCGGGCTGCGCCTGCCCACCGAGGACGAGTGGCAGGTCGCCGCCGAGGCGGGGCTGCTCGTGCGACGGGAACCGCTGGTGTGGAACCTGACCGAGAGCGAACACTCCGACGGTCGTACCCGCTTCGCCATCCTCAAGGGCGGCGCCGAGTACCGGGCGGAGGGCTCCGACTGGTACCTCGACGGTGGCCCACAACCCGCCGACGTCTCGGTGAAGCTGCTGCTCACCGGCGCCGGCCTGGCCCGCTCCGAACAGGTCGGTTTCCGCTGCGCGGCCGACCTCCCGGAGGCGACGGAGGTGACCCGGTGACCGCGCCACTGGACGGGGTGAAGGTCGTCGACCTGGCCACCCTCTTCGCCGGGCCGCTCGCGGCGGCGTTCCTCGCCGACTTCGGCGCCGACGTGATCAAGGTGGAGCACCCAGCCAAGCCGGACCCGTCGCGGGGGCACGGCCCGGCCCGCGACGGCGTGGGGCTCTGGTGGAAGGTGCTCGGCCGCAACAAGCGCACCGTCACCCTCAACCTCTCCGACCCGGAGGGCGCGGAGTTGCTGCGCCGGCTGCTCGCCGACGCCGACGTGCTGGTGGAGAACTTCCGCCCCGGCACCCTGGAGCGGTGGGGGCTCGGCCCCGCCGAGCTGCACGCGGTCAACCCCCGACTGGTGATCACCCGGATCAGCGGGTTCGGGCAGGTCGGTCCGTACGCCCGCCGGCCCGGCTTCGGCACCCTCGCCGAGGCGATGAGCGGGTTCGCCGCCGCCACCGGGGAACCGGACGGCCCGCCCACGCTGCCCCCGTTCGGGCTGGCCGACTCGGTGAGCGCGCTCGCCGCCGCGTACGCGGTGATGCTCGCTCTGCGGGCGCGCGACGTCACCGGCACCGGGCAGGTCGTCGACCTCGCCATCATCGAGCCGATCATGGCGATGCTCGGGCCGCAGATCACCTGGTACGACCAGCTCGGCTACCTCCAGCCCCGGCTGGGCAACAGGTCGAACAACAACGCCCCGCGCAACACCTACCGGTGTGCCGACGGGCGCTGGGTGGCGGTCTCCACCAGCGCGCAGAGCATCGCCGAACGGGTGCTGCGGCTGATCGGCCGGCCGGAGCTGGTCGACGAGCCGTGGTTCGGCACCGGCAGCGGTCGGGCCGCCCACGCCGACGAGTTGGACGCGGCGGTGAGCGCCTGGGTGGCGCAACGGGACCGCGACGAGGTGGTGGCCGCGTTCGAGGAGGCGCAGGCAGCGGTCGCGCCCGTCTACGACGTGCGGGACATCCTCGCCGACCCGCAGTACGCGGCGCTGGGCACGGTGCGCACCGTGCCGGACGAGGAGCTGGGTGAGGTACGGATGCAGAACGTGCCGTTCCGCCTCACCGGGACGCCGGGCGAGATCCGGCACGCCGGCCGGCGACACGGCCAGGACACCGACACCGTCTTCGGGGCGCTCGGCCTGAGCGCCGAGGAGTTGGCCGCGCTGCGCGAGCGGGGGGTGCTCTGATGCTGGTGAGCTGGCTCTACGTGCCCGGAGACCGCCCGGACCGGTTCGCCAAGGCGGTCGCCTCGGGTGCCGACGCGGTCATCCTCGACCTGGAGGACGCCGTGGTCGCCGGGCGCAAGGCGTACGCCCGGGACGCGGTCGCCGAGTTCCTCGCCGAGGCGCACCCGGTGCCCGTGCAGGTCCGGGTCAACGAGCTGACCGGCCCCGACCTCGACGCCGACCTGGCGGCGGTGACCGGCCGGCCCGGGTTGGCCGGGCTGCGGCTGCCGAAGGTCGAGTCGGCCGCGACGGTGGCGGCCCTCGCCGACCGGGTCGACGTACCCCTGCACCCGCTGATCGAGTCGGCGGTCGGGCTGGAGGCCGCGTACCCCATCGCGTCTGCCCACCCGGCGGTGGCCTCGGTCGGGCTCGGCGAGGCCGACCTGCGCTCGGATCTGGGGGTGAGCGACGACGACGGCCTGCTCTGGGCGCGCGGCCGGGTGGTGGTCGCGGCCCGCGCGGCCGGTCTGGCGCCGCCGGCCATGTCGGTGTACGCCGACGTCGTCGACCTCCCCGGTCTGGCCGCCTCCTGCGCGGCGGGCCGACGGCTCGGCTTCCTCGGCCGGGCGGCGATCCACCCGCGCCAACTCCCGGTGATCGTCGACGCGTTCCGGCCACCCGATCGGGAGGTGGCCCGCGCCACCGAGCTGCTGGCCGCCGTGGCGGACGCACACCAGCGCGACTCGGGGACCGTGGTCCTGCCCGACGGCCGGTTCGCCGACCGGGCGATGGTGGCCGCCGCCCGACGCGTCGTCGACCTCGCCGCCCGCTACGCCGCCTGAACGTCCCGCGTTCGTCAGGTCGCGCGCGGGGTCGGTGGTCGGTCGAGCTGGTCGAGGCGGGCGAGATCGCCGTCGCCGGCTCGGATCACGGCTGCGGCAAGCGCGGTGGTGTCCGGGTGGACGCCGGCCCGCTGCTCGGCGGCGGCGATCTTGACGGCCTGTGCGAGGTGTGCACGCAGATGCGCGGCGAGCAGTCGCTGGAACGTCTTCCCGGTGGCCGACCGCAGCGCGGCCAGCTCGTCGGCGGTGATCATGCCGGGCATGTCGTGACCCTCGTGTGGGTTGGTCGTCGGCGCGCCGGCCTCGGTGAGCAGGTGGCGGGAGCGGGTCAGGTCGGCCCGGGTGCTCGCCTGGACCTGCGCGGCCAACCGCTGCCAGGTCGGGTCGGTGGTGTGGGTGGGCACGAGGTCCAGCACCGGGAGCAGCCGTTGCGTCATCGCCGCCGTGAGTTGCAGCCAGGCGATGTCGGTGGGGCTGAAGGCGCGGGCCGTCGGGGTGGTGGCGCTCGGTGTGAGGGCCCGCTGTGCCGCGTCGTCCGTGGTGTTCGACGGCCCGCCGGCGCAGCCGGCGACGAGCATCGCCGTCATCAGCAGCGCGACGTGGACGCGCATCTCTCCTCCTTCGGCCTCCCGAGGAGAGGGGGCGGCCCGGACCGGGCCGCCCCCTTCCGGGTACGACGGATCAGATCGGTCGGCCGTCGTGACCGCACTTGATGACCGGACGGATGCAGTCCTGGACCCGGCGGGCCAGCTCCGCTGTCGGCCAGGCGTTGAAGAAGTCGCCGTGCATGGTGTACCCCGGCCCGGAGGCGAGCCGGAAGTGCGACGGGTCGCCGTTGACCGGGTAGCGCAACACCTGGCGCAACTTCGGCACGTGCACCGGGTGGGTGCTCGGGCAGGCCTGGTTCACCGGGTACGCCAGGTGGCTCTTGTGGTCCGCGGAGTCCAGGTCGCGGCCGTTCCAGCACTGCGGGAAGTCCAGGTACGACTCCAGCATCGTGCCCGACGGGCAGTTGACGAAGTCCTTCGACGGCGGCACGTGCCCGGCGTGCAGGCACGACCAGCGGGCGATGCTGTCGTTCGGCCCGGCGGCCTTCGCGTTGCCGGCGACGAGCCGCAACCCCTGCGGGAACGGCTGGGTGTTCGCGACGACATCGGCGCGTACGCCCTCGCCGAGGTAGTAGAACGTGGCGATCGCCGGCTCCACCGCGACGTTGTCCCGGTAGAGGGTCGGCACCCAGTACGACGACACGTCCACTGCCGGGTTACAGGTGGTTGGCGAGTTGACCAGGTCGGGCAGGGTGGTCCTGGCGTTCGTCACCGTGCTGCCGAAGAAGCTGTGCATGTGCGAGGCCCCGGGCAGCCCGGGAAAGATGATCGGGTCGTCCGGCAGCCGGTGGCTGTAGGTGCAGTCGGCGGGGAACTCGGCGACCCGGATGACGTTGGTGCCGAAGTCGGCTCCGCCGGGGGCGGCGTCGGCCCGGTTGGTGGTGGACACCAGGTACGTGCCGAGTAGCACCAGCAGGGCGCCGATCGCCGTGGCGAGGCGCAGTCGGCGGGGGGTGCCGGAGAGGGGTGCGGCCCTGTCCATCTCGTGACTCCTGTCGGGGGAACGGGTCAGGGACAGCTCCGGTGCCGCCGCCGAAGACATCGGAGGTGTGTCCTGGCCAGACTGGGTGGTGGCCGGTTGTGCAGCCGGTGCGAGAGAGCGCTCTCACTACCCCAGCCTCACCTTGAAGTCGACAAATGTCAATACGTGCCGCGGTTGGCGGAAATGACGACGAACGGCCGGGCCATCGACTCGGGTTCCTGAAAGTCGCGGCGTCCCGGCGCCAGGGACACCCCGACTTCCTGAAGACCGAGTGGATCATGCCGGTCTACGCCGTTCGCGCGCACGAATCGGCCCTGCGCCGATCCGGCCCCGGCCAAGCGGCAGACCCGGCCAAGGAGGAGGCCCTCCGGGAACGGGCACCGGCACGGGTCTCGACGTGCGGGTGGGGCAGCCCGAACGTGTCGGACTGCCCCACCGAGGGGTGCGGGGATGCGATCAGAACCCGAGGACACTCCGCCCGCCCACCACGGGCAGGCGCAGCTCGCTGTCGTTCGGCGCGACCCGCAGCTCGGTGCCGCCCAACGGCAGCAACGTGTACTCCTGGTCGCTGGAGAAGACGACGACACCGATCCGGTGGCCGGCCGGGAAGATGTAGTCCTTCGGCTCCATGGTCCACCGGTAGTCGTACAGCTTGCCCTGCTTGACCGGCGCGGTCCGCGCGGCGCTGACGCGGTTCTGCGGGTCCATCCAACCTCGCGTGACCACCGTCGGGGCGGCGGTCGAACCGGCCGGGCCGTAGTCGACGAGGTAGGCGGTGAGGTTGGCGTCCGGCTTGTTGTCGATCGCCATTCGCAACCGCATCTCGGGGCGCCCGGAGACGCGTACGCTCTGTGTCAGCTCGGGGGAGCGGTAGGCGAGTCGGTTGGCGCTCGCGGTGTCCGGATTGGACACCAGGGTGTCCGGGTGGATGGTCCGGCCCTCGTCGACGAAGCTCTGCTCGACGCGCGCCTTCGGCGGCTTACCCGTGGTGAGCGTGCCCGGCGCGGTGGCGTCGGTGGCGGCGAAGCGCAGGCCGACCTCCCGGGCGGCGGGGTCGGGCCAGTTGGCGTACGTGGTGTAGGCGCGGTCCTCGCGCTGGAGCACCGCGGTCGGCTCGTCCATGATGCCGTTGCGCACGTTCCACAGCCAGAAGTCGAACCAGCGGTTCTCGGTCTGCTTGTACGTCCAGGTCTGCCCGCTGGGCAGGGTCACCGAGGCGCTACTGCCCGGGCCGCCGTGCCCGCCCTGGTGCAGCCAGATCTTGCGCGGCACGTCGCGCTTGGCGAGCTGGTCCCACCAGCCGGCGAAGTGCTCGGTCTTGACGTTCCAGTCGTTGAGGCCGTGCACGACGAAGACGCTTGCCTTGACGTCGCGGGCGTCGAGGTAGTCGCGGTCGCGCCAGAACGGCGAGTAGTCGCCGGTGACGCGGTCCTGCTTCGCGGTGATGTCCGCGAGCTCGTCGGCGCACTGCCCCTCGGCGCGGGCCTGCCCGGCGGTGTACTGGGCCAGAATGTCGAGGTCCTCGCCCTGGAACGTGCCGGGCGCGACGACGAGGCCGTTGGCCCGGTAGTAGTCGTACCAGCTGCTGATCGCGGAGACCGGGACGATGGTCTTGAGCCCCTTGACGCCGGTGGTGGCCACCTGGTTGGGCAGGGTGCCGTTGTAGGAGACCCCGGTCATGCCGACCGCGCCGGTGCTCCAGCCGGCGGTGACCGGCGCGCCGTTGGCGTCGTACCCCTTGGCCCGGCCGTTGAGCCAGTCGATGACCGCCTTGGTGCCGAGCGTTTCGGCCTGGTCGCCGCTTGTCGGGCAACCGTCCGAGTCGCCGGTGCCGACGCTCTGGCCGAGCACCACCGCGTACCCCCGGGGCACGTAGTAGTCGTCGAGCGAGCCGGGCAGGTTGGCCTTGGCCTGGGCCCGCTGCGCGCCGGCGTCGAGGGCGCGGCGGCCGGAGCGGTCGGTCAGGCCGTTCTGCGGCAGGTCGTCGACGAGCACGCTCGGGTACGGCACGTCACCCCAGGTGCCCTTGCGGTACGGGCTGTGCTCGAAGATGACCGGCACCTTGAAGCCGGTGGTGGCGGTCTCCCGGGGTCGGGAGATGTCGATCGCGACCCGGTCGGGCCGGCCGTCGTGGTCGGTGTCCACCGGGGTCTGGACGAACACCCGCTCCTCGATCGCGTCGGCGAGCGAGAACACCGGTTGGGTCATGCCGTCGCTGACCACGATGCCGGTGGGCGTGGTGGCGGCGGGCGGTGCAGCCGTTGCGGTGGGGGCTGCGCTGAGCACCAGGGCGCCGGACACGCCGACGCTCAGTAGCGCTAGATGACGGGGTCGACGCATCCGCGTCTCCCTTCGGTTGGGCTGGTCGCCGGGTGTCGGCACTGGCCAATCTCGAAGATCCATTCGTCGTCATGCTAGGTGCGCCGCGGCGTCCCGTCGATCCCCTCGGGCGTCCACCGTGGCCGGTCAGGGGGTCGGTGGTGTCACCGCGATGATCAGGTGGGCGCGCCCGTCGCTGGCGTTGCGGTAGAGGTGCGCGAGGCGCGAGTCGAAGGTGACCGACTCGCCGGCGGTGAGGGTGTACGACTCGCCGCCGATCTGTGCGACGACCTCACCGGTGACGACGATCGCGCACTCGGTGGACGGGTGTGCCCAGGGTTCCGCCGAACTGGCGTCGCCGGGTGCGAGGTGGGCCTGGAGGACCTCCAGGTCGCCCCGGCCGGGGGTGAGTCGTTCGTAGGTGATCTGGCCGGGTGGCGCGGCCAGCCGGGTCCGGGCGCCCACGCGGCTGATGTGCACCGGCGGCGCCTCGGGCTCGGAGAACAGCTCCGCGATCGAGGTGTCGAAGACCTGGGCGAGTTTGCGCAGGGTGGACAGGCTGGGGTCGGTCGCGCCGTTCTCGATCTGGCTGAGCAGGGCGGGGGACACGTCGGCGGCTGTGGCGAGCTGGCGCAGCGTGAGGGAGTGCTGCTGACGCAGGTCGCGGAGTCGGTCACCGAGCATGTGTCCTCGTTCCAAATACAGTGTGGCTGAATCTTGATTGACCAAACTATACGGCCCTGTTTAGGATCGCTAAACATCAGGCGGCAATGTTCCACCCAGGTGAACAAGCCGCACCGAGGCGCGAACCGGACGCCTGGCCGCCCGGTCTTACATCCAACCCCGAGACGACGCCCCCGAGAAGCCCGCGACGCCGTCATCCCATCGGCCCCGCCGATGCGTGGCGCCGCCAGCCGGGCGTCGACGCCCCGCGGACCCCGCCCAGCGGGCCGCGCGATACGAAGGTAGGAACAGCATGTCGGTGTCCCCTCGCCGGCTCCTCGCCGGAGCGTCCGCTCTGGCGACGCTGGCCGTCCTCTCCGCCAGCGCCTGTAGCGCCGGCGGCAGCGGTGGAAACACGAACGGTACGGCCAAGACCCTCACCGTGAACACCTCGTTCGTGCTCAAGACCCTCGACCCCGGCCGGGTCTACGAGGCGACCGGTCTGACCGCCGTGCACGCCCTCTACGACACCCTGCTCACCTTCAAGGGCTCGGACGTGAGCAAGCCCGTCCCCGCGCTGGCCGAGTCGTACCAGGCGTCGCCGGACGCCACGACGTTCACCTTCAAGCTCCGGCAGGGCGTGACGTTCGCCGACGGCAGCCCGCTCACCGCCGACGACGTCGTCTTCTCGCTCAACCGGCTGAAGAACATCAAGGCCAGCCCCGCGGTCACCGTCAGCGGCCTGACCGTGACCAAGACCGACGACAGCACCGTGGTGGTCGCCTCGGCGACCCCCGACCCGAACATCCCGGTGGTGCTGTCGATGCCGTCGACAGCGGTGCTCAACTCCAAGGTCGCCAAGGAGCACGGCGCCCGCGACGGCGCTGACGCCGCCCAGAGCGACACGGCCCAGCAGTACCTGGACACCGCCTCCGTCGGCAGCGGCCCGTACGTGCTGAAGTCCTACGACCCCTCGGCGCAGGTGGTGCTGGAGGCCAACCCGAAGTACTGGGGTACGAAGCCGCAGTTCTCCCGGGTGGTGCTGCGCAACATGGACGTGCAGACCCAGAAGCTGACCATGCAGCGCGCCGAGTCGGCCGAGGTCTCCCTGGACATCTCCGGCAAGCTCCTCGACGGCCTGCCGGGCAGCCTGCAGACCTCCGGCGTGCAGGACACCGTCTACTTCCTCTTCCTCAACGCCGACCCGGGCGTCTCGGCGGTCACCTCGAACCCGAAGTTCAACCAGGCTCTGCGCGCCGCGATCGACTACCAGGGGATCGCCGCCCTGTACGGCAAGGGTGCCGCCCCCGGCGCCGGGCTTGTCGCGCCCGCCTTCCCGGGCGCGCTGCCGACCGGCGAGGAGTCCAAGCGGGACGTGGCCAGAGCCAAGGCGCTGCTCACCGAGGCCGGCCTGAGCAACCCGACGGTGAAGTTCACCTACCCGGCCATCACCTACAAGGGTGTGGACCTCGGCACGGTGGCCACCAAGGTGCAGGGCGACGCCGCCGAGGCGGGCATCAAGCTGGAGCTGAACCCGCAGCCGCTGACCACGTTCCTCGACGAGATGCGCGGTGGGAAGTCACCGCTCGGGTTCACCCCGCAGAGCCTGAACTACCCGGTCGCCGACTCGCTGATCAACAACATGGCACCGGGGCAGGCGACCGCACTGCGTTCCGGCTGGACCGTCGAGCGGGCCGACCCGGCCGTGGTGGCCGCCGGCAAGAAGGTCACCGCGACCCTCGACCTGGCCGGCCGGGCCACCGCCATGCAGGACTGGCAGCGACTGATGAACGCGTCCTCGCCGTACGTCGTGCTGGCCAGCAACTCCTCCATCGTGGTGGCGACCAAGGACCTGACCGGGGCGGACTACACCGCCGCCGGTTGGCAGGTGGACGTCGCCGCGGTCGGCCGCAAGTAGTCCCGACGACATGACCACTGTCCACGACGGTGAGCCGGGCGCGGTCGCCACGACCGTGTCCCGGCCCCGGGGTGCCCATCCGCTGCTGACCTTCCTGGCCAAGCGGGTGGCGGTCACCGCCGGCCTGCTGCTGGGCGTCACGGTGGTGACGTTCGGCCTGGTCAACGTGGTCCCCGGTGACCCGGTGACCGCCAACCTCTCCGACCAGGCGCTCAACGACCCCGCCGCGGTGGCCGCCTTCCGCGAGAAGTGGGGCCTGGACCAGCCGCTCTGGGCCCAGTACCTGCACTACCTCGGCAACCTGCTGCACGGCGACCTGGGCCACTCCCAGCAGACCGGGCGGGCCGTCCTGGACGACCTGCTGCACTACGTTCCGGCGACCCTGGAGCTGGCCATCCCGAGCATGGTGCTGGCGCTGCTCATCGGCACCGGGGTCGGCATGCTCGCGGCGGTCCGCAACGGTCGGCTCACCGACCAGCTCGTCCGGGTCGGTGCCCTGCTCGGGCTCTCCACCCCGCCGTTCTGGCTGTCCCTGGTCGTGCTCTACGTCTTCTTCTACCAACTCGGTCTGGCACCCAGCGGTGGGAGACTCTCCACCGACTTCAGCCCACCGCCCACCGTCACCGGCATGTACACCGTCGACGGCGCGCTCGCCGGTCAGTGGGACGTCGCCTGGGACGCCGCCCAGCACCTGTCCCTGCCGGTGCTCGTGCTGACCTCGCTGACGGTGGCGATGCTCGTCCGCTTCGTCCGCTCGGCGATGCTCGAGGTGCTCCAGCAGGACTACATCCGGGCCGCGTACGCCAAGGGTCTGCCGACCCGGGTGGTGCTGCGCCGGCACCTGCTGCGCGCGGGCCTCGTCCCGGTGGTCACCGTCTCCGGCCTGGCGTTCGCGTCGCTGCTCTCCGGGACGGTGCTCGTCGAGAGCATCTTCGGCTGGCCCGGCGTCGGTCAGTACGCGTACCGCAGCGCCACGGCGCTGGACCTGCCCGCGATCCTCGGCGTCAGCCTGTTCGTGGCACTTGTCTACACGCTCGTCAACCTGACCGTCGACCTGCTGTACGGGCTCATCGATCCGAGGATCCGGTTGTCATGACGACACTTGCAGACCCGAAGGCGGAACGGGCCCTGGGCCGACGCCGCTGGCTCGGCCGACTGCGCGGTGGCTCGGCCGGCCGACCGGTGTGGCGTCAGCCGATCACCGTGGTGGCGTTGACGATTCTCGGTGGATGGCTGCTGCTGGCGCTGCTCGCCGACGTTCTCGCACCGTACGACCCGCTGGCGCAGAGCACCGACGCGTACGCGTCGCCGTCCGGGGCGCACTGGTTCGGCACCGACTCGCTCGGCCGGGACATCCTCAGCCGGGTGATCCACGGCGCCCGACTGTCCATCCCGTTGGCCCTGGCCATCGTCTCGCTGGCCCTGCTCGTCGGTGGGCTGCTCGGGCTGGTCGCCGGGTACGTCGGCCGGTTCGTCGACGAGGCGCTGATGCGCCTGACCGATTTGGTGTTCGCGTTTCCGCAGATCATCCTGGCCATGGCGGTGACGGCGGCGTTCGGCCCGAACACCCGCAACGCCGTGCTGGCCCTGGTCATCGTCTCCTGGCCGGTCTACGCCCGGGTCATCCGCAGCGCCGTGCTGAGCATGCGCGGCGACGACTACCTCAACGCCGCCCGCCTGCTCGGCGTGGGACCGATCCGCGCGTTGCGCCGTGACGTGCTGCCCAACAGCATCGGCCCGGCGATCGTGCTCGCCACCCTGGAGCTGGGCAACGCGGTGCTGCTGCTCGCCGCGCTGTCGTTCCTCGGCCTGGGCCCCCGCCCACCGGCCGCCGAGTGGGGCTCGATGGTCGCCCTCGGCGCGCAGGACCTGTCGATGTGGTGGGTGAGCGTGTTTCCCGGCCTGGCCATCCTCACCGTGGTGATGGCCTTCAACGTGCTCGGCGACGCGCTGCGCGACCGGCTCGACCCCCGCTACTCGAAGGGACGCTGAGGTGGCACCGCTGCTCGACGTCGACTCCCTGGCCGTCACCCTGCCCTCGCCGCGTGGTCCGCTGCCGATCCTGCACGACGTGTCGTTGACAGTCGACGAGGGTGAGCTGGTCGGCATCGCGGGGGAGAGCGGCTGCGGCAAGAGCCTCACGGCGCAGACCCTGCTCGGGTTGCTGCCCCCGGGCGCGGCGGTCACCGGCTCGGCCCGGTACGCCGGCACCGACCTGCTGGGCCTCGACGCCAAGGGCTGGCAGCGGGTCCGTGGCGCGGGCATCGCGATGGTCTTCCAGGACCCGAGCGCCGCCCTGCACCCGATGCTCACCGTCGGCCGGCAGCTCACCGAACACATGCGGGTGCACCTGCGGATGGACCGGCGGGCCGCCGGCCGCCGCGCGGTGGAGCTGCTCGACCAGGTCCGCATCCCGGACCCGGAGCGGGCCCTGCGGGCCTACCCGCACCAGTTCTCCGGCGGGATGCGGCAGCGGGTCGCCATCGCCATCGCGCTGGCCGCCCAGCCTCGGCTGCTGATCGCCGACGAACCGACGACCGCCCTCGACGTCACCGTGCAGGCCGGCATCCTGGCCCTGCTGGAACGGCTGCGCGCCGAGACCGGGCTGGCCGTCGCGTTCATCACCCACGACCTCGGTGTGCTCAGCGCGCTCACCACCCGTGGCTACATCTTCTACGCCGGGCGGGTTGTCGAGACCGGCCCGACGGGCGCGCTGCTCACCGCCCCCGGCCACCCGTACACGGCGGCGCTGCTCGGCGCGCGACCGCACGGCACGCAGACCGGCGGGACGTTGCGGCCCATCCCGGGCGCTCCGCCGGCGCCCGGCGAGGCCCCGCCGGGCTGCCCGTTCCAACCCCGCTGCGGGTACGCCGAACCGTCCTGCGGCGAGGCCCCGCCCCCGCTCGCCCCCGCCGGAGCCGACCGGTCGGTGGCCTGTGTGGTCCGTCCGCACCTGGAGGTTCCCGCGTGAACAACTCCGAGCCCGCACGACTGTCCTTCACCGACGTCGAGGTCGAGTACCGCTCCCGGGGGCGTGGCCGGGTGCGGGCCGTCGCCGGGGTCAGTCTCGAGGTGAAACCCGGTCAGATCGTCGGGCTGGTCGGCGAGTCCGGGTGCGGCAAGTCCTCCCTGGCCCGCGTCGCGGTCGGGCTCAGCGCACCAAGTGCCGGCACCGTCGCGTACGCCGGCCGGCCGGTCACCCCGCTGGGCTGGCGGCCCCGCTCGGGCGCGGAGGTCGCTCTCCAGATGGTCTTCCAGAACCCGTACGCCTCGCTGAACCCCCGGCGCACGATCGGCTCGCAACTCCTCGACGGCGTGCCGGCGACGGTGACCGGGGCGGCCCGCCGGGCCCGGGTGCACGAACTGCTCGACCGGGTGGCCATGCCGACGAGCGCCGCCCAGCGGTATCCGCACCAGTTCTCCGGCGGTCAGCGGCAGCGCCTGGCGATCGCCCGCGCGCTCGCCCCGGAACCCCGGATGATCATCGCGGACGAGCCGGTGACGGCGCTGGACGCCTCGTCCCAGGCGCAGGTGGTCAACCTGCTCGTCGGGCTGGTCCGCGACCTCGACATGGGCATGCTGTTCATCTCCCACGACCTGGCGCTGGTGCACGAGATCGCCGACGTGACCGCCGTGATGTACCTGGGTCGGATCGTCGAGGCCGCACCCACCCGCGAGCTGTGGCGCGAGCCGCGACACCCGTACACCCGGGCGTTGATCGACGCGGTGCCGCAGATCGGACCCACGCCGCGGCTGCCCGCCATCCTCGCCGGGGAGGTGCCCGACCCGGCCAACGCCCCCACCGGGTGCCGGTTCCGGCCGCGTTGCCCGCACGCGTTCGACAGGTGCGCCGAGCAGCCGCCCACCGTCGAACTGGGCGGCCGCAGCGTCGCCTGCTGGCTCACCGACTCCGCGGCGGCACCGACCGCCGCGCGCCCACTCTGAGGACGCCCCCATGCGCATGCCCACCGAACAGGTCCTGGTCAACCTCGCCCTCTACGACGGGGTCCAGGACACCCTCCAGCCCGACCGCGGCATCTGGATCGGCGGCGACGGGATGATCCGCGCCGTCGGCCCGGTCGACGACGTCCTCGCCGAGGCCGGCGACGCCCGGGTGGTCGACCTGGGCGGCGACCACGTCATGCCCGGTCTGACGAACATGCACGTCCACCTGTCGCTGGGGCTGCCCGGCCACCTCGCCGACAGCGTGCACAACTCCAACCTGGCCGAGCTGGTGCTGCTGATGGCCGACTCGGCGCGGCGCACCCTGCACTCCGGTGTCACCACCGCCCGCCTCGTCGGGGAGAGCCGGTACGCGGACTTCGCCCTGCGCCGGGGGATCGAGGCCGGCGCTGTCGACGGCCCGCGCATCTTCACCGCCGGGCACGCGCTCTGCTGCACCGGCGGCCACGGCTGGGACGCCGACGCCCTCGAAGCCGACGGCGCGGACGGGTTCCGTCGGGCCACCCGCGAACAGCTCCGCGCCGGCGCCGACCTGATCAAGGTGTGCATCTCCGGCGGGATCGCCGGCCAGCACGAGGCGATCGACACCCCGCAGCTACTCGACGACGAGATGGCCGCGGTCATCCGCGTCGCGCACGACTGGGGGCGCAAGGTCACCGCACACGCCGGCCCGGCCGACTCGGTCCGCCGCGCCGTGGAGCTGGGCCTCGACTGCGTCGAGCACGGGTACGAGCTGACCGACGACGTCACCCGGCTGATGGCCGAGCGGGGTGTCTGGTACGTGCCGACGATCGTGGTGAGCCGGTGCGAGCAGTTCTTCCGCGACTCCGGGGTGCCCGGCTGGCTGATGGACCGGGCCCTCGCGGCCGGACCCCGACACTGGGAGAGCCTCCAGCACGCCATCCGTAACGGCGTGCCGATCGCGCTGGGCAGTGACATGCCTCCGCACGCCGGGTACGACGAGACCACCGCGACCGTCCGCGAGCTGGAGTTCATGGTGGACGCCGGGATGCCCGTCGCGGACGCGCTCAAGGCCGCCACCACCCGACCCGCGCAGTGGCTGGGTCGCGCCGACACCCTCGGCACCGTCGAGCCCGGCCGGCACGCGGACCTGCTGGTGCTGCGCGACGACCCGACCCGCTCGGTCTCCGCGTTGCGCACCCTGCACGCCGTGCTCAAGGGCGGGGTGGCGTACCGCGACGACCGTGGCCGCTTCGGCGTACCGCGATGAGCAGCATCACCGAGGTCGCCGACGGGTACCTCGACGCGCTCGCCGAGCTGGATCCGCAGGCTGCCGAGGCGGTGGGGCGTACCCCCGGGTCGCAGGTCCCGGACCTCTCGCCGGACGGATTCGACGCCCGCGCGGAGCTGGCCCGAGGCACCGCGACGGCCGCCGCCACGGCGACCACCCACGGCCCCGGCGAACGGTCGCTGGCCGGGGCCCTGCGCGACCGGCTGGCCAGCGAGGTCGACCTGTACGACGCGGGTTTCACCACCCGGCTGCTCGCCCCGCTGGCCACCCCGGTGCACCTGCTCCGGCAGGTCTTCGACAACCTGCCCCGGGACAGCGAGGACGACTGGGCGGTGGTCGCCGACCACCTGCACCGGGTGCCCGACGCCCTCGACAGCTACGCCGCGACGCTGCGCCGCTCGGCGCAGCGGGGGCAGGTGGTCGCCCGCCGCCAGGTGCTCGTGGTCGCCGGGCAGTGCACGTCCTGGGCCACCGCCGACTTCTACGGGCGGTTGGTGGACGGCTGCCCCGACGGCCCACTCGCCGCACGCCTGCGCGAGGGCGCGCGGCTGGCGACCGCCGCCACCGCCGGCTTCGCCGCGTTCCTCCGCGCCGAGCTGGCACCCGCGGCGTCCGATGTCGACGGTGTCGGCGGTGACCTGTACCGGGTCACCGCCCGCAGCTTCCTCGGCGCGACGGTCGACCTCGACGAGGTGTACGCGTACGGCTGGGCGGAGCTGGAGCGCACCGCCGCCGAGCTGCGGACCGTGGCGGGCGAGCTGGGCCACTCCCGGGTGGCTGCCGCCCGGGCGGCCCTGGACGCCGAGCCGGCCGGCCGGGTGGCGGCCGGGCCCGCCCTGGAGGAGTGGCTGCGCCGGCGCACCGAGCAGCTGACCGATGCGCTCGACGGCACCCACTTCGACATCCCGGCCGTCCTGCGGCGGGTGGTGTGTCGGATCAGCCCCGCCACGTCCGGGGTCATGTACTACACGCCCCCCGACCCGGCGATGACGCGTCCCGGCGCGATCTGGTGGTCGGTGCCCTCCGGCGAGTCGACGGTGCCGGTGTGGCGGCACGTGGGCACGCTGTGCCACGAAGGGCTGCCCGGCCACCACCTCCAGCACGCCGTCACGCTCACCACCGCCGCCCTGCACCCGTGGCAGCGCGCCCTCTGCCAGGTGCACGGGTACGCGGAGGGGTGGGCGCACTACGCCGAACGCCTCGCCGACGAGATCGGCCTCTACGCCGACCCCGCCGAGCGGCTCGGCATGCTCGACGGTCAGATGTGGCGGGCCGCCCGCGTGGTCATCGACCTGGGTCTGCACCTGCGGTTGCCGATCCCGGCCGGCAACGGGTTCACCGAGGAGCGCCGCTGGACGCCCGCTCTCGCGGTCGACGTCCTCACCCGCGTCGCCGGTCTGGACGCCGAGACCGCGCGTTTCGAGGTCGACAGGTACCTCGGCTGGCCGGCCCAGGCCCTGGCCTTCAAGGTCGGTGCGCGGCTGTGGCAGCAGGCCCGCCGCGACGCCGAGCGACGCGAGGGTACGGCGTTCGACCGGAAACGCTTCCACCACACCGCGTTGGCGCTCGGACCCATGGGCCTGGACCCACTGCGCGTCCGCCTGGCCGACCTGCCCTGACCACCCCGCACCGCCGTACCTGATCGGAAGTGACACCCGATGAACGACGAACTCTCCACCACCATCACCGACCTGTACCGATCCCTCGGCGACCGGCAGGCGTTCGACGCGCACCTGCACCCGGACCTGACGTTCTGGGAGTCCGACGCCGACGGCCTGCTGTCCGGCCTGGGCGCGCTCGACGACCTGCGGGACCTGCGGGCGAGCCGGGCGGCGGGGCCGGCGCCGCTCTCGGTGGCGCCGGAACACCTGCGCGCCGACGCCTGGGGGGACACCGGGCTGGTCCGCTACGTGCTGCGGGCCCGCTTCGCCGCCCCCCGGCCGGACGAGTGTTTCCGGGTGACCGACGTCCTGCGCCGCGAGGACGGCTCCTGGCGGATCGTGCACCACCACGCGGAGGCCGTGCGATGAGCGCCGAGGAACCCACCACCGACCTGTACGACCTGCGGGTCGTGGTGGAGCGGATCGAGGGCCGCTCGGTGTGCGGCCTGAAGCCTGGCGACCACGTCGACGTGACCGGGTCGAACCGGCTGACCATCCCGGCCGGAAAGCACTTCTGCCTGTACGCGCTGGCCGCGTGCCTGCCCCTGATCCCGGCCAAGCAGCGGGCGCTGGCCGAGGGCGACTGGATGGCCCAGGACAGCCACGTGGCCTGCCCGGACCCGGAGGAGCGGCTCATCATGCGCATCGAGCGGACCGGCCGCCGGCAGATCCCCACCGGGGAGCTGACGTGAGCGCAGGGCTGGTCGGCATCGGCCTGCAGTCCGACAAGTCCGCCGACGAGTACGCCGAGCTGGCCGAGCTGACCGAGCGGCACGGTTTCGACGTGCTGTCGGTCTTCGGTGACCTGATGTACCAGCCGCCGATCTTCCCGCTGTTGGTGGCGGCCCGGCACACCCGGCGGATCCGCCTGGGCGTGGCGTGCCTCAACCCGTTCACGATGCACCCGGTGGAGGTCGCCGGTCAGGTGGCCGCGCTGGACCTCGCCTCGCACGGCCGGGCCTACCTCGGGCTGGCCCGGGGCACCTGGCTCAACGAGATAGGCGTGCCGCAGGTCCGACCGATTCGGCGCATCGTCGAGACGGTGGCCGTCGTCCGGCTGTTGCTCGCCGGTGACGACGGCGGTTTCCAGGGCGGCGAGTTCACCGTCGCGCCCGGCACGTCGTTGCGGTACACCCCGGCCCGTGCCGACGTGCCGGTCCTTGTCGGCACCTGGGGGCGGCAGACCGCGCGGGCGGCGGCCGGCTTCGCCGGCGAGGTCAAGGTCGGCGGGTCGGCGAACCCGGCGATGGCCCGGCTGATGCGGGCCTGGCTCGACGAGGCGGCCCCACCGGAGCGCGACCGTACGGGAGTCGTGCTCGGGGCGGTGACGGTCGTCGACGAGGACGGTGCGGTGGCCCGCCGGATGGCCCGCCGGGAGGTGGCCATGTACCTGGCCGTGGTCGCCGCCCACGACCCGACGATCGAGGTGGACCCGGAGCTGCTGGCCCGGATCCAGCAGCATGTCGGCCGCCGGGAGGACGACCTCGCCGGGGCGTTGATCGGCGACGACCTGCTCGACCTGTTCGCCTTCTCCGGCACACCCGAGCACGTCGCCGCGCAGGCGGCGGCGCTGTTCGACGCCGGGGCGAGCCGGGTGGAGTTCGGCACCCCGCACGGGTTGACGCCGCACGGCGGGATCGACCTGCTCGGCCGGCGGGTGCTCCCTTTGTTACGGCAGTGAAAACCACTTCGTCGGAGGCTCCCCGAAGATCGTTCAGCTACATATGATCTTGCCGGAGGTTGCCCGAAGAGGCACTTTCGTCCACATTAGACGAGGAGCAACATGCTCAGGAGAACGCGGTGGCTGATGGCGGTTGCCGTCACGGCCACGACGCTGACCGCCCTACCGGGCGGCTCGGCCACAGCCGGCAGCATCGACCGGCCCGGCACACCCGCCGCCTCGGCCGACGGTAGGACGCACACCGTCACCCTGCTGACCGGCGACGTGGTGACCGTCCGCAGCACCGGATCGGGGTGCCCGCAGGCCACCATCCGGCCGGTCGACGAGAACGCGGTGATCGACCAGAGCTGCGGCCCCGACGGTCACCTGCACGTCGTCCCCGCCCGGGTCGCCTCCCAGATCGGCTCGGTCCTCGACCCGGACCTGTTCGACGTCACCGCGCTCGTCGCCGACGGCTACGACGACGACAACGCCGCCGAGCTGCCGCTCATCGTGCAGCCCGCCACCGCGTCCGCCCGAGTCGCCGCACTCGGCGACGTGCTGCCGCTGCCAAGCATCGGCGCGGTCGCCGGCCGCGTACCCAAGAAGAGCCCGGCCACCGCGAAGCTGGCGACCAACACGCTGCTCGCCGGCGCGAAGAAGGTCTGGCTCGACCGCAAGGTCCACGCCACCGCCCTGCCGGCCGGCGCGAAGCCCGCCGGCCTGGACCGCAACCTCGGCCAGATTTCCGCACCGGACGCCTGGAAGGCCGGCTACACCGGCAAGGGCACCCGGGTCGCGGTGCTCGACACCGGCGCCGACTTCACCCACCCGGACCTGGCCGGCCGGGTCGCCGAGCGGGCCGACTTCACCGTCGAGGGTGGCGACGCCGTCGACCACAACGGCCACGGTACGCACGTCGCCTCGACGATCGCCGGCACCGGCGCGGCCGCACACGGTCAGCGTCGTGGCGTGGCGCCGGACGCCAAGCTGGTGATCGGCAAGGTCCTCGACGACCACGGCTCCGGCGCGGACTCCGGCATCATCGCCGGCATGGAGTGGGCCGCCCCCCGGGCCGACGTCATCAACATGAGCCTCGGTGGCAGCGCACCTGACGACGGCAGCGACCCCCTCTCGCTCGCCGTCGACGCCCTGAGCAAGTCCACCGGCACGCTGTTCGTCATCGCCGCCGGCAACAGCGGCGCGCAGATCTCCTCGCCCGGCTCGGCCGCCACCGCGCTCACCGTCGGGGCCGTCGACCGCGACGACAAGCTCGCCGACTTCTCCAGCCGGGGACCGCTGATCAACAACCACGCGGCCAAGCCGGAGGTCGTCGCGCCCGGCGTCGACATCGTCGCCGCCCGTGCCGCCGGCACCAACCTCCAGGACCCGATCGACAGGTACTACGAGGCCATCAGCGGCACCTCGATGGCGAGCCCGCACGTGGCGGGCGCCGCCGCGCTGCTCGCCCAGCGCCACCCGGACTGGACCGGTGAACGGCTCAAGGCCGCCCTGGTCGGCGCGGCCGACCCGCTGACCGGCATCGACCCGTACGCCATCGGAGCCGGCCGGCTCAACGCGGCCCGTGCCCTCGGCGGCCCCACCAGCGACCAGCCGGTGGTCAACCTCGGCACCTTCGCGTACCCGCAGTCCGGGACCAGCGAGACGAAGCTGAGCTGGACCGGCGGACCCACCCCGGCCACGACGGTCCTCGACCTCGACGTGTCGATCGTCAACCACGACGGCCAGCCGGTGCCGCGCGGCGCGGCGTCGCTGTCGACGAGCCGGGTGACCCTCAAGCGGGGCGCCACCGGGGCGGCGACCCTGCGGATCAACCGCGCGGCGCTGGCCAGCCGACCGGGCCTCTACCTGGCCACCGTCACCGCGCGCAGCGGCCGCAAGCCGGTCGTGACCACGCCGGTGAGCTTCTACGTCGAGCCGCCCAGCTACGACCTGACGATCCACACCAAGCCGATGCCCGGCCTGCGCGACGGCGCGGACACCTGGATCAACCTCATGGTCGCCAACCTCACCGACCCCCTGCTGTTCTACGGCGGAGGCGGCGGCACGCCCGGGGAGACCTTCACCCTGCGGGTGCCGGCAGGCCGGTACTCGGTGCTCGGCGCGTCGATCGCCTACTACGTCGACAGCGACGTGCAGGAGAGCACCCTCACCGCCGCGGGTGACCTGGACGTGCACGCCCCCCGGAGCGTGACCCTCGACCCGGCGCAGGCCCGGCCGGTCACGGCCACCGTCGACGGGGCGGCCACCAGGACCACCCGGACCGACGTCACCACCTTCCAGACCGCGGTGAACGGCCTGCCGTGGTGGCACCAGATCAGCGGGTTCG
The DNA here is from genome assembly GCF_040649995.1 of Micromonospora sp. NPDC048835. Classification (NCBI taxonomy): domain Bacteria; kingdom Bacillati; phylum Actinomycetota; class Actinomycetes; order Micromonosporales; family Micromonosporaceae; genus Micromonospora; species Micromonospora sp. NPDC048835. Next base: position 14,355 of record NZ_JBEZGM010000038.1, on the reverse strand, counting down.
GAGTGGCCACCGCGGTCCGCAGCGTGGCGGTCCCGAAGCCCACCATCGGATCGCGGCGCACCTGGGCGGCCGTCAACATGGACTCGCCGGCCGGCACCGCGAAGCCGTACCGCTACAACATCGTGCACGAGTACGCGGCCGGCGTGCCGGCCGACCCGTCGTTCCGGGTGACCAGGGCGGAACAGGCCCGGCTGGCCCGCATCGACGAGACGTTCCACCAGACCGACTCACCGGAGATGTACACCCTGCTGGTCCGCACCGGCTCCACTCCTGACGGGGTGCCGGTGACCCAGACCTACGAGGGCGTCATGCCGCCGAGCCGGACGTCGTACCTCTCGCCGGAGATCGTCTGGGCCGACGAGGGCGTCTACGGCGGGCTGGCCGCCATGGAGGCGCCGCGCCGGTACCTCCCGCGCAGCCAGCAGTCCAAGGTCTGGGCGCGGCAGCCGCTGCACTCCGACTGGTACGACGACCCGGCCGGCGCCGACTGGAGCTGCGCCACCGCGCCGTCGCGGACCCGGGGCAACCTGCACCTGGACATGGTGACGCTCACCGACCAGCACCAGCGGGCCGACTGCCTGCAGGGTGCGGCGGTCGGCGTGAAGCGCAAGCTGTCGCTGTACCGCAACGGCACGCTCGTCGACGAGCGGTCCGGCCCGTACGGCGACTTCACCGTTGCGCAGCCGATGGCCGACTACCGGGTGACCCTCGACGTCGACACGAGTCTGATCCTGCCGATCTCTACCAAGGTCAACACCTCGTGGACGTTCCGGTCCGCCGGCCCGGACGGGACCGGGAGCGTGCCGCTGCCGCTGCTCGCGGTCGACTACGCCCTGCCGATGGACCACGACAACCACCCGATCGACGGAACGGCCGAGCTGGCCGTCCGGCAGGCACACGGTGTGAAGACGCAGAAGGTGACGTCGTTCCAGGTCTGGACGTCGACCGACGACGGGGCCACCTGGACGTCGGCCCGGGTCACCGAAAGCGGCGACACCTACCGGGTCGCGCTGCCGAAGGCCACCGCCGGCCAGCCCGTCTCGCTGCGGGTGAAGGCCACCGCCAACGGCGGTAGCGGAATCGACCAGACGATCATCCGGGCGTACCACGCCGGCTGATGGTCACCCCGCTGGTGCGGCCCGGGCCCCCGACCGGGCCGCACCAGCTCCCCGCCGGTTGCGGGAGCCCTCGATTTCCGCGCGGACGGTGTCGATCCGGCCCCACCTCGTTCGTCGTGACGGTGACCCACGACGCCGACAACGAGAGGCACGCCCATGACGTCCGTCGCCGAGACACCACCGCGCCGAACCCGTCTCCTGCTGGGCTGTGGCGCTGTCGCCGGCCTGCTCTTTCCGGTCCTGTCGTTCGGGCAGGCGTTCACCCGGTCCGGCTTCGACCTGCGCCGGCACGCGATCAGCGCACTCACCCTCGGTGACCTCGGCTGGTTGCAGGTCACCGCGTTCGTGGGCGCCGGCGTCCTGGCCGTCGCCTTCGCACTGGGCCTGTGGCAGGCACTGCGACCGGGCCGCGCCGGCACCGTGGTGCCGGTGCTCGTCGGCGTGTACGGGGTGGCGATGATCGGCGGTGGGATCTTCGTGCCCGATCCCGCACTCGGCTGGCCACCCGGCGCCCCGGCGGGGCTGCCCGAGCAGACCAGCACGGGCAGCGTCCTGCACACGGTGTGCGGCGCGGCGGCGTTCCTGTCGCTGATCGCGGCGGGCCTGCTGCTCGCTCGACGGTTCGCCGCGCAGGGGGACCGGACCTGGGCGCTCTACAGCGCCACCAGCGGTGCCGTCGCGTTCGTCCTCACCGCCCTGCCCTGGAGCGAGGGGAGTGCGAGCATCCGCTTCGCCGTCGGAGCGGTGCTCATCTCGGGTTGGCTCGTGGCGCTCTCGTGCGGACACGCGACGAGATTGCCCGACCGATGAGGCGGTTCTCGTCGTAGGTGGGTGACAGCATCACGTCATGGCCACAGCGAAGCAGCCGGTAGCCGTCCCGACCGCGATCAGCGTCGACGAGTTCCTGGCCGGCAATTCCGACGAACGCAGGCGGGCCGACGCCGGGCGGCTCCGCGCGATCATGAGTGAGCTGACCGGGGAGCCGGCGGCCATGTGGGGCTCGAGCATCGTCGGCTTCGGCAGCTACCGCTACATCTATGAGAGCGGGCGCAGTGGCGACGCGCCCCTGGTGGGGTTCTCGCCGCGCAAGCAGCACCTCGTCCTCTACCTCTCCGGCGGTGGTCTCGAAGAGCAGTTCGCCGCACTCCTCGCCCGGCTCGGTCCGCACCGTGCCGGAAACGGATGCCTCTACCTGAAGCGGCTCGACGACATCGACGAGAGCGTGCTGCGGCAGCTGATCGAGCGCGCCGTCGAGGTGCACAGGGGCGTCGACCGGGCCAGCCGCCGATGAGCCGCCACCGTCACTGGCCCTCCCAGACCGCCTTCGCCCCCGAGTCGCCGGTGCGGAACACGTAGTAGAGGGCGACGCCGGCAGCCACCACCGACAACACCTGCAACGCCAGGGTCAGCGGTCGGCCGGGCCGTCGGTCCGCGTCGGCGTTGGCCTCGGCAGCTTTCGGCGGTACGAACCAGACAAGTGCCAGCGCCACGACCCCCAACCCGATCGTCGCGTAGAGCGTGATGTCACCGAACTCCTGGTGCGCCGCAAGCTTCGGCAGGAACTCGGGGGTGACCCGGTTTGCCGACTGCATGCGTTCGAGGAAGGCGTCACCGGAGAGCTTGGTCAGCAGAGCGGCGACCGGCGCGCCCACCGCGAGCAGCCCCAGCACCCAGCGGGTGTGCGGCCGGATCGGCGCGACGAGCGCGTACCCGACCGCCAGCAGGGCCAGCAGCGGCACGAACACGACCGCCGCGTGCAGCAGCAGAGGGTGGGCGGGGATGCCCATGAACTCCTCGAACATCGGGCGGCTCCTCCTGGTATCGGCCGGACATTGATCGTCCGGGGATGGAGGCTATCGGTACCGCAGGGGTGTGTCAGCCCCCAAGATTGCTACCGCGGCGCGGTCCGGCAGGTGCGCCGGGCCGCGCCGCGCACGTCAGAGGGTCTGCGGTGATGTCGAGCGACTCAGGACGTCGCCGATCGGCGCGACGGCGAACAGGAAGCCCGGCACCGCGACCCCGTGCATGCTCAGACCACCACCCGATAGTGGGTGGTGAGCAGTCCGGCGTCGTCGTACACGTGGAACGCGACGCCGGGCGGCTGGGTCTGGGTGGTCAACGGGCCCTCACCCTCCCAGGGCATCCGCAGGGTGTTGGCCACGCCCGGCGCGATCCGCAGTGGACGGCCCGCGAAGGTGCTCGCGGCGGCGGTGTGGAAGTGCCCGGTCAGCACGGCGACGACCTGCGGGTGGGCGGCGACGAGGTCGGCCAGGGGGTCGGCCGGCAGAAGCCGCATCGGGTCGATGACCGGGTGGTGCAGCACCACCGGCGGGTGATGCAGGGCGATGAACGTGGGTGTCCCGGCCGGCACCGAACCCAGCTCGGGCCGGCGCCGCCGCGGTCGTCACCGAGCAGACCCTTGCGGTACGCGTCGCGCACGTCATGGTTGCCGGGGCAGACCATGACCGGCAGCGGGGAGTCGAAGAGCCTCGCGGCCATCTCGTACTCGGCCACCGCCGCGGTCAGCTCCGGGAGCGCGGCAGGCAGTCCTTCTTGTACTTGAGGCCCGATCCGCACCAGCAGGCGTCGTTGCGCTCCGGCGGCCACGGGATGCGCGCGCTGGGCCGTGCCGACACCTCGGCGGCGTAGCCCGCGCGGACTGCCACGTCGGCCGGGTCGCCGTCACGTCGACCGGCGAACGCGGTCAGCCCGGCGACCGTCGCGCCGAACACGCCCAACCCGGCCTGACCGGCACCCCTGAGCCGAACCAGCTCCGTCTCTAGTCGGCCCCGGTGCGCGTCCCAGTCCGGCCCGTACACCTCGGTGAGTGCGGGATGCTCGGCGAGCAGGCGGTCGAACTCGGCCCGAGGCCAGAAGAGCAGATCCGACTCGGCGTCCCTGCGCTCCCCGGCCCGTCGCACGAGCTGGGTCTCCAGCCGGTCCGCCAGGTCGTCCTGCCGGTCGTGCGGCAGGTTCAGGTTCCGTCGTACCCGATGCCGCTGTTGCAACAGGAAGAAGGCGACACCTGGCGCGTCCGGCGGACCGAGGTCGACCACCGGGTCGATCGCGGTGCTGGCCGGCCCGGACGCGGCGGTCGCGTGCTCCTTGAGCAGCTTGTCGACCGCCTCGCTCAGCCACGTCTCGGCGATCGCCGAACGCCCACCGGCGTCCAGCGCGGCACTCACATAGGCGGGAGCGTCGGGCTGCACGAGCAGCAACGGGCGCAACGCGGTCAACTCTGCCATCGCCTCGTCGTCCCGGTCGCCGGCCCGGAACAGCGTGCGGGCCCGCAGCGCGCGGGCGAAACCGGCCCGAGGATCATCGCCGGACGGGTACGCCGCCAGGGCCTGCTCCGCGTACCGAAGCGCGGCCTCGGGCCGGGCCCGGATCTCCGCGATCTCGGCGGCCAGGGTCAGCGCGTCCCCGGCGTCGTCCGGGTCCTCCATCCGGCCCTGCTCGACGGCCTCCGCGAGGTCGGCGGCGACACCGAGCGGATTGGCCGTCCCGAGCGCGGAGCGGCGAAGTTCGGCGAGCTCAGCCTTGGTGAGTGTCTCTCTCGTCGGCACGATCTCACGGTACGTCGGGCTACGAGCAGTATGCGGGCAGATCACCTGTTACGCCGCTCTCATGCCGCCCACCGGGGACTACGACCACGCTCCGGACTCCGCGGCCCGGGCGGCGTAGGTGTCGAAGTCGAGCGGGTCCCGTCCGAGAACCCGACGCACCCCGTCGGCCGGTTCGGCGAGGTGGCCCGCGCGCATCCCGGCGAACAGGGCGTTCAGCGCCGTGGCCGCCTCCGCCGGATACCCCTCGGCGAGCAGTTCGGCGTGGTACTGCTCCGGGGTCAGCTCCACGTAGCGGATCGAGCGGCCGGTCACCCGGGCGATCGTCGCCACCGCCGCGGCGAAGGTCAGCGCACGGGGGCCGGACAGGTCGTACACCTGTTCGTGGTGACCGGGCGAGGTCAACAGCGTCGCCGCCACGTCGGCGACGTCCTGGGCGTCGACGAACGGCTCCGGAGTGGCGCCCATCGGCAGGGCCAGCCGACCGTCGAGCAGTGGTTGGCGAAACAGGTCCTCGCTGAAGTTCTGACTGAAGTTGTTCGGCCGGATGATCGTCCACTCGATGCCGGACTTGCGCACCGCCTCTTCGGCGGCGAGCATGCCGGGGGAGAAGTCGGCGACCCGGTCGATGCCGCGCCCGGAGAGCGCCACGATCCGGCCGACACCGGAGTCGACCGCCTGCGTCACGAAGTCGGTGGCCAGCGCCGGATCCTCCGGAGCGAGCAGATAGACAGCGGAGGCACCCGCCACGGCCGGCCGCCAGGTGTCCCGCCGCGACCAGTCGAACCGCACCTCACCGGAGCGGGCGGCGGCCCTGGCGTGGTGACCCGCCTCCCGCAGTGTCTGGACCAGCCGGCGACCGGTCTTACCGGTGCCGGCCATCACGAGTGTCGAAGAAGCATCCGTCGTCATGACCACGAGTCAACGCGCCCGGCCGTGGGCGGGACATGTGCCGTCGTACGCCGGGCATGTCCGATCGTCCGAGGTCGATGCTTCCCGCTCTATCGTCGGTTCATGGACCCGTTCGACAATCTGCTGCGCGGTCTGCACGCCGACGGCGCGGCCTTCGGCCGGTCGGTGCTGACGCCGCCGTCGGCGCTGCGCTTCACCGACGGCGCCCCGCTGACGCTCTGTGTTCCGATGCGGGGCGAGGGGTGGATCTCGCATCCGGACAGCGACAAGCCTCGCCTGGTCCGGGTCGGCGAGGCGGCCATCGTGCGCGGGCCGGCGCCTTTCGTCTTCTCCGCCGAGCCCCGGTCGAGCTTCGAGCCCGGGGAGTTGCGGGACGTCCGGCGCGGCCAGACCGGGGTGGTCGACCCGGCGGGCGCGGATCACAACGAGCGGCTCGTGCTGCTGGTCGGGGTGTACCACGTCCGGGGTCGGGTGCCTCAGCGGTTGCTGGGCGCGCTGCCGCCGGTGCTCGTCGTGCCGGAGGACCAGGACTGCGCCGCGCTACGCGACTACCTGGACGCCCAACTCGACGCCTGTCGGCCCGGACGGCAGGTGGTGCTGGACCGCCTGCTGGACTGGTTGTTGGTGTGCACGGTGCGGGACTGGTTCGACCAGCCAGAGGCCGAGGCGCCCGGCTGGTACCGGGCGCTGAGCGACGAGACTGTTGGCCCGGTGCTGCGCGCCATGCACGACGCGCCGGGCCGACCGTGGACCCTGGCCAGCCTGGCGGCGCAGGCCGGGGTCTCCCGGTCCACACTGGCCAAACGATTCACCGCGTTGGTGGGTGAGCCGCCGCTCACCTACCTGACCGACTGGCGCATGGCGGTGGCCGCCGACCTGCTCTCCGAATCGACAGCGACGGTCGCCGCCGTGGCGCGTCGCCTGGGGTACGCGGACGCGTTCGGCTTCAGCGCGGCCTTCAAACGCGTGCACGGCCTGAGCCCGAGCGGTCATCGGCGGCTCGCGAAACCAACGCACTTCGGTCATCTGCTGTCAACCCCTCGTCGGTAGCGTCCGGTCGCCAGTTTCTCGACCAGATCGTACAAAGGCGGAGTTATGGGCACGGTGGATCGGCGTACGTTCCTCAAGGCGATGGGGGTCCCCGCGATCGGCGCGGCGCTCCCGTTGGATCTCAGCAAGGCGCTCGCCATCCCGGCGAACAACCGGACCGGCACGATCGAGGACGTCGAACACGTCATCATCCTCATGCAGGAGAACAGGTCCTTCGACCACTACTTCGGCACCATGCGCGGCGTACGCGGATTCGGTGACCCCCATCCGGCGACACTGCCGTCGGGCAAGGACGTGTGGCACCAACCCAACGGTGCCGACGAACTGGTGCCGTTCCGCCCCGAGGTGAAGGACCTCGGCCAGACGTTCCTGCCGGACCCGCCGCACGGCTGGAACGACGGGCACGCCGCCTGGAACGACGGCCGGTTCGACGGGTGGGTGCCGAACAAGGGCGTCACGGCGATGACCTACCACACCCGCCAGGACCTGCCCTACCACTACGCGCTCGCCGACGCCTTCACCGTCTGCGACAGCTACCACTGCTCGCTGATGGGCCCGACCGACCCGAACCGCTACCACATGTGGAGCGGCTGGGTCGGCAACGACGGCAAGGACGGCGGCCCGGTCATCACCAACGCGGAGGCCGGCTACGACTGGTCGACCTACCCGGAGCGGCTGGAGCGCAACGGCATCTCCTGGAAGATCTACCAGGACGTCGGCACCGGCCTCAACGCCGCCGGGTCCTGGGGTTGGACGAACGACCCGTACATCGGCAACTACGGCGACAACTCGCTGCTCTACTTCCACAGGTACCAGAACGCGCAGCCCGGAACGCCGCTCGCCGACCGGGCCAAGACCGGCACCGAGATCCGCACCCAGGGCCGTGACCCGGAGGCGCTGCTTGCCGACTTCCGCGCCGACGTCGAGGCGGGACGCCTGCCGCAGGTCTCCTGGATCACCGCCCCGGAGGCGTACACCGAGCACCCGAACTGGGGGCCCGCGTTCGGTGCCTGGTACATCTCCCAGGTCATCGACATCCTCGCGTCGAACCCCGAGGTGTGGAGCAGGATGGCGCTCTTCATCACGTACGACGAGGAGGGCGGCTTCTTCGACCACGTGGTCCCGCCGACACCCCCGCAGAGCCGCGAGCACGGGCAGTCGACGGTACCCACCACCAACGAGATTTTCCCCGGCGACGCCGACCACCCGGCCGGGCCGTACGGCCTCGGCATCCGGGTGCCGATGGTCATCGTCTCGCCGTGGACGCGCGGCGGCTACGTGAACTCGCAGGTCTTCGACCACACCTCACTGATCAAGTTCCTGGAGGCGCGGTTCGGGCACGGCCGGCCGGACCTCATCGAGAAGAACATCACCCCGTGGCGACGCGCCGTCGTCGGCGACCTGACCACGGCGTTCGACTTCCGGCACCCGAACCGCTCCCGCGACGTCAGGTTGCCCGACACCGACGACTTCAAGCCCGAGGACCTGGTCCGGCACCCCGACGAGGTGCCGGTCCCGCCGGCGGACCAGCGGCTACCGAAGCAGGAGCACGGGGTACGCCCGGCACGGCCGATCCCGTACACCCTGCACGCCGACGGGCGCCGCGACGGCGACGCGCTCCGCATCGACCTGCGCAACTCCGGCGGGGTCGCGGCGGTCTTCCAGGTCCGCCAGGCTGGCAGCGCGGACGCCCCGCGCAGCTACACCGTCGAGCCGGGCAGACACCTGAGCGACACCTGGCCGGCCACCTCCGGGTACGACCTGTCGGTGCACGGCCCGAACGGCTTCTACCGCCGGTTCGCCAATGGTCGGTCCCTCCTCGACGTCACCCCCACCTACGGTGAGCGGGACGACAAGGTCGCCCTCACGCTCACCAACCGCGGGTCGAAGCGGGTCGAGGTGACCGTCCGGGACGGGTACAACGGGCGTCCGGTCACGCTGTCGCTGCGCCCCGGCGTGACCGAGCGTGCCAGCTGGGCGCTGGCCCGCACCCACGGCTGGTACGACCTGACGGTCAGCGTCGCCGGTGACCCCGACTTCGCGTACCGCTGCGCGGGTCATGTCGAGAACGGCAAGGAGAGCATCAGCGACCCGGCCCTCGGCGGGCTCGTCTAGGGCGTGCGTCGCGCCGGCCGGAGACGGCTGCCTCGTTGAGCGTGATGACTCAGAGGTATCAATATGCCTGTGAGTCATCACGCTCGTCACGCCAATCGCCTGCCCGAAGGTCACGCTCCGTAGTGGTCTAGCCGGAACGTCGGTGCGCAGCCCTCGCCCCGAGCGACCGGCATCGCGAGGCCGACCGGCTACGAGACACGTCCGAGGTACGCAAGCATCGCCTCGCGGCTTCGCGGCAGGCCGAACTCTGCGACGAGCATGGACACGTTGCCGAACTCCTGCCCGTCGATCAGCCACGGCTCGGTCGACCCGCCCAGCACCTCGGCAAGCCGCCGTTGCCGGGGCAGCAACGCCGCGATCGGCGTACCAGTGGCCGCCGGACCGTCCGGGAACGCGAGGCGCAGCGCCGCACCCAGCACCGTCAACGACCGCTCACCGCTGACCGTGGGCAACCGTCGGAGCAGCGCGTCGAAGGCGCGATCGGAGTGCAGCGGACCGAGCTGCCGCAGGGCGAGCGCCGCGTAGCCGCCGAGATCGCCGCTGAGGAACGGCACCCATTCCCCCTCGGCCGGCTCGGCGTCGTCGGACGGCGCCGACGCCCACCTCAACAACTCCTCGGCGGTCGCCGGGTCGGTCGCCGCGCCGAGGACCCGGACCCGACCGATCGCCGCGGCGCAGCGGACCAGCGGACGCGGATCGGTCAACCACCGCACGTCCGGTGCGGCACCGAGCAGCCCCGAGGCCACCAGCATGGTCGCCACCTCACCCGGCGTCGACGCGGCGCCCGGGGCCCGAGCGGCGTCGATCGCGCGAGCCAGTGCGGCCACACTGCCGTCGGCCTCCTCCGAAAACCAGGCGAGGGTGTACGCCGCGACAGCGCGCACGCCCGGATCGGAGTGCTCCAGCAGCGTGCAGAACACCGGAACCCCGGCGCGCACCGCGTCGTAGGTCGCCACCTCGACGTACGCCCACAGCCGACCCTGATCCGCCTCGGACAGCGACTCGACGTAGGCGTACTCGACGTACTCCTTCTCCGCCTCGTCCTCGCCGGCCCACGGTGGCGGCTTCGCGGCGAGCAGCTCACGGCCACCCTGGGCGGCCCGGCGGTAGTCGGCCACCGGGAAACCCTGCGGCAGGAAACCCTCGTCGTACCCGACGGCCAGAACGCTCAGCAGCCCGAGCACCGCCGCCGGGTCCGGGGTGGCCGGATCGCCGAGCATCTCCAGCAGGAACGGCACCGCGTACGCGCTCGCCTCGAACCGGCTGCCCTGGTGAAAGACGTTGGTGTAGAGGTCGGCCAGGGCCTCGTCGCGGGTGGCCGGGTCGGGGGAGAGCAGGGCACGCAGTTGGCCGGGCACGTCGTCGGCAGCCCCGTACGCGTGGCCCAGCCGGGCCCAGTCGATGTCGTCAAGTCCGTCCAGCACGCCCCATGCTCTCCCACCCCGCCGACAGTTCTGCGCGGCAGGTCGGTCAGAACTCCTCGTACACCGCCGGGTCCTGATCGGAGAGCCGACCGTCCGGGCGGCCCAGCGCGGTGATGGCCTCGACCTGCGCGTCGGTGAGCCTGATGCCGAAAACGTCCAGGTTCTCGGTCTGCCGCTGCGGCGAAGCGGCCTTGGGCAGCGGGATCACCTGGCGGGCCACGTGCCAGGCGAGGATGGTCTGCGCCGGGCTGACGCCGTGGGCGGTGGCGATCTCCACGATGACGGGGTGCCGTTGCAGGTCGTTGCCGTGGCCGAGCGGGCTCCACCCCTGCACCAGGATTCCCTGCTCCCGGTGGTAGTCGAGCGCCTCCTGCTGCGGGAAGTACGGGTGCACCTCGATCTGGTTCACCACCGGGGCGACCCCGGTCTCGGCCACCAGCCGCTCGATGTGCTCCGGCAGGAAGTTGGAGAGCCCGATGTGCCGCACCAGACCGCGCTCGCGCGCCTCGATCAGCGCCCGCCACGCCTGCACGTACAGGTCTTCCTTGGGGTTCGGCCAGTGGATCAGGTAAAGGTCGACGCGGTCGAGGCCGGTGCGGAACACGCTCTCCTCGATGGTGGTCAGCGCCTCGTCGTAGCGGTGGTGCCGCCCCGGCAACTTCGAGGTGACGATCAACTCGTCCCGCACGTCTCCCGCCGAACGGGCGGCCCGACCGACAGCGCCCTCGTTCTCGTAGTTGACCGCCGAGTCGAGCAACCGGTAACCCGCCCGGATCGCGTGCCCGATCGCGTCGACGCCCGCGGACCCGTTGAGCTGGTATGTGCCGAGCCCGATCGCCGGCAGAGTGGTGCCGTCGGCAGCCGTCAGATGGGGAATCGTCATGATCGGAACCCTACCCGCGTGGGGGCGTCCCGGATGGCGAGTGCGGCCTGGATGAGCGCGGCGTGGGTAAGCGTCTGGGGGTAGTTGCCGAGGTAAGCGCCCGTCGCGGGGTCCACCTCTTCCGGGTATAGGCCGAGCGGGCTGGCGTAGTCGAGAACGGCCCGGAACAGCTCGACGGCCTCGTCGCGGCGCCCGGTGCGGGCAAGGGCCTGCACGAGCCAGAACGAGCAGGGCAGGAACGCGCCCTCGGTGCCGGGCAGGCCGTCACGTCCGGGCGGATAGCGGTAGAGCAGCGGACCGCCGGCGGACAGGCGGTCGCGGATGGCGTCGATGGTGCCCCGTACCCGGGGTGACCCGGCCTGGTCCAGGCCCAGCAGCGGCAGAACGAGCAGGGCCGCGTCGAGGTCCGGGGAGCCGTAGCTGCGGACGTAGCTGGCCGCCGTCGGGTCGAAACCGCGCGTCCGGACCTCGGCGGCGATGGCGTCACGTTCGCTCTGCCAGCGTCGACGTTGCCGCTCGGGCACGGGATGCGTGTCCGCGATGGCCAGGGCACGGTCCAGGGCGAGCCACCCCATGAGCGTGGAGTGGACGTGATTGGCGGGCTCCCGTACCTCCCAGATACCGGCGTCGGGAACCCGCCAGCAGCCGGCGACCACGTCCGCGAAGCCGCGCACCGCCCGCCAGGTTTCGGCGGGGAGGCGGTGCCCGGCCTGGGCGAACCCCCAGGCGGCGTCGATAACCCAGCCATAGCCGTCGAGCTGGTGCTGACGTGCGGCTCCGTTGCCCACCCGTACCGGAGTGCTGTCCAGGTAGCCGGGCCAACCGAACAACTCCCGCTCCGCTGGGACCTGCCGGCCGTGCAGGGTGAGCAGCGCCGGCAGGCGTGGCCGTTGCAGTCGGCTGGCGTGTAGCAGCCACGCGAGGAAACCCCGTGCCTCGTCGGTCTTGCCGACGCTGAGGAAGGCGCTGACGCCGATGCTCGCGTCCCGGGGCCAGACATAGCGGTAGTCCCAGTTCCGTACCCCGCCGGGATCCTCGGGCAGGGACGTGGTCGGTGCGGCCACCGGTGCTTGCGAGGGTGAGTAGGTAAGCAGCCGCAAGGTGAGCAGGCTGCGGACGACGTGCTCCCGGAACGGCAACCGCTCGTCGATCTCCGCAGCCCAGGTCCGCCAGCGGGCCTCGTCCTCGACGACCAGGTCCCAGGCGGCCGTCGGCTCGACGTGGATCACCGGCTCACGGTGGGCCACGGCCAGGACGACCGTGACCGGATGTCCCGGCCGGACCGTGATCGAGGTCGGCCGACCCGGTTCGATGCGGAGCGTGGGCGTGCAGTGCAACGCGACCGCGAGCGCCCCCCACTCACACACCAGCCCCTGGCGCCGGTGCTGTGCCCGGGGCCGGCGGTGCCCTGCGCCCAGGCGGGGATCGAACTCCACCACCGCGTCGACAGCAGCCCGCTCGGCCGACAGCCGTCGCACGATCAGCGTCGTGGGCAGCAGACGACCGCTGACCTCGGCCACCATCGCCTCGGTGAGGCGGAGTCGACCGCCGCCCACCGCCCAGGTGGTCTCCAGGGTGGCGCTGTGCCGCCGGTACCGTCGTTCGACGACAGTTGCCGGCCCGGCCGGGCCGACCCGGAACGTCCCGGCGTCCGGACCCCCGACCAGTCGGCCGAACAGGGGGTCGCCGTCGAAGCGGGGTACGCAGAACCAGTCCATCGCGCCGTCACTCGCGACCAGGGCGGCGGTACGGGTGTCGCCAAGCAGACCGTAGTCGCTGATCGGTCGCACCCCGGTCACCTGGCCTGCAGGAGCAGCGCGAGGCAAACCCCGTAGACGAGGTGGACGACAGCCGTGACCAGCGGGGTCTGGATGCCGTAGTTGAGGGCGAACAGGCCCGGCGGCTCCAACACCGCCGTGCTGGCCGGTCCCGCCCGTTGCGAGGCCATCCGCGGATGGATACCAGGAAGCAGCGGCAGAATCACCGTCAGCGCGATCCCGACGTGCACGATCCCGAGCAGCGCCCCGATCCACCAGTCCGCCCGGTGCAGCAACGCGAACGTGGCCGCGTACCCCAGGGCGAAGCCCTGACCGGTGCAGAGGTGCAGGAAGAACCCGACGACCCGGGCCCGGTCGGGGTCCTCGGTGACGAAGGTGCCGAGCACCAGGGGGATGTCGAGCCGGGTGAGACCAGCCAGTTGGGCGGTGATCATCGCCGCGGTCAGCGCCGCGGTGGCGACCAACCCGAACAACGCCCATCCGGCCCAGTCCATCTCAGCAGTCGTCGACGTCGCGGGCGTTCGCGGTCATCGGTCATCCTCCGGCTGAACAGCGTGAATCCCACGGCCCGGACCGGACACCCGCCCACCGGTAGTCCGGTTTCTCACCATATGCCACCGGGTCTGTCGCGCTGACCTGATCTGCTCGTCAATCACGGCCAAGCCGGTGGAGGTGGGCCGAATGCGCGACGACCGGCCCGCACGGCCATGGTGGCGAGGGCAGCGTTGGCGCCACCGCCAATTACCGCGCCGATACCGAACGGTGCCGCTCGACCGAGGACGATGATGCCCTGCTTGGTTCCGTACTTCGTGACGAAGTGCCTCCCCAGGATCCTGTTGATCTGACGCAACGTCTCGGCAGGTACCTTGGCGACAACCTGGCGCCCCCAGTGCTGACCCGTACGCTCGGCGACCTTGGTGATGGTGGCGGAGCCGGACCCACCGAGCATGATTCCCATCACGATCGTTCGGCGGCGTTCGATTTCGTCGATGGGGACTCCGTGGACCTCGGCGATCGAGAGCGCGAAGAGGGCGCTCAGCTCAAGAGATGAGAGAACCTCGCCGGCTGACAGTGCCAGTGCGATGCCGGTGCCGACGCCGGGTGCTGCTGCGGCTCCGCCAACCGCAGCACCCGTCCCCGCCAGGGCGCTGACGTACATCCTTTCCAGATTGCGGATCACCTCTGCTGGTGTCGCCTCCGGGTTCCGCTGACGCGCCCGGGTGATGTTCTTTCGCACCAACACGCTCTGGGCGTCGATCGCCCTGTCCAGCAGGTCGAGGACCCGCTGCCCACGTACGGCTGCTTCCGGAACCGCTGCGACGAGGGCATCGTCGCCGCGTACGGGACTTTCGTTCTCGAATCCATCGGCCTCAAGCGCCATCTCACAACCTTCATGATCGACAACGGGAACATCACACTAGGGCCTGTGTCGAAGTCGGTTACAGCCACTCGTTGATCGCGGCGATGTGAACGGTGGCTTCGTAGCGGACGGCGAGTTTGTCGAACCGGGTC
>NZ_JBEZGM010000037.1:0-44315 GCF_040649995.1 Micromonospora sp. NPDC048835 | reverse complement strand
GGGGCCCCCCCCCCTCCCCCCCCCCGCGGGGGGGCTGTGGGGCCGGGCCCGGGGGGGGCCCCCCCCGGGCCCCCCCCCGCGGGGGGGGGGGGGGGCCCCCCCCCCCCCCCCACGTCCGCAGGTCAGCGCAGGGCGGGCTCCGCCGTGACCGGCGCGTCCCAGTCGATGACGTAACGCTGCTCGTCGGCGACGGTCTTCTCCGGGTCCAGCACCGTGCGCACCATCAGTGGCATCAGCAGCGGCATCAGCGTCCGCGCCACCGCACCAGGGGCCTTCGCGTGGTTGATCCGGGCCGCGCGGGCGGCGACCTTCTCCACCCGGGTACGACGCAGCCGCACGTACGCGGCGAACGCCGCCGAGGCGTCCGGTAGGTCCCGCAGGCAGCGGGCGAGCTGCACCGCGCTCTCGATCGCCAGCGACGCGCCCTGCCCCGAACTGTTCGACGGCGCGTGCGCCGCGTCGCCGACAAGCACCATCCGACCCCGGTGCCAGTGCGGCACGGGGGGCATGATCTGCAACGACCCGACCACCTGGAGGTCGTCGGCGTTGCTTGTCGCCATCAGCTCCCGCCCCGGGTCGTCGTCGCCGTAGCTGGCGCGGAGTGTGTCCAGCCACTGCTCCGCCGGCACCGCCCGGGCCTCGACAAGGCTCATCGGCCGCTGCTGGGGCAGGTTGGCCCCCCACCGGGTGCCGCCGCCGGGCTCCGGCCAGTACAGGTAGTAGCCGCGTCGCCCGAACGCGAACGTCATCGTGCCCGGCTCGGCGTCCACCTCGTGTCGGGCCACCGCCTCGAACCCGAGCAGCCCGGTGAACCGGGGGCCGGGCGCCGCCGGGTCGATCAGACCCCGGACCGTGGAGCGGATCCCGTCCGCGCCGACGAGGATGTCGGCGGTCGCCGTGCTGCCGTCCTCGAAACACGCGAGCACGCCGTCTCCGGTCTGCTCGGCGTGGACCAGTCGCTTGCCGTACACGAACGGCACACCCTCGGCATCTGCCCGGTCGTGCAGTACCTGGTACAGCTCGGCCCGGTGCACCACGCGCAGCGGCGGCACCCCGCTCAGCGTGGGCATCTCGATGCGGCGGCGGCCGACGGCCAGCGCACTGCGGTGGATCGGTGTGGCGATCGCCGTCACCGCCTCGTGCGCGCCGATCGTCCGCAGAGCCGCCACACCGTTGGGCGCGAGGGCGAGGGTGCCGCCGATGCCGACGGCCGTGGTCGGGTACGCCTCGTAGACGGTTGCGGTGATGCCGGCGCGGCGCAGCGCGAGCGCTGTCACCGGCCCGGCGATGCCCCCGCCGATGACGATCGCGGTTCGTACCGTGCTCATGCTCTCTCCCTGGATGTGGTCGGTGCGCGGTCGCGCGGACCTGGTGTGGTCGGTGCGCGGTAGCGCGGACCTGCATTGGTCGGTGCGCGGTCGCGCGGCCTGCATTGGTCGGTGCGCGGTCGCGCGGACCTGGGAGGGAGCCCGGTTATCCTCTGGTTGCCGCTTCGGGCCGGGTGCCTTCCCAGGCGTCGGTTCGGGGTCAGGGCCCCGGTGAGGTGTTGGCGCACCTCGCCGGGGCCGTTCTTCAGCCGGTGGTGTCGGTGTTCGTCGTGTTGTGGGAGCCTGCCTTCGAGGTGTTGGCGGTCGGGGTTCCCGGCCCGGTGGTCGGTGTTTCCGGGCTGGTGGTTCTGGCGGCCAGGTCGGTCAGTTCGGCCGGCATCTCGCCGGTCTCGTGGAAGGCCCGCCAGATGTCCAACCCTGGGTAGCTCCCCGAGGTCAGCTCCGCGAGCAGGGCCCGCAACCAGGACGCCTCCGCGTCCCGAATGGCGAGGTCGTACTCCGACTCCACAAGAAACAGCCGGGGGATCTCCCGCAGGTGGGCGTCCAGCGCGTCGCGGTCCTTGCGGATCGCGTCCTCGAGCAGGTCGAGCCGTTGCCGCAGCAGGGCGGTGGCCTCGTCGGGATGCAGCGCGGCGAGCACCGACAACCCGGCCCGGAAGCGGGGATGCTCCGGCATCGGCGTGGAGACCAGCTCCCGGGCCCAGTCGACAAGCTCCCCCCGCCCCGCGTCGGTGATCTGGTACACGGTGCGCTCAGGGCGTCGGCCCTCGCGCAGGCTCTCCACCGCCTCGATCAGGTGGTGTTTGTCCAGGTTGCCGATCACCGTGTAGAAGGACCCCCACTTGAACTCCATGTCCTGGTCCTTGCCCCAGGCCCGCAGTGCGGTGGCGATCTCGTACGGGTGCATCGGCCGCTGGACCAGGGCGGACAACACGGCCAGCGCCAGCAGGTTGCCGACCTTGCGCCGCTTCGGCACGATGACCCCCTCGCTCGTCGACGGTTACTCGTCGACGAATATACGCCGACGGGCGAGGGTTCGCGACCCCCGCCACCCCGCGACCCCCGCCACCCCGCGACCCCCGCCACCCCGCGACCCCCGCCACCCCGCGACCCCCGCCACCCCGCGACCTTTGCCGCCCCGCGATCTTTGCCGTTCGCGCCCGCTGGCGCAGCGCAGCTCCCGCCGCCCGGGTCCGTCAACGCCCCGGGTCGGGTGCTGCAACCCCTCGACCCGGCGCACTCTGGCCCCGCGATCGGCAAGACCGCGTCGCACCCCGCCTAGTCGACCCCGCCTCGTCGATCATGGAGTTGTGGTGGGCGACAAAAAGCCTGCGGCATGGCAAAGCGGGCACCGCAACTCCATGATCGACGGGCCCAGGTTGTCCCTGCTTAGCGATCTTGCACTTCCTGTCCGCACACAAGGGGCGTATCACCTCATGTCGACAACCGAAACTGCAAGATCGGCGCCATGTTCACGGCGCGGCGCCTGTGCGCCGCATACGGTCCGGTGATCGACTCGGCCTTCGTGAAATCGCGGTATCCCGGTCGCCGCGATACGCCGATTTCCGGGAAGCCGAGACGATCCCCGCGCGAGGCCAAGACGATCCCCGCGCGAGGCCGAGACGATCCCCGCGCGAGGCCGAGTCGATCACCGTGCGAGGTGGAACTACCCACCCCGCGTTAGGCCGGAGTTGGCTCCCGGGTGAGGCCGAATCGATCACTGCTTGAGGCCGAACGATCCGCGCGCGAGGCCGGGCCTACGATCAGTGAGTGGAGGAAGATATCCGGCGGATCGGGATCATGGGTGGCACCTTCGACCCGATCCACCACGGGCACCTCGTCGCGGCCAGCGAGGTGGCGGACCGTTTCGGCCTGGACGAGGTGGTCTTCGTCCCCACCGGGCAGCCGTGGCAGAAGGCCGACGAGCCGGTCAGCCCGGCCGAGGACCGGTACCTGATGACCGTCATCGCCACCGCCTCCAACCCCCGATTCCAGGTCAGCCGGGTCGACATCGACCGCAGTGGGCCGACCTACACGGTCGACACGCTGCGAGATCTTCAGGCCGAGTACGGCCCGAAGGTGCAGTTGTTCTTCATCACCGGCGCGGACGCCCTGCAACGCATCCTGTCCTGGAAGGACCTGGACGAGATCTTCGAGTTGGCCCACTTCATCGGGGTGACCCGGCCCGGTTTCCCGCTCACCGACAAGCACCTTCCGGCGGATACCGTCAGCCTGATCCAGGTGCCCGCGATGTCCATTTCGTCGACCGACTGTCGTGCGCGGGTCGCCCGAGGTGAGCCGGTCTGGTATCTGGTGCCCGACGGTGTGGTGCAGTACATCGCCAAGCGGAGCCTCTATCAGCGCTGAGTGCACCCGTTATGCCCACTTTCGCACCGATAACCGACCAGAACTGAACGATCGGGGTGCCGCCGGGTATGAGACGCTTGGAGGATCGCACGCTTGATCGAAGGAGAACGGTGACAGTTTCCGAACGCGCTCACGAGCTGGCCATCGCGGCCGCTCAGGCCGCCGCCGACAAGAAGGCGCAGGACATCGCGATCATCGACGTCGGCGACCAACTCGCCATCACCGACGCGTTCGTGCTCGCCGCCGCCCCCAACGAGCGTCAGGTGCTGGCCATCGTCGACGCCATCGAGGAAAGCCTGCTGGAGCTGCCCGAGAAGGCCAAGCCGGTGCGGCGCGAGGGCGAGCGGGGTGGCCGCTGGGTGCTGCTCGACTACGTCGACATCGTGGTGCACGTCCAGCACACCGAGGAGCGCGAGTTCTACGGGCTCGACCGGCTCTGGAAGGACTGCCCGACCATCCCGTTCGTCGACCGCGACCTGGTCGAGGCCGACGCCAGCGGGTCCGCCGCGGCCGAATGACCCGACTGATCGTCTGGCGGCACGGCAACACCGACTGGAACGCCGCCAACCGTGTCCAGGGTCAGACCGACGTACCCCTCAACGAGCTTGGCCGTAACCAGGCCCGCGCCGCCGCTCCGCTGCTCGCGGCGCTGCGGCCCGACGCCATCGTGGCCAGCGACCTGAGCCGCGCGGCGGAGACCGCCGCCGCGCTCGCCGCGCTGACCGGGCTGCCGGTACGCAGCGACGCGAGGCTGCGCGAGCGGCACTTCGGCACGTGGCAGGGTCTGCACCTCACCGAGGTCGCCGAGCGCTTCCCCGACGAGTACGCCCGCTGGCGGGCCGGTGACCCCGACCCGGGCGCGGATCTGGAACCGCTGCACGACCTCGGTGAGCGGGTCGCCGCCGCCCTCCTGGAAGCGGCCGACGCCGCCCCCGACGGCACCGTGGTGATCGCCACCCACGGCGGCGGCTCCCGACAGGGCATCGGTCACCTGCTCGGCTGGGATCACGGCGTGCTGCGCAGCCTGGGCTCCCTGGCCAACTGCCACTGGACCGAGCTGCGGCGCGCACCCAGCGCGCCGGCCATCGGCCGTCCCCACGACGTCCGCGGGTGGCAACTGCGGGCGCACAACGTCGGTCTGATCACCGCCCCGGTGGCCGTCGACGCGGTCTGAGCGCTCGCGCCTCGGCGTTTGCGGCCTCGATCGGCTAGCGTGCCGGGCATGCCCGTCGCGGTCGTCATCGACTCCACCGCCTACCTCCCGCCCGAGCTGGTGCAGGCGCACCAGTTGACCGTCGTGCCGTTGACAGTCGTGCTCAACGGCGCGGAGGGGCTGGAGGGGGTGGAGACCCAGCCGGCCGACGCGACCCTGGCGCTGAGCGCCCGCCGGGTCACGGCGACCACCTCCCGCCCGGCCCCCGAGCAGTTCTCCCGGACGTACCGTCGACTGCTCGATGCCGGCGCCGACGGGATCGTCTCGGTGCACCTCTCCGCCGCGTTGTCCGGCACCGTCGAGGCCGCCCGGCTGGCCGCCGCCGACCTGGACGGCCGGGTGGAGGTCGTGGACAGCCGCTCGGCGGGCATGGGGCTGGGCTTCCCGGCCATCGCCGCCGCCACCGCCGCCGAGGCCGGCGCCGACCTCGACGGGGTACGCGACGCGGCGCTCGACGCCATCGCCCGCACCACCGTCTGGTTCTACGTCGACACGCTGGAGTTCCTGCGCCGGGGCGGCCGGATCAACGCCGCCGAGGCGTTGGTCGGCACCGCGCTGTCCGTCAAGCCGATCATGCACATGCCGGACGGGGCGATCGTGCTGCGGGAGAAGGTCCGCACCGCCAGCCGGGGAGTGGCCCGCCTCGTCGACCTGGCCGTCGAGACGGCCGACGGCGACGACGTGGACCTCGGGGTGCACCACCTGGCCGCGCCGCAACGGGCCGAGGCGTTGCGCACCGCGCTGACCGAGCGGTTCGGTGACCGGCTGCACGACACGTACGTCTCCGAGGCCGGCGCCGTCGTCGCCGCGCACGCCGGGCCGGGCCTGGCCTGCGTGGTCGTCCACCGCCGACGGAAGGGCTGAGTGGTGCCCACCTCGTACGTGGTGACCGGCGGTGGTCGCGGCGTCGGCCGGGCCGTGGTGCAACGGTTGGTGGCGACCGGCGCCACCATCGTCATCCTGGAACACGACGCCGACGCGGTCCACTGGGTGGCCGGCCATCCGGCCGCCGATCGGCTCGTCGCGGTGGTCGGCGACGCCGCCGACGAGCAGGTGGCGGAGCACGCCGCCGAGCTGGCCGAGCACGCCGCACCGCTTGGCGGCTGGGTGAACAACGCTGCGGTGTTCCGCGACGCCGCACTGCACACCACGTCGGCCGACACGGTGCTGGACCTGATCGGGATGAACCTGCGCCCCGCCGTGGTGGGCGCCGGGGTCGCCGTCCGCCGATTCCTCGCCCGCGCCGCCGGCGGCGCCATCGTCAACGTCTCGTCGCACCAGGCCCGCCGACCGGTGTCCGGCGCCCTGCCGTACGCGACGGCGAAGGCCGCCCTGGAAGGGCTGACCCGGGCGCTCGCCGTCGAGTACGGGCGGCACGGCATCCGGGCCAACGCGGTGGCGCTCGGCTCCATCGCCACCGAGCGGCACGCCGAGTTCCTCGCCACGCTGGAGCCCGCCCAGGCCCGTTGGATCGACGCCGAGCTGACCCGGCTGCACCCGACGGGCCGCATCGGGCGGGCCGACGAGGTGGCCGAGGCGGTCGCGTACCTGCTGTCGCCCGCGGCGAGCTTCGTCAACGGGGTGACGCTGCCGGTGGACGGCGGGCGGGCCGTGCTCGGCCTCGACCCGGAGGCCCGCTGACCCGTCGTGCCGGCGACGCCCAGCCGTCGGCTACGAACACGCCGGTTGTGTTAGCCTCCGTGCGCGCCCCAGATGGGCCTACCCCCCGGAGGTTCCGGCTACTTCAGCCACCACGCCGAGATCGATGCGACGTACGCGTCTCTCGTGCGGGATCCGGGGCGTTGGTGCCCTCGGGGCTTCGTCATCTGCGTGGCTGGGTGAGGCGTTGCGGGCTTCCGGTCGGGTCTTCGGATCGACCGGGAAGAAGACGGGTACGCATGACAGTCACGTTCAACCACACCATCATCGCCAGCAAGGACAAGAGCGCCTCGGCCGCGTTCTACCGGGAGTTGTTCGAGCTGCCGGAGACACCCTCGTGGGGGCCGTTCGCCAATGTGCAACTGGACGAGGGTGTGCTGCTCCAGTTCGCCGAGCCGCCGGTGGACATCCAGATGCAGCACTACGCGTTCCTCGTCGACGACGAGTTGTTCGCGCGGTGCCTGGCGTTCGTCGAAGGGCGGGGCATCACGTACTGGGCTGATCCGCAGCTCAAGCGGGAGGGCGAGACCAACACCGAGCACGGTGGACGGGGCTTCTACTTCTTCGACCCGGCCGGCCACGCCATCGAGATCATCACCCGGCCGTACCTCTAAGTGGTAGCCGGCGGGCGGTCAGGCGTGCGCGGACAGGTCAAGGAGGTCACGGGCACCCTGCCGGAGCAGGGCGGCGGCGACGGAGGTCCCGAGGGTGATCGGATCCGCCGCCCACTCGTGTACGTCGAGCACGGTCTTGCCGTCGAGGCTGATCACCCTTGCTCGTAGGCCGAGGCGGCCGTCGGGTTCGGTGCGGGCGAGCGCGGCGATGGGGGAGTGACAGTTGCCCTGCAGGATGTGCAGCATGGTCCGTTCGGCCACGGTCTCCCGCCAGGCCCGGCGGTCGCCGAGGCTGGCCGCCAGGTCACGGGTGCTGGTGTCGTCCTCCCGGCACTGCAGCACCAGGGTGCCGGAGCCGACGGCCGGACCATCGTGTCGACGCCGATCGGGTGGGTGATCCGGGCGGCCTGCCCAATCCGTTCCAGACCGGAGTACGCGAGCAGCAGCGCGTCGTAGCTGTCGCCGGCGTCGAGTTTGGCGAGCCTGCTGTTCGCGTTGCCCCGGATGGCCACCGGCACCAGGCTCGGCCAGTGCAGCGCCAGCTGCGCGACCCGCCGGACCGCGGAGGTGCCGATCCGGGTGCCGGGGGGCAGCTGGTCGATCCGCAAGCCCACCCGGGTGTACGAGGCAGTCCCGGACATCGTCACGGGCCAGGTAGGCGGCCATCACCGTGCCGGCTGGTGCCGGCCGGTCTCCTGGGACGTCCTTGACGCAGTGCACCACCAGATCCACGTCGCCGGCGATGAGGGCGGCGTCCACCTCCTTGGTGAACGCCCCCTTGCCGCCCAGGTCACCGTGCCAGCGGTCCCCGCTTGTCGCCATCGACGGCACGTCCACGGTGATATCGGGGTGTCGGTCGGCCAGCAGCGCGCGAACCCGCTCGACCTGCGCGAGAGCCATCGGAGAGTTGCGCGTGCCGATGCGCAGCAGGCGGGAGTCGGGCATATGTCGAGGGTGGACCGCTCGCCGCGAACGTCAGCGAGCAGACCGGTGGCCCGGGGTCCCGTGTCGGCGGTCGACTCCCGCGTAGCAGATCAAAGCATGATCAGGGCGTTGTCCACAGTGACGTCGGTTGTCCACAGGGCGGCGTCGTCGTCCTCCACCGTCCCGGCCGCCGCCCTAGCGTCGCGTTGTGTCGCACGACGAGGAGACAGAGGTACGCCAGCGCCTGCGCCGGCTGACGGAGACGGTTGTCGCACCGTTGCCCCGGCCGGAGGCGCCGCTCACGGGCGTACCCCCGTCGCCCCTGGTCGGCGCGCCGCCGGCGGACGTGCTGTTCTCCCGGCTCGCCGTGCCGGTCGCGGAGCCGATGTCGGAGGGCCTCGCGGTCCCGCCCGAGTCGTGGTTGCCGGGGCCGGGGGCGTTCGACCCCGGGCGGCGTGGTGTGCGGGCGCTGGCGGTGGTCGCCGTGGTGGTGGTCGCGGGTGCGGCCGGTTGGGCGTGGCAGGCCCGGCCGCAGTCGGAGCCGGTCGCCCCGCTATCGAGCGAGACCGCGTCGGCCGCGCCGGCGGCTGACTCTGGCACGTCCGAGGCCGGCGAGTTGGTGGTGGCGGTCGCGGGCAAGGTCCGAAAACCCGGTCTGGTACGCCTGCCGGCCGGGTCCCGTCTCGCCGACGCGGTGCAGGCGGCCGGCGGCGCACTGCCCGGGGTCGACGTGGCGCTGCTCAATCCCGCCCGCAAGGTCACCGACGGCGAGCTGATCGTGGTCGGGGTGACTCCACCGCCATTACCGGGCGGTGCGATCGGTCCTGCGGCGGGCGGCGCGGCAGCCGCCGGCGGGCCGCTGAACCTCAACACCGCGACACTGGCTCAGCTCGACGCGCTGCCCGGGGTCGGGCCGGTGCTCGCCCAACGCATCCTCACCCATCGAGATCAGCACGGCGGGTTCAAATCCGTCGGCGACCTGCGTCAGGTCGACGGCATCGGCGACGCCCGTTACGAGCAGCTCAAGGACCTGGTGACGGTGTGAGCGGGTCCGCCGCCGGTCCACAGCCGCCTCGCGTGGCCCAGCCCCGGCCCCCGGCCGAGCCGGACCAGGCCGCGTCACCGGCTGGTCGGGCCCGGTCTGCGTCACCGGCTGGTCGGGCCCGGTCTGCGCCGTCGGCTGGTCGGGCCCGGTCTGCGTCACCGGCTGGTCGGGCCCGGTCTGCGCCGTCGGCTGGTCCGGCCCGGTCCGCCCAGCCGGTTGGTCGGGCCCGGTCCGAGCCGCCGGATCTGCGACTGGCCGGTCTCGCGGTGGCGGCCTGGCTCGCGGCACTCGCCGGCCTGCACCTCGGTGGCCGAGGCGTCCTGCTGGTGGCGGGCGCGGCGGCTGGCCTGACGGCGGTTGGCGCGGCGCACCTGCTCGGCCGCCTCGGGCGTCCCCGAGCCGCGGTGCGGCGTTACGGATGGGTCGTCGTGGCGATCGGCCTCGGCGTGGTCTGCGGTGGTGCGGCCACCGCCGCTCGACTCGCCGTTCGCGACGCGCCGGCGATCCGTGCCCTCGCCGAGCAGCGCGCTCCGGTCACCGCCGACCTGCTCGTCCGGGACGACCCCCGCCCGATTCGGAGCGCCGGGCGACCCGGAATGCTGCTGGTGTCGACCGACTTGGTCCGGCTCACCGACCCGGACGGTCGACGGCTCCACGCGTCGGTGCGGCTGCTCGTCCTTGCCACCGATCCGGCGTGGCGGGGCCTGCTGCCGGGGCAGCGCCTCACCGTCGACGGCCGGCTCGGCCTTCCCCGCGGTGGCGACCTCACCGCGGCGGTGCTCAGCACCAATGACCCTCCGCAGCGGCACGGCGCGCCGTCGTGGGCGCAGCGCGCCGCCGGGACGCTACGTACCGGCCTGCAACGCGCCTGCGCGCCACTGCCCGAGGATCCCGGTGGGCTGCTGCCCGGTCTGGTGGTGGGCGACACCAGCCGACTACCACCCGCCGTCGAGGAGGACTTTCAGGCCACCGGGATGACCCATCTCAACGCGGTCTCCGGCTCCAATGTGGCGATCGTGGTGGGTGCGGTGCTACTGCTGGCCCGTTGGTCGAGGGCCGGTCCGTGGCTCGCCGCCGCGCTGTGTGGGGTGGCGCTTGTGGGGTTCGTGATTCTGGTCCGCCCGTCGCCGAGCGTCGTACGGGCCGCCACGATGGGAGCGATCGGCCTCGCCGCCCTCGCCGCCGGTCGTCCTCGGGCGGCACTGCCCGCGTTGGCCGCCGCCGTGACCGTGCTGGTGCTCGTCGACCCGGAGTTGGCCGGGGATCCCGGGTTCGCCCTCTCCGTGCTGGCCACCGGCGGCCTGCTCCTGCTCGCGCCTCGCTGGCGGGACGGGTTGCGTCGGCGCGGCGTCCCCCCTGGGCTGGCCGAGGCGTTGGCCGTGCCGGCGGCTGCCCAACTGGCCTGCGGGCCGGTCGTCGCCGGCATCTCCGGCACGGTGAGCCTGGTGGCGGTGCCGGCGAACCTCCTGGCGGTGCCGGCCATCGCACCGGCGACCGTGCTGGGCGTGCTGGCGGCCCTGGTGTCGCCGATCTGGCCGGCCGGTGCCGAGGTCTTCGCCTGGCTGGCGAGTTGGCCGGCCTGGTGGTTGGTGGTGATCGCACGGCAGGGCGCTCGGCTGCCGGGCGGCACCCTGCCGTGGCCGGGCGGGGTGCTCGGTGCCCTGCTGCTGGCCGGGCTGACCGTCGCGCTGCTGATCGCGGTGCGCCGGCCCCTCGTACGCCGGCTGGTGGCATTGGTCGGGGTCGCTGCCGTGCTTGGGGCCCTGCCGATTCGGCTGTTGGCCGCCGGTTGGCCGCCCGCCGGTTGGGTGGTGGTGGCCTGCGCGGTGGGGCAGGGCGACACCCTGGTGCTCCCGGTCGGCCCCGGCCGGGCCGTGGTGGTGGACGCCGGGCCGGAACCGGGTGCGGTGGACGGGTGCCTGCGTCGTCTCGGCGTACGGGAGGTGCCGCTGCTGGTGATCAGCCATTTTCACGCGGACCACGTGGGCGGGGTGGCCGGGGTGTTCCGGGGGCGGCGGGTCGGTGCGGTGCTGACGCCGTCGTCGACAGACCCGGAGAGCGGCCGGGACCTCGTTCGGGTGGCGGCCGCTGGCGGGCGGGCCGCGCTGCTGACCACCGTGGCCGGCGCTCGTCATCCGGTGGGCGGGGTCGACCTGCTGGTGCTCGGCCCGCCGTACCCGCTGGCCGGGACCAGGTCCGACCCGAACAACAACTCGCTGGTGCTGCGCGCCACGGTCGCCGGGGTACGAATTCTGCTGACCGGCGACGCGGAGACCGAGGAGCAGCACGCGCTGCTGACCCGGGCAGTGCCCGGCCAACTGCGGGCGGATGTGTTGAAGGTCGCGCATCACGGTTCGTCGTACCAGGACGCGGGCTTCCTCGGCGCGGTGCGGCCGGCGGTGGCGCTCGTGCCGGTGGGCACGGGCAACACCTACGGGCACCCGAGTCCGGGGCTGCTCGCCCAACTGCGCAGAGGCGGTGTGCGGGTGCTGCGCACCGACACGGATGGCGATGTGGCGGCGATCCGAACGGGCGACGGTCTGGCGGTAGCCCGGCGAGGTGTGCCCGCCGGTGGGCAGCGCTGATTCACGGAAACGGTTTCCCATTGAACGAGCGACTTGCGGTTTAGGTGGTTAATTGAGATATATGTCTGGATTTGCACTGTGTGCGGGCTGCGCCGATCAAGCAGGGAATGAGCAGGCACGATCCCGCCGCAGGCCGTGCGAATATGGGCGGCGTGACCCCCGCCAGCCTCGCCCCCATTGTGCTCGTCCTCGGTGACGAGGAGTTGCTCGCCACGCGCGCGGTCACCGAAGCTGTCGCGAAGGTTCGCGGCATCGACCCCGAGGTGGACGTCCGCGAATACCAGGCCGGTCAGCTCACCGTCGGCGAGATTGCCGAGATGCTCAGCCCGTCGCTGTTCGGCGGGCGGCGGCTGTTGATCCTGCGTGCCGGCCAGGACGCCCGCAAGGATCTGGTCGCCGCGCTGTTGGCGTACGCGAAGAATCCCGACCCGGACGTCCAGCTTCTGGTGCTGCACCTGGGCGGTGCCAAGGGCAAGGCCTTCGCCGACGGCCTACGGTCGGCCGGCGCGACGGTCGTCCCGGCAGCCAAGCTCAAGGGGCACCGTGACCGGGTGGCCTTCGTCCGCGACGAGATCCGCCGAGCCGGTGGGAAGTGCACTGACGACGCCGCCGAGGCGCTTCTCGCCGCCGTCGGCAACGACCTGCGCGAGCTGGCCGCCGCCTGCTCGCAGCTGATTGCCGACACCGATGGGCGGATCAGCGTCGATACGGTTGCCCGGTACTACCGGGGCCGGGTCGAGGTGACCGGCTTCACAGTTGCGGACGCCACCATGGTCGGCGACGTGCCGGCAGCACTTGAGGCCCTGCGCTGGGCCCTGCACGTCGGGGTCGACCCGGTGCCCATCGCCGACGCCCTGGCCGACGGCGTGCGCACGGTGGCCCGGGTGGCATCGGCTGGGCGAGGTAGTGCGTACCAGCTCGCCAGCAGCCTCGGCATGCCCGCCTGGAAGATCGAGCGGGCGCAGCGGCAGGGGCGGGGCTGGACTCCGGAGGGTCTGGTCCGGGCCATGCAGGTCGCAGCCGAGTGCAACGCGGCCGTCAAGGGCGGCTCCGACGACCGGGCGTACGCCCTGGAGCGCGCCGTCTTCTCGGTCGCCGCAGCCCGACAGGGCAGCATCAGGTGACGGGGGTCAACCGCCCGGTGTGGGCCACCATTCCCGTGGACGAGGAGCGTTACCGGCCGCTCTACGCCAGGCTCCTCGGCCTGCGCTGCGTCAACCCCGGCGGCGTACTGTGCTTCCTCTTCTTCGAGGGTGCCATCGCTCTGGCGGTGCTGCTCGCCCTGGCCGAGTTGGTCAGCTGGTGGGCGGTACTGGTGCTGCCGGTCGTGGTGGCGGCCATGGTCAAGCTCAACGACATGGTCGCCGCGATCGTGGTCCGCTCCGCCGCACTCGTGCCCGAGCAGGAGCGGGACCGGTTTCGCCGGCAGATGGAGCCGGTGGTCGGCCGGGCCCAGGTGGAGTGGGCTTCACACAGCGTGCCCGGCGTGGTGATCACCGCCGACGCGGTGCCACCTCCCCGACGCGCCAACCCGGCAGACTGAGGGCCTGATCCGTCGCGCCGCGAGCGGCGGCCGCCGCGTCGCCAAACCGCCACACGGCTGAATTCTGGACACACGGAAGCCCCGGGCCGAGGCCCGGGGCTTTCCGAATCAGTCTGACGGTGAAGTCGTCAGGCGGAGAGCGCCACCACGCGCTTTGCGATCGCGGACTTGCGGTTCGCGGCCTGGTTGGAGTGGATCACGCCCTTGCTGACGGCCTTGTCCAGCTTGCGCGAGGCGTCCAGCATGAGCGCGGTCGCCTTCTCGACGTCACCGGCCTCGGCAGCCTCGTGGAACTTCCGGACGGCGGTCTTCAGCGACGACTTGACCGACTTGTTGCGCAGCCGGGCCTTCTCGTTCTGCCGGTTGCGCTTGATCTGGGACTTGATGTTCGCCACGCGACAGCCTCGTCTTGATAGCTCGGGTTGGTCAGCTTATTGCGCGTGATGACGAACATGCGTCATCGCTGCGCGAAGAGCCAGGTTACCAGGTCGCCCGGGACGAGCCAAAACGGCTCGGCCAGAGCCGGGTTCACCCGGGTTCGTCCCGGGCCGCGAGGGCTTTATCCGGACGTTCGACGGTTGATCCACTCGCCTTCCTGAAAACCGGGGCAACCCAGCGCGGCAGACCACCCGACTTCAAGGAACCCGAGTCGATCAAGAGCCGCCGGGCCGCCGGGCCGCCGGGCCGAGCCCGCCGGGCCGAGCCCGCCGGGCCGAGCCCGCCGGGCCGCCGAGCCCGCCGGGCCGCCCCGCCAGGGACGTCGGGGCGTTGTCACTGCCAGCCTTGGCGGCGGGCCAGCCAGTCGAGGGACACCTCGCCGCTCCACCGTTGGTGCGCGCGCCGGTGCGGCGAGGCCGTGGGCGGTGCGGCCGCGGCGCCGGTGAGGTAGTAGCCGGCCAGCGCGGCCAGGGTCGCGTCCAGCGCGTCCGGGGGCGCGCCGACGGTGGCCAGGTGGGTGGCGAAGAGCCGGTCCGCGTCCAGCCCGCTGGCGTACGCGGTGAGCAGCAGCCCGGCCAGGTCGAACCAGGCCGGCCCGGTGCAGACCCAGGTCCAGTCGCAGAACCAGGCCCGACCGTCGGCGTCGATCAGCACGTTGTCGACCCGCAGGTCACCGTGGATCAGGCCGGTCGCGTCGGCGGCGTACCGGGGGAGCAGGGACTCCAACGCGACCAGGTCGGGCAGCCGGTCCCGGCCCGACGGGGGCAGCGGCGGTACCGGTTCGCGGCCGGTGGCGACCTCCTCCCACCACAGGATGTCCGACCTGGCGAGGTCGGCCAGGTGCGGCAGGCCGAGCGTGGTCAGCTCGGTCGGCGGGTCGGCCAGGGCGGCGGCGACCTGCGCGTACCCGGCGAGGGTGGCGTCCAGCTCGGCGGGCGCCCAGGGCAGGCGTGGGGTGTGGCCGTCGACCGCGTCGGTGCAGAGCACGAACCACCCCGCCTCGGCGAGGGTCCACCGGACCCGGGGCGCCGGCAGATCCGCCGGCAGCCGGTCCAGGATCGCGGCCTCCCGGGCGTACCAGTCGACAAGGTGCGGTTGCTCGGCGGCGGGTGCGGCCTTCACGAAGGCCCGGCCACCGGCGGCGGTGTGGAGCACTGCGGCGAAGCCGCGGGTGAAGCCCGCGCCCGCGACCCGGGCGGTGACCACCGGCGCGCCGAGCCGGTCGGCGACCGCGGCCCGCAGCGTCGCCGGCAACGCCGACCACGACGGCCGCTGGGCGCTCGCGTGGTAGGGCACCGGCGGCAACGGGGGAGAGGACACCACACCATGCTGCCCCGGGGTGCGTGCGCGACGCGCGGCGACACTGCCAGACTGCCAAGCCATGAGGACCGAGGACTTCTGGCAGCTGATCGACGAGGCTCGGGCCGGCGGCGGGGGAGAACCCGGGCCGGTAGCCGCGCGGGCCGTCGCCCTGCTCGCCGAGCGCGATCCGGAGGACATCGTCGGGTACGCGCGGCACCAGACGCGGGTGCTTGCCGCCTCGCACAAGGCGGACCTGTGGGGCGCGGCGTACCTGATCAACGGTGGCGCCTCGGCCGACGGCTTCGAGCACTTCCGGGGCTGGCTGATGGCCCAGGGGCGGGCGGTCTTCGCCCGTGCGGTCGCCGAACCGGACTCGCTAGCCGAACTGCCCCAGGTGCGGGCGGCGTCTCTCAGTGGCGAGGAGTTCTCCGCGGAGCGGATGCTCTCGGTGCCGTGGGACGCGTACCGCAAGGCCACCGCGACGGAC
Organism: Micromonospora sp. NPDC048835; assembly: GCF_040649995.1. Taxonomy (NCBI): domain Bacteria; kingdom Bacillati; phylum Actinomycetota; class Actinomycetes; order Micromonosporales; family Micromonosporaceae; genus Micromonospora; species Micromonospora sp. NPDC048835. The sequence goes on along the minus strand of NZ_JBEZGM010000037.1, from coordinate 28,810 downwards.
CTGCCGGCGGACCGCGACCCGGTGCGGACGCCGGATCTCAACGACTTCTGGGACTTCGACGACGAGGACGAGGCGCGTCGGCGGCTGCCCCGGCTGGCCGCGCTCTTCGTCGAGCCGCCGCTGGAGTGAGGGATCCTCGGGCCGATCCATCGCCCGCCCAGTGGGCGTACCCCGGCGGCGTGGGAACATAGAGGGGGTCGGCGGCGCGCCGGCCTGTTCACGTCAGCCGACCAGAACGGACCGCTGTGCCACCGAAGCTCGATCCCGGCGCGAACGCCCCTGGTGCCACCGACCCCGGTCGCATCCGGAACTTCGGCATCATCGCCCACATCGACCACGGGAAGTCGACCCTGGCCGACCGGATGTTGCAGCTCACCGGCGTGGTCGACCCGCGGCAGATGCGCGCGCAGTACCTGGACCGGATGGACATCGAGCGCGAGCGCGGCATCACCATCAAGAGCCAGGCCGTCCGCATGCCGTGGACGATCGGCGAGGGTGAGCGGGCCGGCGAGCAGGCCGTGCTCAACATGATCGACACCCCGGGGCACGTCGACTTCACCTACGAGGTGTCCCGGTCGCTGGCCGCCTGCGAGGGCGCCGTGCTGCTCGTCGACGCCGCGCAGGGCATCGAGGCGCAGACCCTGGCCAACCTCTACCTGGCGCTCGAGAACGACCTGCGCATCATCCCGGTGCTCAACAAGATCGACCTGCCGGCCGCCCAACCGGAGAAGTACGCCGAGGAGTTGGCCCACCTCATCGGTGGCGACCCCGCCGACTGCATCCGGGTGTCCGGCAAGACCGGCGAGGGCGTTCCGTACCTGCTCGACGAGATCGTCCGGCAGTTCATTCCGCCGGTCGGCGAGGCCGAGGCGCCCGCCCGGGCCATGATCTTCGATTCGGTGTACGACGTCTACCGCGGCGTCGTGACGTACGTCCGGGTCATCGACGGCCGGATCAGCGCCCGCGACCGGATCAAGATGATGTCCACCGGGGCGGTGCACGAGCTGCTGGAGATCGGCGTCATCTCACCCGAGATGGTCAAGGCCGAGGCGCTCGGCGTGGGCGAGGTCGGCTATCTGATCACCGGTGTGAAGGACGTCCGGCAGTCCCGGGTCGGTGACACGGTCACCATCAACAGCCGGCCGGCGGCCGAGCCGCTCGGCGGCTACAAGGACCCGAAGCCGATGGTCTACTCCGGCCTCTACCCGATCGACGGGTCCGACTACCCGAACCTGCGCGAGGCGTTGGACAAGCTCAAGCTCAACGACGCCGCCCTGGACTACGAGCCGGAGACCTCCGGCGCGCTCGGCTTCGGCTTCCGCTGCGGCTTCCTCGGTCTGCTCCACCTGGAGATCATCCGGGAGCGGCTGGAGCGCGAGTACAACCTCGACCTGATCTCCACCGCGCCGAACGTCGTCTACCGGGCGATCACCGACGACGGCGAGGAGATCGTCGTCACCAACCCGAGCGAGTACCCCACCGGCAAGATCGCCGAGGTGTACGAGCCGGTGGTCCGTGCCACCGTGCTGACGCCGAACGACTACGTGGGCGCGGTCATGGAGCTCTGCCAGGGCCGCCGCGGCACCCTGCTCGGCATGGACTACCTCTCCGCCGACCGGGTGGAGCTGCGCTACACGCTGCCCCTCGCCGAGATCATCTACGACTTCTTCGACCAGTTGAAGAGCCGTACCAAGGGCTACGCCTCGCTCGACTACGAGCCCTCCGGCGAGCAGGCGTCCGACCTGGTGAAGGTGGACATCCTGCTGCACGGCGAGCCGGTGGACGCGTTCAGCGCCATCGTGCACAAGGACAAGGCGTACAACTACGGCGTCACCATCGCCGCGAAGCTGCGTACCCTGATCCCGCGCCAGCAGTTCGAGGTGCCGATCCAGGCGGCCATCGGCAGCCGGGTCATCGCCCGGGAAACCATCCGGGCGATCCGCAAGGACGTTCTCGCCAAGTGCTACGGCGGTGACATCAGCCGTAAGCGCAAGCTGCTGGAGAAGCAGAAGGAAGGCAAGAAGCGGATGAAGATGGTCGGCCGGGTCGAGGTGCCGCAGGAGGCCTTCATCGCGGCCCTCTCCTCCGACTCCGGCGACGGCAAGGCCGCCGGCAAGAAGTAGTTCGCAACGCCATCGCGCCCGGGTGCCACAGGCACCCGGGCGCGATGGCGTTCCTGGGCGTCCCGGTGCGTCCCCGTGCCGGCCGCGCGGAGGTGGGACCCGGCCTCGGAGAAAATTTTCTGTCGTCGTCACGCAGTCGGTGAATTCGGCGAAATGGCCTCCTACCTGTGTGGACGCACGTTCGCGTCAACCGACGCACCCCCCGAGGTATCGAAGTTTGGCGTTGTCAGGTGACGTGAGTCGGTTTGGGCTTTTGGTAGGTCGGGCACTTAGCCGTCACGACAGGAAGCACACACACCGTGTGTCAGACATTCTTTTGAAGGAGGGCGACCGTGGAGTTCACCGTGTGGGGCATCATCACTGCGATCGTTGTCGGTCTCATCGTCGGCGCGCTCGGCCGCCTGGTCGTCCCGGGCAAGCAGAACATGCCGATCTGGCTGCACATGCTCATCGGCATCGGCGCGGCCCTGCTGGGCACCGTCCTGGCGCGGGCCATCGGCATCGCGACCGAGACGAGCGGTGTCGACTGGGGCGAGCTGCTGGTGCAGGTCGTGCTCGCCGCGATCGCCGTCGCGCTGGTGGCCGGCGTCGGTGGCCGCCGCCGCGTGACCCGGTAACACCTGAACCCGTAACACAGCGACCCTCCGATGGGCGCCCGGCCGACAGGCCGGGCGCCCATCGGCGTTTCGCCCACGCCGGCGGACCGCGCCGCGTTCTGCCCGACGGGCCGTGCGTCGTCGTGGCTCAGATCGTCGGGGTGGGCGTCGTGGTTCGGCTCGAAGTCGGCGGTCTGCCTCTCAAGGTCCGCAGGTCCCTGCCGGACGTACTCGGTGGGCTGGATTGCGGTGGTCAACCCGTCCTGTATGTCTGGTGGGCTCGGGTATTCCGGGTGGCTGAGGTGGTCAGGACACCCCTGGTCGACGGGGACCGCTGTGGAACGTGTCCCTGTCTCCCAAGTCGTGATCGTTTGGTGGGCGAAGTCGGTTTGGATTTTGGGTGGGTCGGGCAATTAACGGTCACGACAGGAAGCACACACACCGTGTGTCAGACATTCTTTGAAGGAGGGTGGCCGTGGAGCTCACCGTGTGGGGCATCATCACTGCGATCGTTGTTGGTCTCATCGTCGGCGCGCTCGGCCGCCTGGTCGTCCCGGGCAAGCAGAACATGCCGATCTGGCTGCACCTGCTGATCGGTATCGGCGCTGCGCTGCTGGGCACCGTCCTGGCGCGGGCCATCGGCATCGCGACCGAGACGAGCGGTGTCGACTGGGGCGAGCTGCTGGTGCAGGTCGTGGTGGCCGCGATCGCGGTCGCGCTGGTGGCCGGTGTGGGTGGCCGCCGCCGCGTCACCCGGTAACGACCCGGCGTCAGCCGATAACGACCCGGCATCATCTGGTGCTACAGCACCACCTGTAGGACAGCACGACTGGAAAGGGCGCCCGGCCAGAGCCGGGCGCCCTTTCGTGCTGTCCTACCCGGTTTTGGTCAGATGTCGGGGCCTCGGTCGTCGGGCCGCTGCGGTACGGTCGCGACGCTTCGGCCGGTCCCGCCCACTGTCGTAAAGGAATCCTCCGTACTAGGGTGCGGCGGAGAAGGTTAGTTCCAAGCGGCGCGAGGGGAGAAGTGGCGTGAACAGGTGGAAGCGGCTGGCCCCGGTCACCGCCATGGTGGCCTCGGCCGCGATGGTGCTGACCGGCTGTGGAGGCTCCGGCGACGACGCGGCCGACGACAGCAAGCTCACGGTCTGGATGATGGGTGAGGGCGGGGACGCGCAGAACTCCTTCCTCGACGGTGTCGAGGCCGAGTTCCGCCAGAAGCACCCCGACACCGATGTCGTCGTGCAGTACATCCCCTGGCTCGAGGCGCCCAAGAAGTTCCAGGCCGCGCTCGCCGGCGGTGAGGGGCCGGACATCACCGAGCTGGGCAACACCGAAACGCAGGGTTGGGCCGCCCAGGAGGCGCTCGCCGACGTGAGTGCCCGGATGGGTGGCTGGGCCGACGGCAAGGATCTGCTGCCGGACCTGGTGCGCAACGCGCAGCTCGACGGCAAGCAGTACGGCGTGCCCTGGTACGCGGGTGTGCGGGCGATCTACTACCGCACCGACTGGTTCGCCGAGGCGGGTGTGCAGCCGCCGAAGACCTGGGACGACCTGGTCACGGTGGCGAAGGCCGTGCAGGCGAAGAAGAAGGGCACCTACGGCATCGCGTTGCCGGGCAACTCCGAGCTGCCCTTCTACTCCTTCCTCTGGGGCGCGGGCGGCGAGATCGCCAGCAACCAGGGCGGCACCTGGAAGTCCGGCTACACCACGCCCGAGGCGCAGCGGGCCGTCAAGTTCTGGACCGATCTGGTGACCGTGCACAAGGTGGCCCCGCCCGCGGCGGCCGGCTGGAACGAGATCGACGCGCGTACCCAGTTCGCCACCGGCAAGGCCGCGATGGCCTTCGCCGGTAGCTGGCAGCAGGGTGCCATCAAGAAGGACAACCCCGAGATCGAGAAGGTCTGGGGTACGTTCCCGATCCCCAGCCCGGACGGCAAGGCGGCACCCGGTTTCGCGGGCGGCTCGGACGTGGCGATCTGGAAGGACAGTGAGCGGCAGGACCTGGCCTGGGACTACCTGACCGTGCTGCTGAACAAGAAGAACGCGCAGAGCTTCGCGAGCAGCCTCGGCTTCTTCCCGGTCTACCAGGACCTGGTCTCCGGCGACGCGTACGCGAACGACAAGGTGATGGCGGCGTTCGCCACCACCATGCAGAACACCAAGCTCACGCCGCTCACTCCGAAGTGGGTGGAGGTCAGCCGGACCAAGACGGTGACCCAGGCGATGAACAGCTCGGTCATGAAGGGTCAGAAGACGGTCGAGAAGGCTACCGCCGATGCGGCCGGTGAGATGGAAGGCATCTTGAACAGCAAGTGAGCTCACAGACAAAAAACCCGATGACGTCCGCCGCGAGGGAGACCCCCGCGCGGCGGCGTCGCCGGGTGGACCGCCTGCCCTACCTGCTGCTCCTGCCCGCCCTGCTGATCATCGGGGTGCTGCTGCTCTGGCCGCTCGGCCAGGTGGTGGTGATGTCCTTCTACCGGCTGAACAGCGTCCGGCAGCTGCGCGGCGATCGGGAGTGGCCGTGGGTGGGGCTCGGCAACTACGCCGACATCCTCTCCGACCCGTTCTTCCTGACCGTGCTGCGCAACACGGTGCTGTTCGCCGCGGCGAACGTGCTGCTCACGATGGTGCTCGGCACCCTGGTGGGGCTGCTGCTCAACCGGCTCGGTCGCAAGATGGCGACGTTCGTGGCGAGCTGCGTGATGCTCGCCTGGGCCACGCCGGCGCTGACCGGCACCATCGTCTGGAAGTGGATCTTCGACGACACGAGCGGCCTGGTCACCTGGCTGTTCAACGCGCTGCCGGACGGGCTCTCGAACGGCCTGTTCGGGCGCAGCGACTGGACCGGCTACGGCTGGTTCAACTCGCCGCTGCTCTTCTTCGCCATCCTCACCCTGGTGGTGGTCTGGCACTCGTTCCCGTTCATCGCGGTCAGCGTGCTCGCCGGGCTGAAGAGCGTGCCGAGTGAGCTGCACGAGGCGGCCCGGGTGGACGGCGCCAGCCCGTGGCGGGTCTTCTGGAAGATCACCTTCCCGCTGCTGCGCCCGGTCTTCGGGATCCTGATCGTGCTCTCGACGATCTGGGACTTCAAGGTCTTCACCCAGCAGTTCGTGCTGGCCGGCGGCACCCAGGACCGGCCGACGTTCATGCTCGCCATCTACTCGTACGCCGAAGCCTTCTCGCCGCCGCCGAAGTACGGGCTCGGCGCGGCCATCGCGGTGATCCTCACGCTGATCCTGCTGGTGGTCACCGGCTTCTACGTACGGATGGTGCTCAGGCAGGAGGACGAGTCGTGAAGAAAATCGCCCTCAACGGCGCCGGGCTGCTGGTCGCGCTCTTCGCGGCGTTCCCGGTCTACTGGATGATCTCGACCTCGCTGAAGCCGAGCAACGAGATCTTCTCGGCCACCCCGCAGCCGGTGCCCACCCATCCGACGTTGGCCCACTACCGGGAGATCCTGACCGGCAACCTGATCCCCGGCGTCAGCTTCCTCGACTTCTTCGTCAACAGCGCGCTTGTCGCCGTCTCCACGGTGGTGCTCAGCGGCCTGGTGGCGTTGCTCGCCGCGACCGCGGTGGCCCGGTTCCGGTTCCGGCTGCGGACCAGCTTCCTGATCATGCTGCTGGTGGTGCAGATGATTCCGCTGGAGGCGCTTGTCATCCCGCTGTTCCTGATGATCCAACGGTTGGGGCTCTACAACACCCTGCCCAGCCTGATCCTCACGTACCTCGGTTTCTCGCTGCCGTTCGCGGTCTGGATGCTGCGTGGCTTCGTCGCCGCGGTGCCGAAGGAGTTGGAGGAGGCGGCGGCGATCGACGGGGCCAGCCGGGCCCAGACCTTCCGCCGGGTGCTCTTCCCGCTTGTCGCACCCGGCCTGGTGGCCACCAGCATCTTCTCCTTCATCACGGCCTGGAACGAGCTGATCTTCGCGTTGACGTTCATCAACGACCAGGGCAGCTACACGCTGCCGGTGGCGATGACCTTCTTCTTCGGGCGGGACGACACCAACTGGGGGCCGGTGATGGCCGCGTCCACCCTGTTCACCCTGCCGGTCATCATCTTCTTCCTGCTGGTGCAGCGTCGGATGGTCTCCGGCCTGGTGGCCGGCGCCGTGAAGGGCTGACCCCGGCGGCGCGCGGGGGCTGGTCGGCGTCGGCCCGCCACTAGGCTGATGGTCATGACGGGCAGGGTGGCAGCGGTGAACCTCGGCATCGTGACCGAGGCGGGGTGGGCCGGCGACGCGAGTGGTCGCAGCGGCATCGACAAGCGGCCGGTCGACGGCCCGGTGTCGTTGCTCACCGGCGGCCTGGCGGGCGACTTCGTCGCCGAGCGGCCCCAGCACGGCGGCCCGGACCAGGCGGTCTACGCCTACGCGGAGGAGGACGCCGCCTGGTGGGCGGCCGAACTGGGCCGCGCCGTAGGGCCCGGCGGCTTCGGTGAGAACCTGACCACCTACGCGGTCGACGTGACGGGTGCGGTGATCGGCGAGCAGTGGCTTGTCGGTTCGGCCCTGCTCCAGGTCACCAAGCCACGGACGCCCTGCACCACCTTCGCCGGATTCTGGGGCGTACCGGATCTGATCAAGCGGTTCACCGCCCGGGCGCTGCCCGGTGCCTACCTGCGGGTGTTGCGCGAGGGGGAGGTCGGCGCGGGCGACCCGGTCGAGGTGGTGGAGAGGCCGGCGCACGGTGTGACCATCGGCGAGGTGTTCCGGGCGACCAGCCTGGAGCCGGAGTTGCTGCCTCGGCTGCTCGAAGCGGAAGACCTGCCGGAGCCGATCCGGGAGAAGGCCCGCCGCCGCCTCGCCGCCCGGGGCTGACCGGCCGCGCCGACCGCCGCCGAAACGGGCAGCGGCCCCCTGCCGACGCTCGGTGCGTGACAGGGGGCCGCCCTACGAGCAGAGGATCAGCGGAGCCAGGGGATGTTTCGGTCGAGCAGACCGCGCTCCTTGAGCTCCTTGCGCAGCGGGATCTCGTCGTCGACGTACCCGTCCCAGTTGATGCCCCAGTAGTTGGCGGTGTGGGTGCCCTCACCGATCAGCTGGCGCTGGACCGGGGTGCGGTTGCGGTACCACTCGCCGTTCACGTCGGGGTGCAGCTCGTCGAGCGGACGGATCCACCGGTAGGTGTAGCCCACGAAGAGCATCTTGCGGGTGATCGTCGACAGGTTCGTCGAGCGGGAGTGCCACTGCCGACGGTCGAAGATGAAGGCGTCGCCCGGGTTGGCGGTGATCTCCACCGTGCCCTCCGGGTCGGGGTTCTGCACCGTGAGGTCCGCCGGCCGGGGCAGCGAGTTCTTCAGGTGGCTGCCCGGGATGACCTTGGTGGCGCCGCGGCCGGTCTCCGACAGGTCGGACAGCACGTACGCGACCTTCAGCGAGAACATCGGCCGGGGCAGGTTCGGGTCCATCGTCTCCGGGTCGGAGTTCTGCCGGTACCCGTCCTGGTGCCAACCCCAGTACGGCTTCTCCGGCTCGGCGGCCGGCGGGGTGACGTCCAGGTGGTTGTGGTGGGTGTAGATGTTCCAGCCGGCCAGCCCCCACATGTACGGGAACGCGATCGGGTGGGTCAGCAGCTCGCCGAAGAGTTCGTCGCGCTCCAGGAAGCCCAGCAGGTGCAGGGTCCCGTCCTTCTTGGTGGTGCCCTTGGCCTGCTCCTCCGCGTAGACGCGGTCGACAGCCGCCTCCAGCGCCGCCCGGTGGTCCTCCGTCAGGACGTTGCGCAGCAGGAGGAAGCCCTGCTCGTGGAACTCCTTGCGGTCAGTGTCGCTGATCGGTTCGTAACCGGTCCGGTCGCCGTAATCGAACACCGCGTCGTACCCCTCCCCATGAGGTGAAACCTTTTCTGGCACAGGCCGCCGATCGTAACGCGGTGGTCCCGGCATCGGGGAAGGTGTGTTGGTGGGATTGGCCCGCATCGGGACCCCGTGCAGCGAGAGAAACGCACACAGTGAGATCTAGGTGATCAATAGCGCGATTTGGTATTCGTTGCCCGATTGTGCGGTGACTGCCGGTTAAGAGATCCGGGTCGTCAGCCCTCGTTGAACACCTCGGCCACCACCTGGCCGGCAGGGCTGCGCTGGCCGTCCACCCGGCTCCACGAACCGCCGCGGGCGGTCCACTCCAGGTCGCCGAAGCGGACCCGCTTCACCCCGTGGTCCTGGGCGTGCGACACCAGCCAGTGCGCGTACCGCCAGCCGTCACGCTTGTCGCCCGGAGTCACCGCCAGCCCGGTCGGGTCGGTCGGGTCGGTGCCCTTCAACCCCCAGTCCAGCACCAGGTTGCGGGTCAGTTGCGCGGCCGCCGCCGCGCCGTGCATCGCCGGGGTGCGCCCCACCGTGCAGGCGACCGCGCCGCTGGCGTCGCCGAGCAGGGCTCGGCTGAGCACCTCGGAGTCGTCGGCCCACTTCTGGTACGCCTCGGGGAACGCCGAGCGCTGCACCCGCTGGGCCGCGTCGGTGACCCGCATCTTCTCCCAGCCGCGCACCTTCTTGAGGGCGGCGTAGAACCGGTTGGCCGCGTAGCGCGGGTCGCGGATCTGCGCCGGGGTGCCCCAGCCCTGGCTCGGTCGCTGCTGGAACAGACCCACCGAGTCGCGGTCGCCGTCGGCGAGGTTGCGCAGCCCGGACTCCTGGTACGCGGTGGCGAGCGCGACCACCACGGCCCGCTCGGGCATTCCGCGTTTCGCGCCGATCGCCGCGATCGTCGCCGCGTTCGCCATCTGGTCGGCGTCGAGCGCGACGCGTCCGTCGGCCTGCACCGTGCACTTCCGAGCCACCAGCGGCAACGCGAGGTTGTCACCGACCTGCCGTACGACGAGCCAGATCGCGATCACGGCGACGAGGATGAGCACCACTCCACCCGCCACGGTTGCCCGAGTTCGCACCCACACCCCCAGATCGACAGTCCGCCAAGCGTACGTCCCCGCACGCCCTCGCCGGGTCGTCCGAGCGGTTCGGCCCCGGGTCGGTCGATTCCGGGGGGTTCGGCGTCGGCTCCGCTGTCCCGTACCGATTGGCGATGTTCCCGCTCCGCTCGGGTTCTCACCTGCGCAGTCGTGCCGTCACCCGCTGCTGGCGGGGCCTGTCGTGAGCGTCACCGGGTATGCCACAACGGGAAGCAATTGATCGGTCAAGGACTTGACTCGGTTGACATATCAATCGGACCTACCACCCATACCCGGGTGCGTCGGTCGTCTGAAGGAGGAGTTCCATGGGAACGCTCGATGGCAAGGTCGTCCTGATCACGGGCACCGGCGGTGGTCTGGGTCGCGTCGCGGCGCTGACCTTCGCCCGGGAGGGCGCCAAGGTCGTCGGCGCCGACCTCCAGGTGGCCGGTAACGACGAGACCGTCGAACTCGTCCGTCGTGCCGGCGGGGAGATGACCGGCATCGCCCCGGTCGACCTCACCGACCCCGAGCAGGTACGCAAGCTCGTCGACGACGCTGCCGCCGCCTACGGTGGCCTCGACGTGGTCTACAACAACGCCGCCGCGCTCCGCTTCGGCCCGATGCCCGACTTCTCCGTGGAGGACTGGCGGTACACCATCACCGGAGAACTCGACATTCCGTACTTCGTGTCGAAGTTCGCCTGGCCGCACCTGGTCCGGCGCGGTGGCGGTGTCATCATCAGCGCCGCCTCCATGGCCGGGATGATCGGTGGCCACGTCCCGCCGATGGTCGGTCACACCGCCGCGAACGCCGGCATCATCGGCATGACGCGTCAGCTCGCGCTTGAGGGCGCGCCGCACGGCATCCGCGCGGTCGCGATCAGCCCCGGGCCCACCCTCACCCCGGCCAGCGAGCGCGACCTCGGTGACAACCAGGAGGCGCGGGACGCGATCACGGCCAAGACGCTCCTCAAGCGCTTCGCGCGCCCCGAGGAGGTCGTCGAGCTGGTGGTCTTCCTCGCGTCCGACCGGGCGTCGTACATCACCGGGGCGAACTACCCGGTCGACGGCGGCGCGACCGCCTGGTGACCCCGACCCACCACCGCACCGGAGACCGGGGCGCCGCCGACCGAAGGCGACGCCCCGGACGACCTAGTCGCCGTCCGGCGCGGGCACCCAGCGCGCCAACCGACGCTCGCGGAAGGCCGTGACCCCCTCGCGTCCCTCGTCGGAGAGGAAGTAGCCGGTCGAGACGGCGGAGAGCCGGGCCAGGTCGGCGCGCAGCTCGGCGGTGCCCGGTCGGCGCAGCAGCTCCTTCGCGCCGGCCAGCGCCCCGGGCGCGCCGCGCACCAGCGAGTCGCAGTAGCCCTGGACCGCGGCGTCCAGCCCGTCCGCCGGGACCGACGCCGTGACCAGGCCGACCTCGGCGGCCCGGCGACCGTCGAAGGTGTCTCCGGTCAGGTACAGCTCGGCGGCGGCGCGGGGGTGCAGCCGGGGCAGCACGGTCGCCGAGATCACCGCCGGGATCACCCCGATGCGCACCTCGGTGAACGCGAACGTCGCCTCGTCGGCGCAGACCGCCAGGTCGGCGGCGGCGATCAGACCCAGCCCGCCGGCCCGCGCCGGCCCGCCCACCCGGGCCAGCACCGGCTTCGGGCACTCCCAGAGCGCCGCGAGCACGTCGCCGAGCATCCCGGCCGGCACCGTCCCGCTGGCGTACGCCGCGGCGGTCTCCTTCAGGTCCGCGCCGGAGCAGAAGACCGGGCCGGTGTGGTCGAGCACGACCACTCGGACCGCCTCGTCGGCGACGGCGTCCGCCAGCCCGGCCAGCAACTGGGTCATCAGGCCGGTGGAGAGCGCGTTGCGGTTGTGCGGGCTGTCCAGGGTGAGGGTGGTCACCCCACGGGCCGTGGCGACCCGCACGAGGACGTCGGGAGAGGTCATGCCGGGCACACTAGTGGCCATGCCCGGCGTCCTTCCAGATGGTGAGACCGTCCCCGTCGACGGATCGTTGCCCGCCACCGCCACCGCAGCGGTCGGCGCGCGCGGCTTCGGCGTGTACGTGCACGTGCCGTTCTGCGCCAGTCGCTGCGGATACTGCGACTTCAACACCTACACGGCAGCCGAACTGGGCGGTGGTGCGAGCCGCGAGGGGTACGCCGACACCGTCCTGGCCGAGCTGGCGCTCGCCGCCCGGGTGCTCGGCGACACCCCGCCGCCCCGGGTCGACACCGTCTTCGTCGGCGGCGGCACGCCCACCCTGCTCCCCGCCGACGACCTGGCCCGCATCCTCGACGGCATCGACCGCACCTGGGGGCTGGCCGCCGACGCCGAGGTGACCACCGAGGCCAACCCGGAGTCGGTCACCCCGGAATCGTTGAAGCTGCTGCGGGCCGCCGGCTACACCCGGATCTCGCTGGGCATGCAGTCCGCCTCCCCGGGGGTCCTGGCGATCCTGGACCGCAAGCACAGCGCCGGCCGGGCCACCGCCGCCGCCCTGGAGGCGCACGACGCCGGGTTCGAGCACGTCAACCTGGACCTGATCTACGGCACCCCGGGGGAGCGGGCCGGGGATTTCGCCGCCTCGCTGGAGCAGGTCGTCGCCGCCGGGGTCGACCACGTCAGCGCGTACGCCCTGATCGTCGAGGACGGCACCCGGCTCGCCGCCCGGATGCGGCGCGGCGAGCTGGCGTACCCCAGTGACGACGTGGCCGCGGACCGTTACCTGGCCGCGGAGGCCGCGCTCGACGCGGCTGGCCTCTCCTGGTACGAGGTCTCCAACTGGGCCCGCACCGACGAGGCCCGGTGCCGGCACAACCTGCTCTACTGGACCGGCGCGGACTGGTGGGGGCTGGGGCCGGGGGCGCACAGCCACGTCGGCGGGGTGCGCTGGTGGAACGTCAAGCACCCCTCGGCGTACGCCAAGCGGTTGGCCGCCGGCGAGTCCCCTGGCCTGGCCCGGGAGGTGCTCACGGTCGACGAGGCGCACATGGAGGACGTGATGCTCCGGCTGCGCCTGGCCAGCGGTCTCCCGCTTGCGGTGCTCGACGGCACCGGCCGGGCCGGCGCCGAGCGGGCGTTGGCCGACGGTCTGCTGGCCGCCGACGAGTACGCCGCCGGCAGGGCGGTGCTCACCCTGCGCGGGCGGCTGCTCGCCGACGCGGTCGTGCGCGACCTGCTGCCGTGAGTGGTTGGGTCGAGCTGCGGCGAATCGGGCCGGCCGGGGGAGCGGCCGGCCCGCTTCACTTGATGAAGGTGGCGGTCATCGGGTAGCGGTACGGGGTGCCCTCGTTGGCCTTCATGCCGGCGATGATCCCGAACAGGATCTGGATCACCACGACGGCGATGCTGGGCAGGAAGAGCAGGCACCAGCTCACGAAGAGCAGCACGAACGCGATGATCGACCAGAGGATCTGGAAGTTCAGGGCGGCGAGCGCGTGGGCCCGGACGGTCGGCGACTGCTGGCCGCGGGCCAGGTAGGCGATCAGCGGGGCGACGAAGCCCAGCGGACCGAAGCTGACAAGCGCGCCGAGCGCTCCGCCGAAGTGCGCGACCAGGGCCCAGGTCTTGTCCTCGTTGTTGGCGTAACCGCCGCCGGGGCCGCCGTAGGCGCCACCGGGCGGGTAACCGCCGGGTGGCGGATAGCCACCGGGCGGAGGGTAGCCGCCTGCCGGAGGGTAGCCGCCCGACGGCGGTTGGTCACCGGTGGGCGGCGGATAGCCACCGGCCGGAGGATAGCCGGCCGGGCCGGGAGCCCCGGACAGTGGTGCGGTGGGTGGCTCGGCCGACGGGTACGGGCCCGGGGACGTGGGCTCCGGCGGGTAGTTGCCGGGGTCGCCCGACCCGGGAGGGCGAGGAGGTTCAGTCATGGATGTCACGGTAGGGGCCGGTGGCAACGGCGCACCAGAGCGACACCGCCGGGCAGTGCGGGACGATCGGACGATCGGGGTGGCGCGGGCCGCACCGACGGGTGGTCGTTGATCATCGCGTCGGCGGGACTGCCGACGTAGACTGGCACTCGTTACAGTCGAGTGCCAGGACGGCCCGGCCGGCCCGCAGCGCCGGCGGCCGACGTGCGACAGGAGGTGCGGAGGATGGGTCTCGACGACCGGAAACTCGCCGTGCTCCGCGCCATCGTCGAGGACTACGTCTCCACCCAGGAGCCGGTCGGCAGCAAGGCGCTCGTCGAGCGGCACCAGCTCGGGGTCTCCCCGGCCACGGTCCGCAACGACATGGCCGTGCTGGAGGAGGAGGGCTACATCCGGCAGCCGCACACGAGTGCCGGCCGGGTGCCCACCGACCGCGGCTACCGCCTCTTCGTCGACAGGTTGTCCCGGGTCAAGCCGCTCAGCCCGGCCGAGCGGCGGGCCATCGAGCGGTTCCTGGTCGGCGCGGTCGACCTCGACGACGTGGTGCACCGCACGGTGCGACTGCTCGCCCAGCTGACCCGGCAGGTCGCCGTCGTGCAATATCCGTCGCTGGCCCGCTCCTCGGTGCGTCACCTGGAGCTGGTGCCGATCTCCACCACCCGGCTGATGCTCGTCATGATCGCCGACACCGGGCGGGTGGAGCAGCGACTCGTGGAACTGCCCGGGCCGGTGCCCGCCGACGACGTCACCGACCTGCGCCGACTGATCAACGAGAAGCTCACCAACGCCCGGCTCTCCGAGACGCCACCACTGGTGCAGGCGCTTGTCGAGGAAGTGCCGCCCGGGCTGCGTCCGACCATGACGACGCTCGCCAGCGTCCTGCTGGAGACGCTCGTCGAGCGGCACGAGGAGCGCATCGCGCTGGCCGGCACCGCGAACCTCACCCGGGGCGGCCTGCTCGACTTCCAGGGCTCACTGCGGCCGATCCTCGAGGCTCTGGAGGAGGAGGTCGTGCTGCTCAAGCTCATCGGTGAGACCGAGCCGAGCACGACCCGGGTGCTGATCGGCGACGAGAACGAATTCGACAACCTGCGCGCCGCCTCGGTGGTCAGCACCGGGTACGGCCCGGGCACCACCATCCTGGGCGGCCTGGGGGTGCTGGGGCCCACCCGGATGGACTACCCCGGCAACATCGCCACGGTGCGCGCCGTGGCACGCTACGTGGGCGAGTTGCTGGCCCAGAACTGATTGGTCAGGGCCGATGCGGCCGGCTGCGGCCGCCGACCGGCGCAACGCGAGACGAACATGAGGACACGGAACGCAGTGGCCAGGGACTACTACGGCATTCTCGGTGTGAGCCGGGAAGCCTCCGATGACGAGATCAAGCGCGCCTACCGCAAGCTGGCACGCCAGTTCCACCCGGACGTCAATCCGGACCCGGAGGCTCAGGAGAAGTTCAAGGACATCAACGCCGCGTACGAGGTCCTCTCGGACGACCGGAAGCGGCAGATCGTCGACCTGGGTGGCGACCCGCTCGCCCCGGGGGGCGGCGGCGCTGGTGGCCCGGGCGGCCCCGGGGGCGCCGGCCCGTTCGTCGGCTTCCAGGACATCATGGACGCGTTCTTCGGCGGTGCGGGCGGTGGTGCCCGTGGCCCACGGCCGCGTACCCGCCCGGGCGCCGACGCGATCCTGCGCCTCGAACTCGACCTGCACGAGACGGCGTTCGGGGTCGAGGCCCCGATCACCGTCGACACGGCGGTGCTCTGCACCACCTGCTCCGGTGCCGGCACCGCCGCCGGCACGCACCTGGCGACCTGCGAGGCGTGCGGCGGCCGGGGCGAGGTGCAGTCGGTGCAGCGCACCTTCCTCGGCCAGGTGGTCTCCGCCCGGCCGTGCACCGTGTGCCAGGGCTACGGCACCACCATCCCGCACCCCTGCCCCACCTGCGCCGGCGACGGCCGGGTGCGCACCCGCCGCTCGCTGACGGTCAAGATCCCGGCCGGCGTCGAGGACGGCATGCGGATCCGGCTGGCCCAGCAGGGCGAGGTGGGCCCCGGTGGGGGCACCGCCGGCGACCTCTACGTGGAGATCCACGAGCGCCCGCACGACGTCTACTCCCGCAAGGGCGACGACCTGCACTGCCGGGTCACCGTGCCGATGACGGCGGCGGCGCTGGGCACCAGGCTGACCATCAAGACGCTGGACAGCGAGGAGACCGTCGACGTCAAGGCCGGCACCCAGCCGGCCAGCACGCTGCGACTGCGCGCCCGGGGTGTGCCCCACCTGCGCGGCACCGGCCGCGGCGACCTCTACGTGCACCTGGACGTGCGGACGCCGACCAAGCTCGACCCGGACCAGGAGAAGATGCTGCGCGACTTCGCCAAGACCCGTGGTGAGGAGGTCGCCGAGTTATCCAAGCAGGGCGGCTTCTTCTCCCGGATGCGCGACGCGTTCAACGGGCACGCCTGAGGTGTCCGCACCGCTGTTCCTGGTCGAGACGCTGCCCACCGACGACGCGCTGACCCTGGCGGGCCCGGAGGGGCACCACGCGGCCACCGTGCAGCGGCTGCGCGTCGGCGAGGAGTTGCTGCTCGCCGACGGTCGGGGCGGCACGGCCGCCGCCGTGGTCACCGCCGTCGGCCGGGGCAGCCTGGAGGTCACCATCACCTCCCGGGGGTACGCGGACGCGCCGGTCCCCCGGATCGTCGTGGTGCAGGGCATCGCCAAGGGTGACCGGGGTGAGCTGGCCGTGCAGGCGATGACCGAGGTCGGGGTGGACGAGATCGTGCCCTGGGCGGCGTCGCGTTCGGTGACCCAGTGGCGCGGCGACCGGGGCGTACGCGCCCGGGACAAGTGGGTGGCCACCGCCCGGGAGGCGGCCAAGCAGGCCCGCCGGCCGTGGCTGCCGGTGGTGGCCGGCTCGCCCGACGAGTCCACCGCCACGGTGGCCCGTCGGATCGCCGGTGCCGCCGCCGCGTTCGTGCTGCACGAGGAGGCCGAGGACCGGCTCACCACCGCCGAGCTGCCGACCGTCGGCGAGATCGTGCTGGTGGTCGGCCCGGAGGGGGGCATCGCCCCGGCCGAGGTGACCGCGTTCGTCGAGGCCGGCGGGCGACCCGTCCGCCTCGGGCCGGCCGTGCTGCGCACCTCCACCGCCGGGGTGGCGGCCCTCAGCGTGCTCGCCACCCGTCTCGGCCGCTGGTGACCGTTCAGGGCCTCGGGAACACCGGCACGACCTCCTCCTCCGGCCCCAGGTCCAGCCCAGCGTTTCCGATGATCTGCGGGTCCGGTGTGCCGACCACCTCGGCGTCCTTGCCCTCGTAGTCGAAGCGGTGCAGCACGTGCCGCATCGCCTCCAGCCGGGCCCGCTTCTTGTCGTTGCTCTTCACCACCGTCCACGGCGCGTCGGCCGTGTCGGTCCAGAAGAACATCGCCTCCTTGGCCTCGGTGTAGTCGTCCCACCGGTCCAGCGACGCGATGTCCATCGGAGACAGCTTCCACTGCCGGACCGGGTCGACCTGGCGGATCGCGAACCGGGTGCGCTGCTCGTTCTGGGAGACGGAGAACCAGAACTTGACCAACCGGATGCCCGAGCGCACCAGCATCCGCTCCAGCTCCGGTGCCTGCCGCAGGAACTCCAGGTACTCCTTGCGGGAGCAGAAGCCCATCACCCGCTCCACGCCGGCCCGGTTGTACCAGGAACGGTCGAACAGCACGATCTCACCGGCCGCCGGCAGGTGCGCCAGCCACCGCTGGAAGTACCACTGGCCGGCCTCCCGCTCGTCCGGTTTGGCGAGCGCCACCACCGACGCGCCGCGCGGGTTGAGGTGCTCCATGAAGCGTTTGATGGTGCCGCCCTTGCCGGCCGCGTCCCGCCCCTCGAAGATGATCACCAGTCGCTCGCCGGACTCCTTGATCCAGTCCTGGAGCTTCAGCAGCTCGATCTGGAGCAGCCGCTTGTCGCGGTCGTACTCGTCACGGTCCAGCCGCTCGTCGTACGGGTAGTCCTCGCGCCACGTCTCGACGGGGGTGCCGTCGGGGCGGAGCAGGACGGGGTCGTCGTCGTGGCCGTCGGCCACCCGGTAGTCGGCGGTGAGGTCCAGCAGCGCGGAGTCGGCCATGTCGGCGAGACTTACCCAGCTCGGAGCCGCGAACCACCCCCCGAACCGGGTGATTCGGTGGATGTTCCCGACGTCAGCTGCGCAGGTAGGAGGCGCCGTTGAGGTCGACGATCGTGCCCGAGGCCCACTCGGCCTGCGGCGAGGCAAGCCAGTGCACTGCGGCGGCGATCTCCTCCGGTCGGCCCACCCGGTCGAACGGACTCTGCGCCCGGATCGCCGCGCCCTCCTCGCCGCCGAGGTACTCGGTGACCATGTCGGTCGCCACGAAGCCCGGCGCGACGGTGGCGACAGTGATGCCGTACGGCGCGAGCGCCACCGCGAGGGACTGACCCAGCGCGTTCAGCCCCGCCTTGCTGGCCCCGTACGCCGGCTGGTGCGGCTCCCCACGGAACGCGCCACGGGACGAGACGTTGACGATCCGTCCGCCGCGTTCGCGCAGGTGCTGGGCGGCGCACCAGATGACGTTGCCGGCACCGGTCAGGTTGGTCTCCAGCACCTGCCGCCAGCGCTCCTGCCACTCCTCGTACGTAGCGCCGAAGATCGGGTGCGGGTCGTCGCGGTCGCCGTACGTCCCGGCGTTGTTGACCAGCACGTCCAGCCCGCCGAGCAGTTCGGCGGCCCGGTCCACCATGACCCGGACCGCGGCCGGGTCGGTGAGGTCGGCACGGACCACCACGTGCCCGTCGCCGGGTAGCTGCCCGCGTACCTCCTCGGCCGCGTCGGCGGAGTCGCGGTGGTGGATCGCCACCCGGTCCCCGCCGGCCGCGAACGCCATCGCCACCGCGCGGCCGATGCCACGCGAGGCCCCCGTCACGAGTACCGCCCGATCCGTCATGCCGGCCATCCTGCCGCAGCCGTCGTGGCCTCCCGCGAACGGGCCGGCGGCACCAGAGCGTCCCCGGCCCGGTTGGTCCCTACACTGCCCCGATGGGATCCGACTGCCTGTTCTGCCGCATCGTCGCCGGGGAGATCCCGGCCACCGTGGTCCGGGAGACCGACACCACGCTCGCCTTCCGCGACATCGACCCGAAGGCGCCGGTGCACGTCCTGGTCATTCCGAAGGAGCACTACGCCGACGTGGCCACGCTCGCCCAGGGGGATCCGGCGCTCGCCGCCGACGTGCTGGCGACGTCCGCCGCCGTGGCCGAGGACGAGGGTCTGCTCGGCGACGGTTTCCGGCTGATGTTCAACACCGGCGCGTACGGCGGGCAGGAGGTGTTCCACGTGCACGCGCACCTGCTCGGTGGTGCGCCGCTCGGCCCGATGCTCGCCCGGAACCTGGCGTGACCGGCCCGGACGGCCGCGTCCACGACCATCTGGACCGGTTGGTCCGACGGGTGCAGGCCGAGGCCCGGGTGCCGGCGGTGTCGGCGGCGCTGCACCGCGCCGACCGACCGCTCTGGAGCTGCACCGTCGGCGAGACCGGCACCGACAGCCCGCTGGGGCCGGGCACCCAGTTCCGGATCGGTTCGGTCACCAAGACGTTCACCGCGGTGCTGGTCCTGCAGTGCCGCGACGACGGGCTGCTCGACCTGGACGACCCGGTGGGCCGGCACCTGGACCTCCCGGCGCACGGCGAGCTGACCGTACGCCGGCTGCTGTCGCACACCGGTGGCCTGCAACGCGAGCCGTTCGGCGACGTGTGGGACAGCCTGCGCGCACCCGACGACGACCAACTCGTCGCGGAGTTGGACCGGGCCGAGCGGGTGTTGCCGACCGGCCGGCGGTTCCACTACTCCAACCTGGGCCTGGCCGTCCTCGGCCAACTCGTCGCCCGGCTCCGGGGTGGCACCTGGGCGCAGGCGCTCACCGAGCGGATCCTCACGCCGCTGCGGCTGACCGACACCACGGTGACCCCCCGGCCGACTGCGGCCACCGGGTTCCTCGTCGACGCGTACTCCGACGAGGCGCACCCGGAACCGCCCACCGACTTCGGCGCGGTCGGCCCGGCCGCCCAGCTCTGGAGCACCGCGACCGACATGGCCCGCTGGGCGGCGTTCCTGGCCGACCCGGCGGCGCTGGACCCGGCCGGCGCGGTCCTCGCCCCGGCCACCCTGGACGAGATGCGCTGGCCGCTGACCACCACCGACGAGACGCTCTGGGGCGCGGGCTTCGGGCTCGGGCTGATCCTGATCCCGCAAGGGGAACGGGTGATGCACGTGGGGCACGACGGGGCGATGCCCGGTTTCCTCGCCGGGGTGTACGGCCGCCGCGGCGGGGACGGCACGGCCGGTGCGATGGGCGCCGCGGTGCTCGGCTCGTCCGGTACCGCGTCCGAGCTGTTCGACCTGTCGCACCGGCTGCTCGCGGCGGCGGTCGAGCACGACCCGGCCGAGATCGAGCCCTGGCGTCCCGGCCCACCCGCACCGGCGGCCCTGCGAGGTCTGCTCGGCCGCTGGTGGGGCGAGGGCTCCGAGTACGTCTTCTCCTGGCACGACGGCGCCCTGCGGGCGCGCGGGGTGGGTGACCCGGCCGGACGTCCACCGGCGATCTTCACTCCGCTGCCGGACCAGCCGGACGTGTTCCGGGTGGTCTCCGGGCGGGAGGTCGGTGAGCTGCTCCGACTGACCCGGGACGACGCCGGCGCGGTGGTCCGGATGCACTGGGCGACCTACCGGTTCACCCGCCACCAGGAGACCTTCGACAGGTACGACTTCCGGGCCGGGAGTTGATCGCGGCCAGCGGAAATGGGCGCGATGCGGCCCGCGTTGAAACGATACGATGGGTGTAACGTCCGCACGCCAGGCCAGCAGGCCGGCGCCGAGATCGAGAGCAGGTGGCGCAGGGCCCTTCGGCCCGACCTATGACCGGCACCCCACCTCCCGGCCCGCCCCGGGTGCAGACCAGGATCACCGTGCCCGACCCGAAGATCATGGTCAATCTGCTCGGCGCAGGCGACGAGATCCTCCGACTCGTCGAACGCTCGGTCAGCAGTGACGTGCACGTCCGCGGCAACGAGATCACCATCACCGGTGACCCTGCGGACAACGCCCTCGCCGAGCGGGTCTTCAGCGAACTCCTCGAACTCATCGAGAAAGGCGAGACCCTGACCACTGACGCCGTCCGGCGTACCGTCGGCATGCTCGAGCAGGGCAGCGCCGAGCGGCCCGCCGAGGTTCTGACGCTCAACATCCTCTCCCGGCGCGGGCGCACCATCCGCCCCAAGACGCTCGGGCAGAAGAAGTACGTCGACGCGATCGACACCCACACCATCGTCTTCGGCATCGGCCCGGCCGGCACCGGAAAGACCTACCTGGCGATGGCGAAGGCCGTCCAGGCGTTGCAGGCCAAGCAGGTCAACCGCATCATCCTCACCCGGCCGGCGGTCGAGGCGGGCGAGCGGCTGGGCTTCCTGCCCGGCACGCTCAACGAGAAGATCGACCCCTACCTGCGCCCGCTCTACGACGCGCTGCACGAGATGCTCGACCCGGAGACCATTCCCAAGCTGATGGCCCAGGGGACGATCGAGGTCGCCCCACTGGCGTACATGCGGGGCCGTACGCTCTCCGATGCGTTCATCATCCTGGACGAGGCGCAGAACACCACGCCCGAGCAGATGAAGATGTTCCTCACCCGACTCGGCTTCAACTCCAAGATCGTCGTGACCGGTGACATCACCCAGGTGGACCTACCCGGCGGGACGAGCAGCGGCCTGCGGGTGGTTCGGGAGATCCTGGAGAACGTCGAAGACGTGCACTTCTCCCAGTTGTCCAGCTCCGACGTGGTCCGCCACCGGCTGGTCGGGGAGATCGTCGACGCGTACGCCCGCTGGGATGCCGAGCGGGAGAACCAGCAGGCAACCGGCGTTCACGCCGTTCCTGGGCGACCCGCCCAGGGCGGCCGGGCCGGCCGCCGCCGCTAAAGCAGAGGAAAGCAGTTGTCCATCGAGATCGCCAACGAGTCCGGTGTCGACGTCGACACCGACGCCGTGCTCGCCGTCGCCCGGCACGCCCTCGACGAGATGGGGGTCAACCCCCTCGCCGAGCTGTCCGTGCTGCTTGTCGACATCGACTACATGACCGAGCTGAACCACCGCTGGATGGGCGGCGACGGTCCGACCGACGTGCTCGCCTTCCCCATGGACGAGGGCAGCGTCGACCACGGCCCCGGTGAGTCCGCGCCGGCCGGCGGGGAGCCTGCCCTGCTCGGCGACATCGTGCTCTGCCCCGAGGTGGCGGCCAAGCAGGCTGCCACCGCCGGGCACGCGCCCGCCGACGAGCTGCACCTGCTCACCGTGCACGGGGTGCTGCACCTGCTCGGCTACGACCACGCCGAGCCGGAGGAGGAGCGGGAGATGTTCGCACTCCAGGCTCGGCTGCTGGCGAGCTGGCGGTCGACCCGCACCCAGTGATGTCCACTCCTCCGTTACTCGCGGCCGGCGCCACCGCCGGCCTTCCCGACCTTCAGCTGATCGTCTTCGCGGCCGGTCTGGTGGTGCTGGCCGGCCTGATCGCGATGACCGAGGCGGCACTCGCGGCGGTCTCACCGGCCCGCGCCGCCGAACTCGCCCGCGACGGGGTACGCGGCGCCCGTACCCTCCAGGTCGTCGCCGGCGACGTGGTCCGGCATCTCAACCTGCTCCTGCTGTTGCGGCTGCTCGCCGAGCTGACCGCCACCACACTCGTGGCCCTCGTGGCCGTGGACAGCTTCGGTGCCGGCTGGCGTGCCGCGCTGGTGACCGCCGGCGCCATGACAGTGGTCAGCTTCGTGGTGGTCGGTGTCGCCCCGCGCACCCTCGGCCGGCAGCACGCCTACGCCGTGGGGCGTGCGGTGGCGCCGCTGGTCCGTTGGCTGGGCCGGGCGCTCAACCCGCTCGCGTCGTTGCTGATCCTCATCGGCAACGCGGTCACCCCCGGGCGCGGCTTCCGGGAGGGGCCGTTCGCCAGCCAGGTGGAGCTGCGGGAGCTGGTCGACCTGGCCGAGCAGCGCGGCGTGGTCGAGCACGGCGAGCGCCAGATGATCCACTCCGTCTTCGCGCTCGGCGACACCATCGCCCGTGAGGTGATGGTGCCGCGTACGGAGATGGTGTGGATCGAGGAGAACAAGACGCTCGCGCAGGCGCTTGCGCTCTTCCTCAGGTCCGGCTTCTCCCGCATCCCGGTGATCGGCGAGAGCGTCGACGACGTGCTGGGTGTCCTCTACCTCAAGGACCTGATCCGGCGCTCCCGTGGCGGGGATCCGAGGGCCGAGCAGTTGCCGGTGGCCGAGCTGATGCGCCCGGCGACCTTCGTACCGGAGTCCAAGCCGGTCGACGACCTGCTGTCCGAGATGCAGGCGGCCCGCAACCACCTGGTCATCGTGGTCGACGAGTACGGCGGCACCGGCGGTCTGGTCACCATCGAGGACATCCTGGAGGAGATCGTCGGTGAGATCACCGACGAGTACGATGTCGAGCGCCCGCCCGTCGAACGCCTGGCGGACTCCTCGGTGCGGGTGACCGCTCGTCTGCCGGTGGAGAATCTGGGCGAGATGTTCGACACCGACCTACCCACCGACGAGGTGGAGACGGTCGGCGGGCTGCTCGCCCAGTCGCTGGGGCGGGTGCCGATCCCGGGTGCCGAGGCCGAGGTCGCCGGCCTCCGCCTGGTCGCCGAGGGCACCACCGGCCGGCGCAACCGGATCGACACCGTGCTGGTCAGCCGGGTCGAGCCGGGCGACGAGCAGGACAGCGCGGGGCGCGGCGAGCAGGCCGACCCCGGGGACGACACGGACAACCATCGAGACGACGAGAGGCAACCCGCCGATGCCTGACACACCCGCCGCGTCTGCCGCCCGGCCCACCCCCACCGCGTCTGGCGCGCTGAGCGCCGAGGACGGCAAGCTCGTCGTCCTGGCCCGGGGCGCCCGCGCACGGGTCGGCGCCGTGGAGGGCGCCGCGGTCCGCGACCAGGACGGCCGGACGTACGCGGCAGCGAGTGTCGCGCTGCCGTCGCTGACGCTCACCGCGTTGCAGTTGGCTGTCGCGTCGGCCGTGGCGGCCGGGGCGACGCGGCTGGAGGCGGCGGTGGTGGTGACCGAGGCGTCGACGCTCGACGGTTCCGGGCACGCGGCGGTGCGCGACCTCGCGGCGGACGCCCCGGTGCACGTGGCCGCTCCGGACGGCACGGTCCTCGGCACGGTGACCCAGTGAGCCCGGTGCAGGATCCGCAGGCGCGACCGTACCGGGCCGGGTTCGGCTGCTTCGTCGGTCGTCCCAACGCCGGCAAGTCGACGCTCACCAACGCCATCGTCGGCACCAAGATCGCCATCACCTCGAACAAGCCGCAGACCACCCGGCACGTCATCCGGGCGGTGCTGCACCGCCCGGAGTCGCAGCTGGTCCTCGTCGACACGCCCGGCCTGCACCGTCCCCGTACGCTGCTCGGCGAGCGTCTCAACGACCTGGTCCGGTCCACCTGGACCGAGGTCGACGTGATCGGCCTGTGCATCCCGGCCGACGAGCCGGTCGGTCGCGGCGACCGGTTCATCACCGGCGAGCTGGCCGAGTTGAAGGCGACGGTGCTGGCGGTGGTCACCAAGACCGACCTGGTGGACAAGCGCCGGCTGGCCGAGCAGTTGCTGGCGGTCAGCAAGTTGGGGGAGTTCGCCGAGATCGTGCCGGTGAGCGCGGTGGCCGGGCACCAGGTGGACACCCTCGTCGACGTGATGACCAAGTATCTGCCGCCGTCGCCGCAGCTCTACCCGGACGACATGCTCACCGACGACCCCGAGCAGGTGCTTGTCGCCGAGCTGATCCGGGAGGCCGCCCTGGAGGGGGTCCGCGACGAGTTGCCGCACTCCATCGCCGTGGTGGTGGAGGAGATGATTCCCGAGGGTCAGGTCATGAAGATCTACGCCGACCTGTACGTGGAGCGGCCGAGCCAGAAGGCCATCGTGCTCGGGCACAAGGCGAGTCGACTCAAGGAGGTCGGCACCACCGCCCGCAAGCAGATCGAGGAGCTGCTCGGCAGCCGGGTCTACCTCGACCTGCACGTGCGGGTCGCGAAGGACTGGCAGCGCGACCCGAGGCAACTGCGCAAGCTGGGCTTCTGACCCACCCCCTCGGCCCGACCGGCGGCACGACCGCCCTCGGTCGGGCAACGGAGGACGTTCACGTTCGGTTGGGGCCGCTGTCGTTTGGTGCGGACGCCGCGCCGGGTAGGGATGTTGTGCCAAGCGTCCCCAACCCAGATGCAGGCTGATGCGCAACAGGTACCTCGACCTCCTCCGTTCCCTGGCCATCATCCGAGTGGTGATCTACCACGTCACCGGATGGGCCACCCTCACCCTCGTCTTCCCCGCCATGTCGGTGATGTTCGCGCTTGCCGGCTCGCTGATGGCCGCGTCGCTCACCCGCACCGGACCGGCGGCGGTCGGGCGTCGGCTGCGTCGCCTACTGCCGTCGCTGTGGGTGCTCGCGGTGGTCTTCGTGCCGGCCATGCTCTTCACCGGGCTGCCGGCGAGCCCTCGGGTGCTGCTGTGGCTGTTCCCGATCGCCGACCCGCCGGCCAACCACTGGGGTGCGCTGGCGCTGAGCGTCATCTGGTACCTACGCGACTACCTGTGGTTCGTGTTCGCCTCGCCTGTCGCGTTCTGGCTGTTCCGGCGTGCCCCGCTGCCGACCCTGCTCGCCCCGTACCTCCTGCTGGTGGCGATCGAGGTGGGGATCTACCCGGCGCCGCCGGTGCTGCGTGAGTTCGGGTTGTACTTCGGGGCGTGGCTGCTCGGCTTCGCCCACCACGCCGGGATGCTGCGCCGACTTCCCGGCCGGCTGCTGTACCCATTGGCGCTCGCCCTCGCCGTGGGCGGCGGCGCCTGGATCGTCGGGCATCCCGGGCCACGCGGGTACGACCTCAACGACAACCACCTGGGCAACGCCCTCTGGTCGGCCGCGTTCATCCTGATCGCGCTGGGTCGGGCACCGACCGGGGTCGCCTGGCTGAGCCGGAGCCGACTGGCCGAGCGGGCGGTGACGGTGCTCAACCGGCGGGCGCTCACCGTCTACCTCTGGCACATGCCGTTCGTGGTGGCGCTCACCCCGCTCGTCGACGTGGTGGGCTGGTCCCACCAGGACCCGGTGGGCCTGGCCATCCGGGTACTGCTGGTCTTCGCCCTGGTCGGGCTGGTCACCCTGGCGGTCGGCTGGGTCGAGGACGTCGCCGCCCGACGCCGCCCGGAGCTGGTCCCGGTTGCCTCGGCGCAAGCCGCCGACGCGGCTGCCCGGCCGGTCGGCGCAGCGGTGCCGGCACAGCGGACGGCCGAGGAGGTGGGGAACATCGAGATCAACGCTCGCTGATCGTGAGGTTGCCGCTGTCGGCCGAACCGTCGAGCACCAGCGACGCGGCCGGGTTGTCTGCGACGGTGACGGTCTTGTCGCCGGAGTCGGCGGTGGAGCGGACCTGGTAGCTGCCCGCGGGCACCAGCAACGTGACGTCACCACTGGAGGCGTGCACCCGGGCCGAGGCGGGCCGGTCCAGCTCGACGTTGACATTGCCGGAGCTGGCCTCGGCGTCGACCGTGCCGCCCAGCCGACGCGCGCTGATGTCTCCGGACGAGGCGCGCAGCCGTACCGCCGCGGCAGCCTCGTTCACCTCGATGTTGCCCGACCGGGCCTCCACCCCGACCGCACCCGACGCCCCGGAGATCCGCACGTCGCCCGAACTCACCTGGAGGTCCACCGTGCCGACCCGGGTCAGCTCGACGTTGCCGGAGCTGGTCTCGCCCTGCACCCCCACACCCTCCGGCACCGTCACCTCGTAGGAGATGCTGCACCGCGAGCCGCAGTTGGTGTTCAGCACCAGCTCGCTGCCCTTGATCTCGTACCGGGCATTGCTCGGTTCACCGCCCTGGTAGCGCACCACCCGCTTGATCCGCACCTCGGACGCCGGGCCGGTGCCGCGCACCACCACGTCGCCGGAGCCCCCGGAGAGCCGGACCGTGGTGATCCGGACCGCCTCGGTGTTGTCGTAGTCGAGCCGGCGGAACGACAGGTTGTCGCACCCGGAGAGCACGATGAGGGTGGTGGCGAGCCCCAGCGCGACGGGAGTGGAGACGCGGCGACGGCGGGTGGCGGTGTTCAGCTGTAGTGCCATGACGAGCACGCTACGACCGGGCGCGAGTCGACCACATCGGGGTTCGACCGCGCTTGCACCCCGAACCAACCCTGATTTCCCACCCCGAGGGAGAATGGCCCGATGGCCGGGTACCGCCGACAGCTCTACCGCGACGACGCGGTGGTCCTGCGTGTGCAGAAGCTCGGCGAGTCCGACCGGATCATCACCCTGCTCACCCGCCGGCACGGCCGGCTGCGCGCGGTGGCCCGGGGGATCCGCCGCACCACGAGCAAGTTCGGTGCCCGACTGGAGCCGTTCGGCCACGTCGACCTTCAGCTCGCCGGTGACCCGAAGGGCAACCACGGCAGCTCGCTGCACACCGTCAGCCAGGTCGAGGGCATCGACCTGTACGGCAAGCGGTTCCTTGGCGACTATCCGCGCTACACGGCGGCAAGCGCGATCGCCGAGACCGCCGAGCGGCTGACACCCGTGGAACGGGAGCCGTCGCTGCGGCTGTTCCAGCTCACCGTCGGCGCGCTGAAGGCGCTGTCCCGGGGTGAGCACGCCACCACCCTGGTGCTCGACGCGTACCTGCTGCGCGGGATGTCCCTGGCCGGCTGGGCCCCCGCGCTTGTCGCCTGCGCGGTCTGCGGCACCCCCGGGCGGCATCGCGCGTTCTCCGTACCGGCCGGCGGCGCGGTCTGTCTGGACTGTCGGCCACCCGGGGCGGCTCATCCCGCGCCGGCCACCATCGATCTGATGTCCGCGCTTTCCACCGGCGACTGGGTGGTCGCCGACGCCACCGACGCCGCCGTACGTCGGGAGTGCAGTGGGCTGGTCGCCGCTCACCTGCAGTGGCACCTGGAGCGCGCGCTACGCTCGCTGCCGCTGGTCGACCGGGGTTCCCCGGCGGCCGGCGCGGCCTCGCCGCCGGAGGGCACGGGGGCCGTGGTGCTCCGGCCACGTGGCGACGTGGAGGCCGGGGCGGACGGCGCGAACAGGGAGTGACCGAGTGATCCGAACGAAGAAGGCCGGCCGGCGCGAGCCGACGCCGCCGGTGCCACACCCGTCCGGGGCCCGACCCCCGGCGCTGCCCTCCGAGGCGGTGCCGAAGCACGTGGCGGTGGTGATGGACGGCAACGGCCGCTGGGCCAAGGACCGCGGGCTGCCCCGCACCAAGGGGCACGAGGCGGGGGAGCACAGCCTCTTCGACACCATCGAGGGCGCCATCGAGATGGGCATCCCGTACCTCTCGGCGTACGCGTTCTCCACCGAGAACTGGCGGCGCTCGCCCGACGAGGTCCGGTTCCTGATGGGGTTCAACCGGGACGTGATCCGACGTCGCCGTGACCAGCTTGTCGACCTGGGCGTCCGGGTGGTGTGGTCGGGCCGACCCGGCCGGCTGTGGAAGAGCGTCATCAGCGAGCTGCAGACCGCCGAGGAGATGTCCCGCGACAACTCGACGCTGACCCTGCAGTTCTGCGTCAACTACGGCGGGCAGGCTGAGATCGGTGACGCCGCCGCCGCGATAGCGCGGGACGTGGCGGCCGGCCGGCTGGATCCGGCGAAGGTCACCGAGAAGACCGTCGCGAAGTACCTCTACCACCCGGAGATCCCGGAGGTCGACCTGTTCCTGCGTCCCTCCGGGGAGGAACGGATCTCCAACTTCCTGCTCTGGCAGACCGCGTACGCCGAGTTGGTCTTCCTGGACACGCTCTGGCCCGACTTCGACCGCCGCCACCTCTGGTACGCCTGCGAGTTGTACGCCCAGCGGGACCGACGCTTCGGCGGCGCGCTGCCCAACCCGGTCGCCCCGGTTATCTGAGCCGACGCGCTTACCCGCACGTCACTCTGGGTATCAGAGACGTCAGAAGCCACTGACGGAGGTGAACCCACATGATCCAGAAGCGCATTGCCCAGTGGGCGGTGATGGCGGTCGCGGTGCCGCTGGCCGCTGCCGGTGCCCGCCGGCTCAGCCACACCCTGGAGGCCCGCCGTGGTCCCTCCGGGGTGACCCGGTTGCTGACCAAGGGTGCGGACGTGATTCGTCCGCAGAAGGCCAAGCGCCGCCGCTTCTTCTGACCGCCCCCACCCGTCCCCCGGCCCCCCCCGTCCCCCTCGAGGCGGGCGGGCACCACCACGGCGCGCCCGGCGACGACGCCCGCGCGCGCGCCCCCC
>NZ_JBEZGM010000036.1:0-49488 GCF_040649995.1 Micromonospora sp. NPDC048835 | reverse complement strand
CGGCGCAGGGATCAAGCCTGACCGCCCGGAGCCGGGCGCGGCGGGCCCCCGCCCCACCACCGCAACCCGACCCCGGCCCCCCGGTCCGCGCCCCCGCGCCCCCGCGCCCTCGGCAACGAACGACACTCAGCCGACGACGGAGAACAACCGCCGCCGTGCCCCCAGCAACGCGACGGAAGCCAGCACCAGCCCCACCCCCATCGTGACCAGCAGCGGGCTGGGGTTGCCCGGCAGCAGCCCGGCCACCGAACGGGACGCCGTGCCCAGGGCGAGGTAGAGACCGGCCCAGGCGGCCGCGCCGATCGCCGCGCAGCCGAGAAATCGGCGGTACGACATGCGCAGCCCGCCGGCGGCCAGTGGCAGCAACGCGTTGAAGACGGGCAGGAACGGCGCGACGACCATCATCCGGCCGCCGCCGCGGTGCAGGATCCCTTCGGCCGCGGCCCACCGCGCCTCGCCGATCCAGCCGCCGATGCGGCTGCGACGCAGTCGGTCGGCGTAGCGGCGGCCGATCAGGAAGCTCAGCGACCAGCCGGCCAGACAGCCGACAAGCACCGCGGTGAAGGTGGCCAGCCCGGTGGCGGGCCGGCCGACCCCGACGGCGGCGAGGATCGCGACGTCACCGGGGATGAGGACACCCAGCAGGGGTACGGCGTCGAAGAGCATGACGAGCCCGAGCGCACCCATCAGCAGCAGGACCGGTAGTTCGCCGATCTGGGTCAGCCATTGCGTCATGCGTCGACGCTATGGCGACGGCGCCACTTCGGACATCGGGTCGTGACCCCCAGTGACCCCTGGTATCCGTCTCGGGGTGGCCCCTGAGTCGGGGTTCCCGCCTCAGGCGGGGCGCAGCACCTGCACGTGGCGCAGCGACGAGTCGACAGATGGTTCGGTGGTCGGCACCGGGTACTCGGCCAGCACGATGAGGCGGTCCGCCGGCAGGTGTCTGCGGCCGGGGTCGCCGACGAGCACGTCGGCGCCGGCCGCGGCGGCGCGCTGTAGGAAGGGCAGCACCCGGTCGGCCATCGCGCGGTCGTAGAAGACGTCCCCGGCGAGCACCAGGTCGACCTTCGCGTCGGTGCCGTCCAGCAGGTCGTCTCCGGTGACGTCGACGGCGACGCGGTTGGCCCGCGCGTTGAGGGTGACGGCGGCGACGGCGTACGGGTCGATGTCGTTGGCGGTCACCTCCGCGGCGCCGGCGAGCGCGGCGGCGATGGCCACCAGTCCGGATCCGGTGGCGAGGTCGAGCACCCGACGATCGGCGGCCAGCTCCGGGTGGTCCAGGAGGTGGCGGGCCAGGGCCTGCCCGCCCGCCCAGGCGGACGCCCAGTACGGCGCGGGCAGCGTGTGGCCGGCGGCGGCCTCCATCCGGGCCCACCAGACGATCGCGTCCTCGGCCAGGTGCAGCCGTACCTCGGGGACGAACGGGGTGGGCATCAACCGGAGCCGGTCCAGGCCGCCGCCGGGCGCGTCGACCTCCCGCCCCAGCTCGGTCAGCGCGTCGGCTGCGGCATCCCTCATCGGCGCAAGCATGCCCCAGCGGTGGTTGGTCGGGGCGGGTTTCGCATGCCGCCGCGCAGAGTTCACCCGAGTTCCCCCGAAGACCTACGGCACTTCGGCCAGCGGATCCGGGTTTTGCCCGTTACTGTCGAACAGGTACGGGCGATCATCGGCCACAGGCCGATGGTCAGCCGCTTTGAACAGGGAGAGATGCATGGCAACCGGCACGGTTAAGTGGTTCAACTCGGAAAAGGGCTTCGGCTTCATCGAGCAGGACGGTGGAGGGCCGGACGTGTTCGTCCACTACTCCGCCATCGCTTCGAGCGGCTACCGGGAGCTCAACGAGGGCCAGAAGGTCGAGTTCGAGGTGACCCAGGGGCAGAAGGGTCCGCAGGCGGACAACGTCCGCCCGATGTAGCTCCGTGCCGGTGACGGCGGCCGGACACCGGCCGCCGTCGCAGCGCACTCAAGACGCCACCGGGGCGGCGGGCATGTCCCGCCGCCTTCGGATTGGCCCCAGCAGCAGAATCAACGGGGTGAGCGCCTGCCAGGCGGTCATCGCGACGACTGCTGCTCCGGTGCCGTAGCGCGCGCCGATCACCCCCGCCAGCACCGCCGCCAAGGGGATGGTGCCGTAGTTGAGCAGATGCATGCTCACCGTCACCCGGCCCAGCAGGTGGTGCGGTGTGTAGGTCTGCCGGAAGGCGCCTTTGACCACGTTGCCGATGGCGACGCCCAGGCTGACCAGCAGGCCGCCCAGCGCCGGCCAGGCCAGCCCGATGCCGGGCGCGGCCAGCGGGATGAGCAGGGCCGGCGGGCCGGCGAGCGCCGCCCCGATCAGCAGGGCCCGCGCCGTGCCGCAGCGCCAGCCCACCCTGGTGGCCAGAAGCGCCCCGATGACCCCGCCGAGGCTCATCACTCCGACCAGCGCGCCGACCAGGCCCGGTTCGAGACGCACCTCACGGACCAGATAGACCACCAGGACGGCCTGGTAGCCGCTCAGCCCGAGGTTGCTTGCCGCGCCGAAGGCCGTCAGCACCCGCAGGTACGGGTCCCGGATGACGAAGCGCAGCCCTTCGGCGATGTCCTGACGCAGGGACCCGGATCGCTCCGCCCGGCGTACGCGTGGCTCCCGGGTGCGGATCCGCAGCAGCAGGGCCGCCGAGGCGAGGAACGTGAGCGCGTCCACAAGTAGTGCGGCGACAGCGCCGGTGAGCTGGGCGATCAGGCCGGCGAGGCCGGGTCCGACGACGTAGCTCACGGTCTGGGTCGCCTGGAGCTTGGCGTTGCCCTCCGGCAGTTGCCCGGGTCGCAGCAGCACCGGCAGGTAGACCTGGTCGGCGGTTTCGAAGAACACCCGCGCCGCGCCGGCGGTGACGGCGACCACAAGTAACTGCGTGACGGTGAGCCGGCCCAGCAGGGCCGCCAGCGGCACGCTGAGGAAGGCCACCGCGCAGAGCAGGTCGCAGACCACCATCACCGGGCGGCGGGGCAACCTGTCGACCCACGCGCCGGCCGGCAGGCCGATCAGCAACCAGGGCAGCCAGGCCGCGGCGGTGAGGACCGCCACCTGGAAGGTGCCGGCGTCGAGGACGGCGACCGCGACCAGGGGCAGCGCGACCGTGGTGATGTTGCTGCCGACACTGCTGACCGTCTGGCCGGCCCAGAGCAGCCGGAAGTCGCGGTGTCGCAGCAGCCCACCGGCCGGCCGCACGTCGGCGGTGGGGTCGGCGCGGGTGACGGTGGTCACGGCCGGGCCGGTACGCCGTGGACGAACACGAAGACCGGCCGACGCTCCGCGTCGTCGTCGGGCAGGTCCCGGTCGGCCCAGCGGCTGAGGACCTCGATCACCTCGCGGCTCAGCTCGGCCAGCTCCTGCGGTGTGAGCCGCAGCCAGTGGTCGGTGGAGAACGCCGCGTCGTGCCAGCTCGCCTGGGTGCTCTCGTCGGCGGCGTGCCAGGCCCGGGCCAGGGCGACGTGCCGGTCCAGGTTGAGCGAGGTGGCGGCGTAGGCGACCGCCCGGGAGGCCGGGTCGGCGTCGAAGTCGGCGTTGGACCAGCTCAGCCCCCGGGTGACCAGGCGCCACCACCGCTCGCGCCGGTCCCGGGCCAACTCGGGGGCCTCGGTGACCAGGTCCGCGGCGGCGAGGACCTTGAGGTGGTGGCTGACGTTTGCCGGGGCCTGGTCGGTGCGTTCGGCGAGCAGGCCGACGGTGGAGGGCCCGTGCACCTTGAACACGTCCATCAGTCGGCGGCGCAGCGGGTGGGACATGGCTGCCAGCACTCGGGAGTCGGTGATCTGTCGTACGTCGGAGCTGTCCACGCGCACAGCATCGCATCCGCAACAGCTCTTGCGCAATATTTGTTGCCCAAGAGTCGTTGCGGATGCGTCGAGAGGGGCGACCCGGCGGCTACGGGCCGCCCCTCGCTCAGGCGACGAGCCGGCGGGCCAACTCGTCGGCGACCTGCTTGGCGATCGTGGGTGGGATCGCGGCGGCGATCTCCTCCGGCGTCAGCCCGGCCAACACGCCCTGGACGATCGCCTCCTCGTCGGTGAAGTCCCGGTTGGACAACTCCGTCAGCGCGGCCTGCACCGCGCCCACCTGCACGGCCAGCGACTTCAGGGTCGGGTGGGCCGGTTTGTAGTTCGGAACCGTGGCGTCCTCGCCCATGGCCATCCGGGTGTAGATCTGCCCGATCGGGTTGCGGCCGTCCAGCACGGTGAGGTTCTTGTGGACGGTGGCCAGCCAGTTGTGCTCTTCGGGGGTCATGTCGTCGTCCTCCAGGAGTCCGATGGAGCTGAGGTATCGGCGGAACAGGGGCCGCTGGTCGCGACCCGCCTTGATGGAGTCACGGAAGAAGCTGAAGTGGGTGTGCCAGCGGTGCGAGCTGTCGCCTGTGGTGCGCTTGCCGAGGCGGTCCCACCGCTTCACCGTGGAGCCGTCCGGGCTGTAGATGATCTCCCGGATGTCCCGGGTGTCGGCCGCGTTGGCGACGCACTGCGCGACGCACCAGACCGAGAAGCTGGCCAGGGTGTTCGCCCGGCCACCCGAGCGGACGTCGAACTGGCCGACGTCCAGCCCCGCCGCGTCGAGGGTCAGCCCGGCCCGGTCGCGAGGCGACTCGACCACCGAGTAGTCGTTGGCGACCACCCGGTCCGACCCGCAGTGGTAGCCGCCCCGATGGGCCGGGTCGCCGACGATGCCGACCTCGCCCGGGTCCAGGTCGTCCGGCCCGGGAGCGTTGTCGAGGTGGGTGAGGAGCAGGCTTCGGACGGCCAGAAGGTTAGCCGGGGCCCGGGTCATGGGGTCCCCCTTTCGAGAGGTGGGGACCGGGCACGGCGTCACACCGCGTACGCGGAGCTGGGCTTCGGACGAGCCCGGTCTACTGGTGCACGGCGCCGGGCGTTGACTCCACCATAGCCGGCCTTTTCGGCAAATGCCCAGCTCAGCAGGGGTCTGTTCAGATTGGAGACTGCGGCGGGGCAGAGTGGACGATCGGCAGGAGCAGCGCCGAGGGGTACGCCGGGCCGTGCAGAACCTGTCGCCAACCGGCACGCAGCGTCACCGCCGTACCGAGGGGTTCGCCGGTGCCGGGGTTGCGGGCCCACCGTGGGTGGGCGCCACCGGAGACCTGCACCCGCAGTCGGTGCCCGGCGGCGAAGCGGTACGCCGTCGGCCAGAGCGGCACCGGGACCCGCAGCACCCCGGACGGGTCGGCCGGGAAGCGCTCGGGCGTGACCCGCACCAGACCGTCGCACACGTTCCACGAACGACCCCGGCGGTCCACGTCGCACAGACGAACGAAGACGTCCAGGTACGGCAGGTCGCTGCGGACGTGGATCTCGGCGCGGACCGGGCCGATCACCTCGACCGGCGCGGCAAGGGGGGCGCTGGTGTAGGTCAGCACGTCGGGGCGGGCCTCGACGTGCCGGTTGTCGAACCGGCCGGCCCGCTTGGCGACGAGCAGTGGCCCGCCCAGCGACGGGGTGGGGTCGGTGGGGTCGTAGCGGAGTTCGTCGAATGTCGACGCGACCGGCGGACGCGTCGCCAACTCGCCGCCGGGTTGCAGGTGCCATGCGGTCTCGACCGCCGGCGGCGGCCAGTCCGGCAGGTCCCGCCAGCCACCGCCGGCACCGCTGACGTACAGCCGGACGGGCGGGACGCCGGACCGCGGTCGTCCGCGCGGTGCGGGGGCCGACGGCAGGTGCTCGTCGAGCCACGCCAACCCCTCGCGCAGCGCGGCCACGAACAGGCCGGGGCTGCCGTGCGTCCACGGGCCGATCACCAGGCGCCCCGGTGTGCCGGCGGCACGCAGCACGGCGTGGTCGTCGAGCTGGGCGGGCAGGAAGATGTCGTGCCAGCCGGTGACCATGACCACCGGGGCGCGCACCGCCGCGACCAGGTCGCCGAAGACCCGGGTCCGCCAGTACGCGGCCTGCGGGGTGTGGTGGCGCAGCCACTCCTGGAAGAACGGGATGGTCACGCCGGTGGCCACCCGGTCCGCCTCGGTCAGCGGCAGGTGGTCCAGGGCGGCGGCGAGCCGGGGCTGCCCGCGTTTGAGCTCGCGCTGCCGGGCCAGCCACGGCACGGTCTGCGCGTGCAGCAGCTCCGCCCAGGTCAGGACGGTGTCCAGGGCGAAGGACTCCCCCGCGTACGTCGAGTCCCGGGTGGCCGAGGCGGTCACCACGGCGACCATCGCGCACAGCTCCTCGTCGGCGTCGGCGGCCAGCGCCCACTGCGCGAAGCCCTGGTAGCTGACCCCGAACATGCCGAGTCGCCCGGACCACCAGGGTTGGCGGCGCAGCCAGTCCAGGGTGTCCACGCCGTCGTCGCGCTCGTGCACCAGCGGGGCGAACGTCCCACCGGAGCCGCCGGTGCCCCGGCACGACTGGATCACCGCGTGTCGACCCCGGGCGGCGAGCAGCCGACCGAGCAGCCGCAGCGGTCCACCCCGCCCGTACGGGGTGCGGATCAGCACCGTCGGCGCGTCGCCGACGCTCGGGGCGTAGTGGTCGGTGCGCAGCACCGCACCGTCGCGGACCCGGACCGGGAGGTCACGGGTGACCCGTACCGGGCCGGGTCGGGTCGGGGGCAGGCGCAACGCGGCGCTGGCGAGGCGGGTGACGAGCCGCACCGGTCAGCCCGCCGGGCGGCGGGGTGGCTCCGGGCGGGCGGCGCGCACCGCGTCCCGGTGCCCGCGCAGCGACTCGCTCATCTGCGCCATGAACCGGTGCACCACCTCCAGCTCGTCCTCGTCGAAGCGGTCCATCACCGTGTCGGTCCGGGCGCCCAGCGGCTGGAAGAACTCCATGGCCAGGGCGGCGCCCTGGTCGGCGTAGTGCAGCAGCACCTTGCGGCGGTCGATGGTGTCCCGGTCGCGGCGGATGTGCCCGGCCCGTTCCAGCCGGTCGATCAGGGCCGTGACCGAGCCGGAGGAGAGGGTCAGTTGCGCGCCGAGGCGGCCGGGGGTGATCGGGTCACCGAGCAGCTCGGCGTCCATCACCGCGATCAACGCCTGTAGGTCGGTCGGGTTGAGGCCGTGCAGGTTGGCGAAGGCGTGGCCGACCTGCTGGGCGTCCACCGCGTACCGCCGGAGGTTGTTGGTGATCTCCGCGACCAGCTGCTCGCGGCGCGTGTCGCGCCGTCGGTACATGCCGTGAGTCGCCACCTCGCGCCGCTCTTCCCGTCGTCGTTCCCCCGGGTTGCAGCATAGAACAGCCACCGATAATCTCGCCTATCAAGATACTCGCTCTTCAAAAGACCCAGAGGTCGCCTGATGTCCGTGTTCACCAGAGTCGCCCGTGGCCGGCTGGCCGCCTGGCTCACCGTGGCCGCCGCGATCGTCGTCGGCGCGGCCGTCTTCGCGACTCCCCAGCCGGACAATCCGGCGCCGGTCTCCGCCACCGGCCTGTCCGTGCAGTGGCAGTCGACCCAGGTGCAGCGTCTGCAGGACCAACTGCCCTCAAGCGACGTGCAACCGGCCATCGTGGTGATCAGCCGCGGCGACGGCAGCGCGCTGACCGAGGCCGACCGGGGCACCGTCGGCGCCCGCGCCGACGGTCTGCGCCGCTTCGCGGTGGGCGGGCAGGTCAGCCCCGCCCAGGTCTCCCCGGACGGCGCGGTCGCCCTCGTCGCCGTTCCACTGGACACCGCAGGTGGGCAGGAGGTCGTCGTCGACACGGTGACCCAGCTGCGCACCGCCCTGGCGGACCTGCCCGACGGGCTGACCGCCGAGGTGACAGGCGCCCCGGCCTTCACCACCGACCTCTCCTCGGTGTTCGACGGCGCCGACGTCACCCTGCTCGCGGTGACCGCCGCCGTGGTCGCGCTGCTCCTGCTGATCACCTACCGCAGCCCGTTCCTGTGGATCGTGCCGCTGGCCGTGGTCGCCGCGACCGAGCAGCTCACCCTGCGCGCGGTGGACGTCATCGTGCCGGGCGTCGGCATCAACCTCCAGCAGGGCCAGGTCACCGGCATCGCCAGCGTGCTGGTCTTCGGCGCCGCCACCGACTACGCGCTGCTGCTCATCGCCCGCTACCGGGAGGAGTTGCGCCGCGAGGAGGACCGGTTCGCGGCGATGCGCGCCGCGCTGCGCCGCACCGCCGAGCCCATCCTCGCCAGCGGCGGCACCGTCGTGCTCGGCGTCCTCACCCTGCTGCTCAGCGAGCAGGAGACCAACCGGGCACTCGCGGTGGCGTGCGCCACAGGCGTGCTCTTCGCCATGCTCTCGGCCCTGTTCGTCCTCCCCGCGGTGCTGGTGCTCTTCGGTCGCGGCCTGTTCTGGCCGTTCGTACCCCGGGTCGGCGGCCCGGTCCGCGAGGGTCGGCTCTGGGGTCGGCTCGGCGCCACCGTGCAGCGCCGCCCGGTGGTGGTCGCCACGCTCGCCACAGTGCTGCTCGCCGGCCTGGCCCTGGGTGGGCTCGGTATCCGTACCGGCCTGTCCGAGACCGAACAGTTCCGGGCCGAGCCCGAGGCGGTGACCGGGGCACAGACCCTGGCGAGGGCCTTCCCGGCCGGCAGCACCCAACCCGTCGCCGTGCTCACCAACCCGGCGGCGGTGCGGGCGGTCACCGACGCCGCCACCGCGGTGCCCGGTGTCGCCTCGGCGCGCCCCGGCGACGCCGGCGCAGCCGTCGCCCAGGTCGACGTGGTCCTCGACGCCGAACCCGGCACCACCGCCTCGGACCGGGCGATCGAGGCGCTGCGCGCGGCGGTGGCCGCCGTCGGAGACTCCGCGCCGCCGGCCGTCACCGGCGCCGACGCCCCGGCCGGGGCGATCGTCGGTGGCTCCGTGGCCGCCACCTACGACTCCGACGAGGCAAACGACCGTGACCTACGACTCATCCTGCCGATCATCCTGCTGCTTGTCGGCGCCGTGCTGGTGCTCCTGCTGCGCGGCCTGCTCGCGCCGCTGCTGCTGGTGCTCACCGTGATCGCGTCGTTCTTCGCCAGCCTCGGGGCGGCCTGGCTGCTCTTCGACCACGTGCTGGGCTTCCCCGCCCTGGACAGCGGTGTGCTGCTGCTCGCCTTCGTGTTCCTGGTGGCGCTCGGGGTGGACTACAACATCTTCCTGGTCACCCGCGCCCGAGAGGACGCCCGCAGCGCCGGCACCCGCGCCGGGATGCTCTCCGCCCTGCGGGTCACCGGCGGCGTGATCACCAGTGCCGGGGTGCTGCTCGCCGCGGTCTTCGCCGTGCTCGGCGTGCTACCGCTGATCACCCTGACCCAGATCGGCATCATCGTCTGCATCGGTGTCCTGCTCGACACCCTGCTGGTCCGCACGGTCCTGGTGCCGGCGCTGGCGTTCCTGCTCGGCGACCGCTTCTGGTGGCCCGGCCGCATCGCACGCGACCCGGCGGAGACCACCGCGGCGGCACCGGAGCCGGTGGCCGCTCCCTAGCCGGGTTCGACCGGGCGGCGGTCCGTCGGCGACGGCCGCCCGGCCTGGTCCACCGGCGGTTGACGGTCCCCCACCGCCCGGTCCCGGGTCGCCCAGGCGACCATGAACACCACCGTCCAGAGCACCCCGAGCAGCACCCCCGCGGCGGTCCCACTCGCCGTGTCCGACCCGAGGTAGAGCCGCGCGCCACCGATTCCGAGCACCCCCGCCGCGGCGGCGGTCCAGACGGCCACCGCCACCGGCCAGTGGGAGCTGCGCGACACCAGCCAGGCCAGGGTGCAGAAGCTCGCCGCGACCAGGGCGTTCTGGGTCGAGAGCGGGCCCACCTCCGCGCCGCCAGGAGCGGTCCCGTCCGGGCCGGTCAGCTCGGCCACCACGGCCAGCACCACGAGCGGCACGAACGCGCCCACGGTCCCGACCACGCTGAGCAGGTCCGCCCGCCAGGGCCGGTTACGCCACGCCAGCACCGCCGCCACCAGCGCCACCAACACGATCAGCACCGACCCGCGGACCACCGACACCACGACGAACGTGGCGTCGGCGGCGCCCGGGGTACGCCGCGCGGCGAACCACCCCGCGATGGCGCCGTCCAACGCGGCCAGCCCACTGTTGCGCACCGCCACCGCGAGCAGACCGGCGATGGCGAGCCCGGCGGCGAAGAGCAGCAGCAGACCAGCGGCCAAATTGAGCAGCAGCGTCCAGGCGGGGCCGATCCGCATGGCCACCAGGAAGAACAGCACCCCGTAGCGGGCGGTGAGCCACCGCACCGGGGGCAGCGCGCCGGCCCGGGACAGCAGCGCCCGCACCGGGTCGGGATTACGACCCAGCCACCGACCGGCGAGCACCACACCCACCAGACCGGCCAGCAGCAGGAACGCCACCCCGGTGGCGCGGCCGAGCAGCCGGGAGACCGTGTCGTACGACTCACCGGCGAGGTGACCGAGCAGCACCGAGCCGCCCACCCAGGTCACCACCCCGGCCAGGTTCCACAGGACGAAACGCCGGTACGGCATGCCGGCCGCACCGGCCAGCCGGGGCACCAGGGTGCGGGCGAAAGCCACCCACCGGGCAGCGAAGACGCCCCGACCACCCAGTCGGGCGAGCATGGCGTCGGCACGGGCCCACCGCTGCGGCCCGACCCGGTGACCCAGCCCGGCGCGCAGCCGAGGGCCGTACCGCCGCCCGGCGCGAAAGGCCAGCCCATCGCCGAGGACCGCCGCGACGATCATCGCGAGCAACGCCGGCCCGAGCCGCAAGGTACCGTTGTAGGTGAGGAAGCCGACGAGCAGCAGGGTAGCCTCACCCGGCACGAGCAGGCCGAAGATCACCGCGGTCTCGCCCGCCACGATCAGCGCGGCGACCAGGTAGATCCACACGGTGGGCAGACCCTGCACCCAGGTCAGCAGGTCGTGCACTCAGGCCCCCGGGACACGGGAGCCAGCATGCCAGCCGGGGGAACCACCGGCACAGCGGTTTCACCATAGATCAGGGGCACCTGGGGGTGACCCCGACGCAGCCTGCGCGAGCGCAGGCGGAAGGATAGAGGGTATGCAGCTTCGCACCGACCTCCGCAACGTCGCCATCATCGCTCACGTCGACCACGGCAAGACCACCCTGGTCGACGCCATGTTGCGGCAGGCCGGCGCGTACGGCGCACGCGGCGAGAACACCGAGCGGGTGATGGACTCCGGTGACCTGGAGCGGGAAAAGGGCATCAC
Source organism: Micromonospora sp. NPDC048835 (assembly GCF_040649995.1). Classification (NCBI taxonomy): domain Bacteria; kingdom Bacillati; phylum Actinomycetota; class Actinomycetes; order Micromonosporales; family Micromonosporaceae; genus Micromonospora; species Micromonospora sp. NPDC048835. The sequence goes on along the minus strand of NZ_JBEZGM010000036.1, from coordinate 38,369 downwards.
GATCCTGGCCAAGAACACCGGTGTGCGCTACCTGCCGGCGGACGGCTCCGACCCGGTCACCATCAACATCATCGACACCCCCGGCCACGCCGACTTCGGCGGCGAGGTCGAGCGCGGCCTGACCATGGTCGACGGTGTGGTCCTGCTCGTCGACGCCAGCGAGGGCCCACTGCCGCAGACCCGCTTCGTGCTGCGCAAGGCGCTGCGGGCCCGGATGCCGATCATCCTGGTGATCAACAAGGTGGACCGTCCGGACGCCCGGATCAAGGAGGTCGTGGACGACACCTACGAGCTCTTCCTCGACCTGGACGCCGACGAGGAGCAGATCGACTTCCCGATCGTCTACGCCTGCGCGCGCGACGGCATCGCCTCGCTGACCCAGCCCGCCGACGGTTCGGTGCCGGACGACAGCACCTCCCTGGAGCCGCTGTTCCGCACCCTGCTGGACACCATCCCGGCGCCCGCGTACGAGGACGCCGCACCGCTGCAGGCGCACGTCACCAACCTGGACGCCTCGCCGTTCCTCGGCCGCCTCGCGCTGTGCCGGGTCCGTCAGGGCACCATCAGCAAGGGTCAGACGGTGGCCTGGTGCCGCACCGACGGCAGCACCCAGCGGGTCCGCATCTCCGAGATGCTGATGACCGAGGGCCTGGAGCGCAAGCCGGCCGAGACCGCCGGCCCGGGCGACATCATCGCCGTCGCCGGCATCCCGGAGATCATGATCGGTGAGACCCTTGCCGACGTCGAGAACCCGGTGGCGCTGCCGCTGATCACCGTCGACGAGCCGGCCATCTCGATGACCATCGGCACCAACACCTCGCCGCTCGTCGGCCGGGTCAAGGGCTCCAAGGTCACCGCGCGGATGGTCAAGGACCGGCTCGACAAGGAGCTGATCGGCAACGTGTCGCTTCGCGTCCTGCCCACCGAGCGTCCGGACGCCTGGGAGGTGCAGGGCCGCGGCGAGCTGGCGCTTGCCATCCTGGTCGAGCAGATGCGGCGGGAGAGCTACGAGCTGACCGTCGGCAAGCCGCAGGTCGTCACCAAGGAGATCGACGGCAAGACCTGCGAGCCGGTCGAGCGGCTGACCATCGACGCCCCGGAGGAGTACCTGGGTGCCATCACCCAGCTCCTCGCCACCCGCAAGGGCCGGATGGAGCAGCTGGTCAACCACGGCACCGGCTGGATCCGGATGGAGTGGCTGGTGCCGGCGCGTGGCCTGATCGGCTTCCGCACCGAGTTCCTCACCGACACCCGGGGCACCGGCATCCTGCACCACGTCTTCGAGTCGTACGAGCCGTGGTTCGGTGAGCTGCGCACCCGCAACAACGGTTCGCTGGTCGCCGACCGCTCCGGCGCGGTCACCGCCTTCGCGATGATCAACCTGCAGGAGCGCGGCCAGCTCTTCGTCGACCCCACCACCGAGGTGTACGAGGGCATGATCGTCGGGGAGAACTCTCGCTCCGACGACATGGACGTCAACATCACCAAGGAGAAGAAGCTCACCAACATGCGGGCGTCGACCTCCGACGAGACCGAGAAGCTGATCCCGCCGCGCAAGCTCTCGCTGGAGCAGGCCCTGGAGTTCTGCCGCGAGGACGAGTGCGTCGAGGTCACCCCGACCGCGGTGCGCATCCGCAAGGTGGTCCTCGACCAGCAGCTACGGGGCCGCGCCGCCGCCCGCCGCAAGCACGCCGGCTGACCCACCAGCACCCGGCACCGGGCGCGTCGACCGTTCGCGGTCGGCGCGCCCGTCCGCTTTCCCACCCGGGTACGCGGGCCGCCCGCCCCCCGGTCCGCTACGGTCACCGGCATGACCTGGGATGATCTCGACGCCCACCTGGACCGGGTGCCCGGCACCGTCTCCGCGTACGTGGGGCGACTCGACGCCCCGCCGACCTGGACCCGCCACCCGGACGCCGGCCACTACGCCGCGAGCACCATGAAGGTCGCGGTACTCGCCGCGCTGCACCGCGCCGCCGAGGCCGGCACCCTCGCCCTGGACGCCCCGGTCCCCGTCGTCAACGACTTCGCCTCCGCCCAACCCGGCGCACCCCGCTTCGCCTGCGCGCAGCACTACGACAACGACGACGCGGTCTGGGACCGCCTTGGCGGCACCGCGTCGCTGCGCTGGCTGGCCGACCGGATGATCGTGCGCTCCAGCAACCTCGCCACCAACCTCGTCCTCGGCCACGTCGGGCTGCCCGCCGTCGCCGAGGTCTGGGCGCTCGCCGGCGCCCGCACCAGCGTCACCGGCCGCGGCATCGAGGACTTCGCCGCCCGAGAGGCCGGCATCACCAACACGGTCACCGCCGCCGACCTGGCCGCCCTCCTCGGCGCCCTGGCCACCGGGGCCAGCGCCCCCGGCCAGATCGCCTCGCCGGCCGCCTGCACCACCATGCTCGACGTCCTGCTCGCCCAGGAACACCGCGAGGACCTCGCCGCGGGCCTGCCCGAGGGCACCCGCATCGCGCACAAGAACGGCTGGGTACGCGGCGTCCGCCACGGTGCCGGCGTGGTGCTGCCCGACGACGCCCCGCCGTACCTGATCGCCGTCTGCACCACCACCGACCTGGACAGCGGCGACGACGTGGAGGACGACGCCTGCCTGCTGCTCGCGCATGTCTCGGCGCAGGTCTGGGCGGCCCGCCACCGGCTCTGACCGACGGCCCCGGTGCCCTCACTCCAGCAGCTGCGCCCGCAACGCGCCGAGGTCGGCGTCGGTGAGCCCCAGCCCGTCGCGCAGGTACGCGTCGAACGAGCCGTGCACCCGACGCACCTCGGCGTAACCGGCGTCGAGGTACTCGGCGCGGACCTCGAGCACCGGCAGCACCGCCTCGACGTCCAGCTCGGGGTTGCGCCGACGCATCGCCTCGACGATCACCGCCCGCAGGCTCTCGGTCAGCTCGTTGTTGCGCAGGTAGTCGGCACGGATCGCCGCCTCGTCCACCCCGAGCGCCGTCAACAGGATCACGGTGAGCCAACCGGTGCGGTCCTTGCCCGCGGAGCAGTGGTAGACAAGCGGCAGGTTCTCCGGTCGGGTCGCCAACCGCGCCGCCGCGACGAACCCGACCCGCGCCGACTCACCCGTGACGAACCAGCGGTAGATCGCCGCCATCGCCTCCGCGGTGCCCTGCCGGGCCAGCTCCGCGTACGCGTCCAGGTCGTGACCGAGCAGCACCGCCGAGACGTACGTGAACACCGGGTGCTCCGGATCGTGCACCGGCAGACGCACCACCCGTGGCTCACCGGCGAGCCGGTCCTGCGGGGCGACCGCGATCTCCGTGCCGTCACGCAGATCGACCACGCACGCCGGCCCCAACTTCGCCAGCACCGGCAGGTCCTCGTCGGTCAGCCGACCCAGCGCCGGAGTGCGGACCAACTGGCCGACACGCACCCGCCGCCCCTCCGCGCCGACGAGCCCACCCAGGTCACGCGCGTTCGGCGCACCCACCAGCTGCCAGCCCTGCCCGCTCATCCGGTCTCCCCTCCGAAGGTGAACCTCCGTATAGGGTGCCTGACATGACGATCTCGGCGGTACGCACCCACCGGGTTTCCGCACCCTTACACACCCCGTTCGTCACCGCGCTGCGCCGTACCACCACAGTGGACACCCTGGTCGTCGAGCTGGTCGACAGCGACGGCCGCTCCGGCTTCGGCGAGGCGCCCCAGGTCTGGCAGGTCACCGGCGCGTCGGTGGCCGGTGCACAGGCGTGTGTCGGCGAGCTGATCGGCCCACACCTGATCGGCCGTGACCCGGACGACCTGGTGACCCGTTGCGCCGAGGTGCAGCGCGCGGTGGTCGGCAACGAGGCCGCGAAGGCGGCGGTGGACGTCGCCCTGCACGACCTCGCCGCGCGACGGTTGGGCGTACCCCTGGTGCGGTTGCTCGGGGGCACCACGCTGCGGGTCCCGACGGACGTCACGCTCGCGGCGGGCGACGCGGTGGACCTGGCGGCCGCGGCCCGTCAGCGTCAGGCCGACGGCTTCGGCGTGCTCAAGTTGAAGGTCGGCACCGACGCGGCAGGTGACCTGGACCGGGTGCGGGCGGTCCGGGCCGCCGTCGGGCCGGGTACCCGGATCCGGCTGGACGCCAACCAGGGCTGGACTCCGCGGGAGGCGGTCCGGGTGATCCGCGGCATCGAGGACGCCGGGCTCGACGTCGAACTGGTCGAGCAGCCGGTCGTCCGTTGGGACCTGGACGGGCTGGCCTGGGTCAGCGACCGGGTGTCCGTGCCGATCCTGGCCGACGAGGCGGTCTTCGGGGTCCGTGACCTGGTGGAGGTGATCCGTCGCCGGGCCGCCGACCTGGTCAACGTCAAGCTGGCCAAGTGCGGTGGCCTGCACCCGGCCCGCACCCTGCTCGATCTGGCCACCGCCTACGGGCTCGGCACGGTGGTCGGTTCGATGATGGAGAGCCAGGTCGGCATCGGGGCGGCGGCGAGCCTGGTCGCCGCGTACGGCACCACGGCGGTGGCCGACCTGGACGCGGCCTGGTGGCTGGCGTGGTCACCGGTGCAGGGCGGCATACGCTACGACGGGGCGTCCGTGCTCCTGCCGGACCTTCCTGGCCTGGGCATCTCCGGAATAGCTGAAGCAAAGGTGCAGTCTCGCAGTTGATGCTCGTTGGTTTCTTTCATATGGTTCCCCCGGGACGGCCGACACGATCTGGGGGTTGACGTGGAGCTGCAACCGGGCCGAGAGGCCGTCGTCCGAGTCGCCGTGGCGACGCTGTGGACCTCCCCCGAGGCGGTCCGCCCGGTCGACGGCCCCGCACTGACCGCAACCGCTGACATCCCGACCTGGGTCTCCGGGATGGACACCGACCAGCAGGTCGGCGACTGCGTGCTGAGCCAACTCCTGCTCGGCGAACGGGTCCTCGTCAGCGAGCTGCGCCCGGACGGCTGGGCCCGGGTCGTCGCCGTCGAACAACCGGCGGCCAAGCTCGACGCCCGCGGCTACCCGGGCTGGCTCCCCACCGAGCAGGTGACCGCTCTCGACCCGGCCCACACCGACACCTGTCGACCCCTGGTGGTGGACGCCACGGTCACCGGGCTGCACTCCGCCCCGAACGGGCCGGTCGAGCTGCCCGGCGTGGTCGTCGGCACCCGTCTCGTCCCGGCCGGCCCCGCGCACGAGGGCTGGCGTCCGGTGCACGTCCCCGGCCGACCCACGCCGCTCTGGCTACCCGACGACCACCTCGTGCCGACGTCGGCCGCGTCGCCGACCGCCGAGCAGGCGCTCGCGGTGGCACACCGACTGCTGGACGTGGCCTACATCTGGGGTGGCCTCTCCGCACACGGCATCGACTGCTCGGGCCTGGTGCATCTGGCCTGGCGGCGGTTCGGGGTGCTGCTGCCGCGCGACGCCGACGACCAGGCCGTGGCCACCACGCCGCTGCCGTTGGGCGCGGAACGCCCCGGCGACCTCTACTTCTTCGCCCGCCCCGGCCGCACGATCCACCACATCGGGATCGTCACCGCCCCGCCCGACGACGGCGGCCAACGCCGGATGCTGCACGCCTGCTACCGGCGGCGACGGGTCATCGAGGAGCAACTGCCGGCCGATCGGACCGCGACCCTCGTCGGCGCGCACCGGGTCGGGCCGGCCGGGCGCGTTCCCGCACCCGGCCGGTAACCGCTCAGCGTCGGGCGTCGGCCAACTCTCGGCGCCGGTCCCGGGAGGACTTGATCAGGCTGGCGGCGGTGGCGATGCCCAGGGTGCCGATGATGACCAGCAGCGACAACCAGATCGGGATGTGTGGCGCCCAGCCGACGTGCTCGCCACCGTTGACGAACGGCAGGTTGTTGTCGGCCAGCGCCTCCAGCACCAGCTTGACCCCGATGAAGCCGAGCACGACGGCCAGGCCGTAGCTCAGGTAGATCAACCTGTCGAGCAGGCCACCGAGCAGGAAGTAGAGCTGACGCAGGCCCATCAGCGCGAAGACGTTCGCGGTGAAGACCAGGTAGGGCTCCTGGGTGATGCCGAAGATCGCCGGGATCGAGTCCAGAGCGAAGATCAGGTCGGTGGTGCCGATCGCGATCATCACGATCAGCATCGGGGTGAACAGCCGCCTGCCGCCCGAGTGGGTGGTGAGCCTCGCCCCGTCGTAGTCCTTCGAGATCGGCAGCGCCTTGCGGCTCCACCGGATCAGCACGTTCTCGGAGAACTCGTCCTCGTCCGGCTCACCCTGACGGGCCAGGTTCACCGCGGTGTAGATCAGGAACGCACCGAAGATGTAGAAGACCCAGGAGAACTGCGTGATCAGCGCCGCACCCGCGGCGATGAACCCGCCCCGCATCACCAGCGCCAGCACGATGCCGACGAGCAGCACCTTCTGCTGGTACTGCCGAGGCACCCCGAAGCGGGCCATGATGATCACGAAGACGAAGAGGTTGTCCACCGAGAGGCTGTACTCGGTGAGCCAGCCCGTGTAGAACTGGCCGGCTGCACTGGCCCCGGAGGTCAACCAGACCCCCGCGCCGAAGATCAGGGCAAGGCCGACGTAGAAGGCGACCCAGAGGCTCGACTCCCGCACACTCGGCTCGTGCGGGCGCCGACCAATGATCAACAGGTCGACGAGCAGAACCGCAGTCAGTGCGACGAGCGTTCCCGCCCACACCAATCCGGACACGTCCAACGTTCAATCCTCCGGCAGACACGCGGCGTCGGGCACACCGTACGCCCCCGCGAGGGCCGGTGTGCCGCTGTCGCTCACTCTGGTGACTGTCGGAGGTCTCTTCCGCCGTCGCCCCCGACCGGGGGCGACGACCTACGGGGCCGGGTCGGGCCGCCGTGGTTCCGGCGATCGACCGTGCTGACGACTCCGTTGCGGGGGAATACTCCCCTCCTCGGTGACCATTGTTGCCCACCACTGCCCGTGATCACACCCCGGGCACCCGGTGGCGTCGACCACCGGTGCCCGGGGTCACACCGGCTATAGCTTCCTAGGAGGCTAGTGCAGGTCGGGGGCGACGATCGGGTCGGCGAGCGACCAGCCGGCGGCGAGCAGGTCGTCGCAGGCGCGCACCGCCCGGGCCAACCGCTCGGCGTGCGACCCGGTCAGCTCCACCACCGGCACCCCGCACCCCGCCAGCTCGGCCCGGAACCGCTCGGTCATCCAGGCCCGCAGGTGCTCACCGTCGCGCAGCCCGTCATCGGTGAACGGCACTCCCCGGTGATCCGTCAGCAGGTACAGCGCCGGCCGGCGGGCCGCCGCCCGCACCTGCGCCGAAGCGCTGCCCAGGTAGCGCTCCTCCCACACCGCCGTCGCCCGCGCATCGGTGTCGCAGACCAGCAGAGGACCACTCGCCCGGGCCGCCGCGTCCTCGGCGGCCTGCTGCTCGCGGACCACCGCGCGGAAGTCGTCGGAGTCCCAGGTGACGTCGAAGACCGTCGCCTCCGGCGTCCGTTCGCGCAACCGGGCCAGCTTGCGGGCGGTCAACTCCCGGCCGTACTCCGGCACCCAGGACGTCCCGTAGTGCTCCGCGAGCGCCGCCGCCATCGTCGTGGTCCCGGTCGACTCGGCCCCGACCACCACCACCCGCCGGACGAACCACGCCCGCACCGGCGGGCGCAGCCACCGCCAGTGCCCCGCCGGGTCCGCGCGCACGGCCGTCCCGGACACCGGCACGGTCCGCCGATCCGGATCCACCGACACGGGTACGGCGTCGAAGCGGCGCGCCAACTCGGTGCCGTACGCCTCCGAGGAGAAGACCGCGTCGACCGGCCCCGATCCGACCGCCTCCCGGAACACCGCGCAGTGCGCGTCCCAGACGGCCGGGTCGGTGTAGTCCACCGGGTGGTCGTCGTACCGGCCGACGAAACGTACCCACGGCGTGTCCGCGTGCGCCTCCCGCAACCAGTCGAGGCGCAGTCGCAGCGGAATGGACTCCCGACGCGAGGGCGCCACGACGACGGTGACCTCGGCGCACCGTGCGGCGGCGGCATCGATCAGCGCGTGGTGCCCGGCGTGCGGTGGATAGAACTTGCCCACCACCATGCCGTGCCCGAACTCCGGAGACCGCGCCAGCCGGCGCGCGGTCGGCTGCCCCGGCTGGCGCGCGGTCGGCAGGTGCCCTGCCGTGTCGGCGCTCATGCGCTGACCGGGGCCGGACCGGGCGGGACCGGCGTCGCTCCGGCGGTCTCGCGCAGGTCGGCCCGCCAGGCACGCAACCCGAGCACGCACAGGGCGAGGAAGACCAGATAGAGGACGGCGGTCAGGTGCAGTCCCTTGTACGCGTACAACGGGATGTAGATCAGGTCGGCGGCGATCCACAGCCACCAACTCTCCACCCGCTTGCGGGTCTGCCCGTACGTGGCCAGCAGGGACAGTGCCGTGGTCAGCGCGTCCGGCAGCGGCACCGTCGAGTCGGTGGCCCGGTCCAGCAGTACCCACAGCACCCCGGTGAGCAGCACCCCGGCCACGGCCAACGCCAGCCACTCCGACCGCCCCGTTCGACTCACCGTGAGTCGGGTACGCCGCTCACCACCGAACAGCCAGTGCCACCAGCCGTAGCAACCGAGCGCGACGTAGACGACCTGGAGCCCCGCGTCGGCGTACAGCCCGGCGGTCCAGAACAGCAGCATGAGCAGCAGCACGTTGGCGATGCCGACCGGCCAGTTGGCGATCTTCTGCCGGGCCACGAGCCACACGTTGAGCACACCTGTCGCGAACCCCAGCAGCTCCGCCCAGGTGGTGCCGGTACCGGCCACCCGAAACGCGGTGCCGGTGAGCCAGTCAATGATCACGACGCCACCATAGGGTCGTCGGCGACGCCGGAACAGACCCCGCGAAACCGCCGGCCCCGACCGCCGTGGGAGGCTGTCCGACATGGTGCTTGAGGTCGCGTTGATCGACGTACTACCCGGACACGAGGACGCGTTCGCCGCCGCGTACGCCGAAGGTCACCCGGTGCTCGCCGGTGCGACCGGTTGCCGGTCCGTGCGGATGACCCGAGGAATCGAGTCACCGACCCGTTTCGTGCTGCTCGTCGAATGGGACTCGGTCGAGGCGCACGAGCAGAACTTCCGGGCCACCGACCGGTTCGAGCAGTGGCGCGCCCTGATCGGGCCGCACTTCGCGGGGCCGCCGGTTGTCGAACACTTCCTCGACGTACCGGCCTGAGCCGAACTGTCGTACCCCGCGGTTATCGTGCCGTGCGCACGCGCCGGCCGCCGGTCCCGACGGGCTCGGGGGCGCCGGGCCCGATGGCCGCGCGGCGCGCCACCGTCAGCCGTTACTCGCCGACGCGGCGGGCCAGCACGGTGACCGTCTCCTCAGGTGACAGCGCCGCGCCAAGCAGCGCCTCGGTCATCCGCTCGTAGCGGTCGACGTCGAGCACGGTGGCCAACCGGACGTCGGTGGTCAACGCCTCCAGCATCACCGTCCGCGGGTCCGCCGGATCGGGGAAGGCATAGCAGGAATACGGTGTGAGCGGGTGCAGCCCGCCACCGGCCACACCCCGTGGCAACAGTCGCACGGTGACGTGGGACAGGCCGGTCACGGCGACCAGGTGCCGCAGCTGTTCCCGCCACACCGCCACCGGCAGGTCACCCGGGTCGCAGACGGCCTCGGCGAGCACCGCCGTGTACCGCGGCGGGTAGGCCCTGCGCAGCACCTCCTGCCGCAGCGCCCGGGCGCGCACCTCGGCCTCCACATCGACCTCCGGCGTGAGCTGGGCCCCGGCCGCGACCAGCACCCGGGCGTACGCGGGTGTCTGGAGCAGCCCCGGCACCACCGACGGCTGATACTCCACGATGTCGGCGGCACCCGCCTCCAACTCGGCGTACGTGCGCTGCCGTTCGCTCATCTCGCCGAGCGTCTTCCACCAGCCACGACTGGTCGCCGCGTCCCGGGCGATGACGATCAGCGCCTCCCGGGCCGGCGTCGGCACCTTGTAGACATCGAGCAGGTCGAGCACATCGGCGAGGTCCGGACGGCTCTGACCCAGCTCGATGCGTGACAGCTTCGACGTCGAGGCCCAACCCAACCGGTCGCAGACCTGCTCCAGCGTCAGCGACTCGCGCCGACGGAGCTGGCGCAGCTCTGCGCCCAGACGTGCACGTCGTATGACAGGACTTGTTGGCAGCGGCATCCCGGCCTCCCCACCGAGGGAGACTACGCAGGACGGTCACCCAGTGCAATAGTTCGCTCGCGCACCGCAATCAGGGTATTCGACGTCCTCCCCGTTTTCGACCGCCGGCCTGCGCGGTAATCGCCGCCCCGCGCCCCGCGCCCCGCGCCCCGCGGCCCGACGGGACAGGCCAGTCTGACGCGCACCCGGCGTCTTGTCCCGGCCCGACCCTCGCAACACCGAAGCCGGTGGCCGCCGGCCGGCTGACCTCGGTCGCCAGCTCGTCGATGGCGGCAAGGTCCGGCTCGGTGGACACCACGGCCGGACCAGGCGTCACCACCCGCGGTCGCTGTGGAGCTGATGTCGCAAACGATTCGGCCGTCAGCGACACCCGGTCGAGGGACGACCGAGCGAACAGCCGGAGGGACAGCGCCCAGGTGTGACCCGTACGCGGCCGTGATGCCACGAACGATTCAGCTCCAAAGGACCCCACCACCTACCCGCACCCGGTTCCCCACCACCTACCCGCACCCCGGCCTCTCACCACCGACGAGCCCCCGGCCCACGCCGGCCGGGCATCAGGTCAGAGCGCTCCCGTGTGGGCACGTTCGCAACGCGCGTCAGCACTGTTCGACCGGGTTGTGCCAAGTGGAGACGGCATGCGAGCCGGTACGGGCTCAGGGTCGCCAGGTGCCGAAGGACCAGACGTTGCCAGCAGGTCGCGGGCGGACATCGGGGCGCCCGGTGACCGTCTCGCCGTCCGTCACTTCACGCCGGCGGCGTCCATGCCGCGCAGCTCCTTCTTCAGGTCGGAGACCTCGTCGCGGATCCGGGCCGCCAACTCGAACTGCAACTCCCGGGCGGCGGCAAGCATCTGGTCGTTGAGCTCCTGGATGAGCTGGGCGAGATCGGCGCGAGCCATCCCCTCCCGCGAGGTGGTGGTCGCGGCGGACCGGCTTCGGCTGCGGGTCTCCTTGACCGGCGCCTTGCCCCGCGACAGTTGGCGCACCGCACCCCCGACCCGGGAGTTCTCGGTGTCCTCCGCCTCGCGGTAGATGTCGTCCAGGATGTCGTGGATCTTCTTGCGCAGTGGCTCCGGGCTGATGCCGTTGGCCTCGTTGTGCGCGATCTGCTTGGCCCGACGCCGATCGGTCTCCTCGATCGCCGACGCCATGGACGGCGTGATCTTGTCGGCGTACATGTGCACCTGGCCGGAGACGTTACGGGCGGCCCGCCCGATGGTCTGGATCAGCGACCGGCCGCTGCGCAGGAAGCCCTCCTTGTCGGCGTCGAGGATCGCCACCAGTGACACCTCGGGCAGGTCCAGACCCTCACGGAGCAGGTTGATGCCGACCAGCACGTCGTAGTCACCCTTACGCAACTCGCGCAGCAGCTCCACCCGGCGCAACGTGTCGACCTCCGAGTGCAGGTAGCGCACCCGGATGCCGTTCTCCAGGAGGTAGTCGGACAGGTCCTCGGCCATCTTCTTGGTCAGCGTGGTGACGAGCACCCGCTCGTCCCGGTCGGTCCGCAGCTTGATCTCGTGCATCAGGTCGTCGATCTGGCCCTTGGTCGGCTTGATCACGACCTCCGGGTCGACCAGACCTGTCGGTCGGATCACCTGCTCGACGAACTCACCCTGGGCCTGCTCCATCTCCCAGGTGCCGGGGGTTGCCGAGAGGAACACCATCTGGCCGACCCGCTCCAGGAACTCGTCGAAGCGCAGCGGCCGGTTGTCGGCCGCGCTGGGCAGCCGGAAGCCGTGGTCGATGAGCATGCGCTTGCGGGAGGCGTCGCCCTCGTACATGGCGCCGATCTGCGGAATGGTCACGTGCGACTCGTCGACCACGGTCAGGAAGTCGTCGGGGAAGTAGTCGAGCAGGGCGTGTGGCGGACTGCCGGGCAGCCGCCCGTCCATGTGCATCGAGTAGTTCTCGATGCCGGAACAGAAGCCGACCTGTCGCATCATCTCGATGTCGTAGGTGGTGCGCATCCGCAGCCGCTGCGCCTCCAGCAGCTTGCCCTGCCGCTCCAGCTCGGCGAGCCGCTCGGCCAACTCGACCTCGATGTCGCGGATCGCCCGTTCCATCCGCTCCGGACCGGCCGCGTAGTGCGTGGCCGGGAAGATCACCAGCTGGTCGACCTCGCGGACCACGTCACCGGTCAACGGGTTGAGGTAGTAGAGCTTCTCGACCTCGTCACCGAACAGCTCGATGCGGATCGCCAGCTCCTCGTACGCCGGGATGATCTCCAGGGTGTCACCGCGGACCCGGAAGGTGCCCCGCTGGAAGGCCATGTCGTTGCGGGTGTACTGGATGTCGACGAGCTGGCGCAGCAACTGGTCGCGGTCGAACTCCTGCCCGATCTGCATGCGGACCGCCCGGCTGAGGTACTCCTCCGGGGTGCCCAGACCGTAGATCGCCGAGACGGTCGCCACCACGATCACGTCACGGCGGGTGAGCAGCGACATCGTCGCCGAGTGCCGCAGCCGCTCCACCTCCTCGTTGATCGAGGAGTCCTTCTCGATGTAGGTGTCGGTCTGCGGGATGTAGGCCTCGGGCTGGTAGTAGTCGTAGTACGACACGAAGTATTCGACCGCGTTGTGCGGCAGCAGCTCGCTGAACTCCTTGGCCAACTGCGCGCAGAGCGTCTTGTTGGGGGCGAGCACCAGGGTGGGGCGTTGCAGCCGCTCGATCAACCACGCGGTGGTGGCGCTCTTGCCCGTGCCGGTCGCGCCGAGCAGCACGGTGTTACGGTCGCCGCGCCGGACGCGACGCTCAAGGTCGTCGATGGCCGCCGGCTGGTCGCCGGCCGGCTGAAACTCACTGACGACCTGGAAGCGGCTGTCCAGCCGAGGAATGTCGAGCGCCATGCCATCAACGGTACGCCGCAGGTCCGACAGGAACGGCCGTCACGCCAGGTACGTGATCGGCTTCAATATTCCCATTGTGTGGCCCATGTCACCGGGACTACCCTCTTCATGTAGGCCGCTCGCGGCGGCCGACCGGGCCGGCGGCCAGGCCAACATCACGGCCGGTCGTCCCCGGCACTGCGGTCGCAGCACCCGGCTCGTCCGGCGTGCGCACCGGTGTGGTCGCGCTCACGGCGCAGACCGGCCGCCGCGAGCGCCCCTGCTCGTCACCCCCGTGCCTCCCCACCCGTTTCACACCCGTGGACACCTCCCCGACTCCGGCGCCCGACGCCGACCGCACCGCCACCTCGCGCACCGCCGCCGACCGCACCGCCACACGGCGCACCGCTGCCTCCCGCACCGCCACCTCGCGCACCGCCGCCGACCGCACCGCCACCACGTCGCGCACCGCCACGTCGGGCACCACCTCCAGCGCCGCCACCTCCCGGCCGGGCGGCACGAGCACCGGCAGCCGCCCCGGGGGCCGTGGCGACGACGGCTCAGCCAGCGACAGCGACACCGCCGGCGCCGGCGGCCCGGCCCCGAACGGCCGCCGGCGGCGTACGGTGCTGCTGCTGCTCGGTCTGGCGGCGGTGACGTCCGCGACAGCGTTGGTGCTCGGGCTGTTGAGCTGGGCACCCGACCCGCCCGAGCCGGCCCGACCGCTTACCGTCGCCGAGGGCGAGCGGCTGGCCGCCGTACGGGTCACCAACCTGCGGGACCTGCGGGCCGGTGTACGCGTCACGGCCGGCACCGGCGCCGCCCGCCTCGAACTGGTGGGCTGGGTGGACTGGTCCCGGTCGCTGCTCTACCTCGACGTGGGCGGTCCCGGCGCGGGTGCCGAGCGAGGGTTGGTGCAGCAGAGCGGTCCCGTGTTGGTGATCCGGCCCGACCCGGCGGCGGTGCCCACTCCCGCCGCACCACCACTGGTGCCCCCGACGGATCGGTGGCGGCTGCACCGGATGGCGCCCGGGGCGCACCTGGGGCCCGTGCTCGACCTGCTCCTCGGCCTCGCCGCCGACCGCCCGGAGGTGATGGGGACGGCACCGCCGAGCGGGACGCGCTGGATCGCCCGGGAGACCGTGGCAGCCGGCCCGCTGGACGTCATACAGGCACCACTGCCCATTGGCGTGCCAGCCGCCGGCACCGCGCCCGGCATCCGCGGCGCCGCGAAGCCCGCCCCGGGCGGACCGGCCCGGTACTGGCTCGACCAGGACGCCCGGCTGCACAAACTGGTGACCGAGTTGCCCACCGCCGGCCCGGTCACGGTGATCTTCAACCGGGCGGACCGGCCGACGCTGCGGCCGGTGGACGCACTCGGTGGCCGGCCCGGCCTGCCCCGCGCCCTGACCGACGCCGAGCAGCGTCGCCTCGACCGGCTGCCGGTCCGGCTCCGCGCCCAGCGGGGCGCCACGGTGACGCTGACCGTGCCGACGGGCACGGACACGAACCTGCGGGGCGCCGGCTGGTTGAGCTGGACCGCGCGTACCGCGTACCTCGCGGTCTCCGACCTTGGCGTACCGGATCGCCGGACCCTGCTGCGACGCGACGCCGCCGGTCTGGCCCGGGTGGACCTACCGGCGGCCAAGGCCGGCGGCGGCACGGCGGAGGCGCCGGCCCGGCCGCCGCTGCCGCCCCCGGCCGGAGCCTGGCGGGCCACCCGAGCCGGCGGGGACGACCTCGGCCTGCTCGTCGACGCCGCGGTGAGCGCCGGGACGGTCGGGCACCGCGGCGCGGCCGTGCGGGTACGCGAGGACATCACCGCCGGGCGGACCGTGGACGTCGTCGAGTCGGGTCCGGCCGACGCGCGGCTGCGCTACTGGATCGACCGGGACGGGTCGCTGCGCCGCCTCGAGATGCGGACCGACGCCGGCGCATGGGCGAGCCTGGACCTCCACCCCGCCGTCGTGCCCCGACTGGCTGCCGACCCCCGACGCTCCGCGGCGCGACAGTCAGCCCCCCGCTCGTCGGCCCCTCGGTCGTCGGCCCCTCGACCCGGTGCCCGCTGACCTCAGGGGCGCCAGGCGGTCTGCGCGGCCCACTGCTCGGCCCGCAGATACTCCTCGTCGAACCACGGATCGCCGGCCGTGCCGGTAGCCCCCGCCGCCGGCGCCGCGTCGACAAGGTCCCGCTTGAGCAGCAGGTACGCGGCCCGCCGGTCCGGGTCGGCACGCAGGTGGTCGCGCAACAACAGCGCATACCGCCAACCCGGCGAGTCCGCCACCCGCACGTGCAGACGAACCGGGCGGGCCGGGTCGGCACTGCCGTGCAGTCGCTTCTGCCACCGGCCCCTGCCGGCCGGGCGCGGATCATCCCACCACTGCCCCGGCACCCTCGGGAACCCTGCGCCGGCCAGCCGATCGGCGAGCGGCCCGTCGGCGTCGGCGAGACTGGAGACCGCCACCTGCACGTCGATGACGTTCTGGGCAGCCAAGCCCGGCACCGCCGTCGAACCGATGTGGTCGATCCGCAGGGCGTCCGCGCCGAGCGCGTGCTGGATCCGGGCAGCCAACCGCGCGTACTGCTCCGGCCAACTCGCGTCGGCCCCGGCCACCTCGACCGGAGCAGGCGGAACCACCCGCCGCTGACGCAGGTTGTCCTCGTAGGGCACCAGCCGCTGCTTCCAGAGCGCGTCGACGGCGTCGTGCAGCTCCGTCAGACTCCCGTCGTTGGTCAGCACCACATCCGCCACCGCCCGGCGGCGGGCGTCGTCGGCCTGGGCGGCGATCCTGCGCTCGGCCTCCTCGCGACCCATCCCCCGGTCGCGCGCCAACCGCTCCAGTCGGGTCGGCACGGCCGTCTGCACCACCACCACAAGGTGGTACGTGGGCGCCAGACCCACCTCGACCAGCAGCGGTACGTCGTTGACGACGATCGCGTCGGGTGCCGCCGCGGCGACCAACTCCGCGGTGCGGGCCCGCACCCGGGGATGGGTGATCGCCTCCAGCCGCCGGCGAGCAGCCTCGTCGGCGAAGACCACCGCGCCCAGCGCCGCACGGTCCAGTGCGCCGTCGGCATCCACCACCGCGTCGGAGAAGGCGGCAACGATCTCGGCCAACCCGTCCGTGCCCGGCGCCACCACCTCCCGAGCCACCCGGTCGGCGTCGACGAGCACCGCGCCCCGCTTCACGAGCCGCGCAGCCACCGCGCTCTTGCCCGACCCGATCCCGCCGGTCAACCCCACCCTCAACACCCGAACAGTCAACCGGATCCACAAGCCCGCCGCCAAACCCACCCACAGCCCAGCGACCTCGCCACACCACACCTCGGTGCTCAACCACCCCCAGCCCAGCCCGGCGCCCGCTCACCCCGCGCGCCACACCCCCGCGCGTCGTGCCCCGCGCCCAAGATCCTCACAACATCAGGGATGGGGCTACCTCCGACACGCGCGAGACAGCAACATCCCTGATGTTGCGCGGATCTTGACGGCGAACTCCGCCCCGGAGACGCCGGAAGCGGGGTTCGGGACGCCCACAGCCGCCGAGATCGTGCTCGAACCAGGATGTAGTGGTGTGCGGTGGTAGGAAGACCCCTACATCATGGATCGAGCACGATCTTGGCGGACGGCGGACGGCGGACGGCGGACGTCGGACGGCGGACGGCAGACGGCGGACGGTGGCGACAGGCGACAGGCGGTGGGCCGCAGTCGGTGGCCGGCAATTGGTGGGCGGCGGCGACAGTCGGCGGGCCGTGTGGCGGATACGGCGAAGGCCCCGCCCCCGACGATCCGAAGATCGCGGAGACGGGGCCCGTCGTCGTTCAGTCGTTCAGCGGATCACTTACCGCCGGCGAGCTTCTCCCGCAGAGCGGCGAGCGCCTCGTCGGTGGCCAGCGTGCCGGCCGGCTCCTCGGCCTGCCGGCTCGGGGCCGGGCTGGACGAGGAGGTGGTGCCACCGCCACCGCTGCCGCCAGCGGCCGGGACGGCCGGAGTCGGGTTGGCGGCAGCCTCGGCGTCGGCGGCCCGAGAGGTCTGCACCTGCTTGGTGTGGGCCTCCCAGCGCAGACGAGCCTCGGCGTACTGGTTCTCCCAGGTCTCGCGCTGCTTGTCGTACCCCTCGAGCCACTCGCCCGTCTCCGGGTCGAAGCCCTCCGGGTAGATGTAGTTGCCCTCGGTGTCGTACGTCGCGGCCATGCCGTAGAGGGTCGGGTCGAAGTGCTCCTCGCCCTCGACGAAGCCCTCGTTGGCCTGCTTGAGCGACAGCGAGATCCGGCGGCGCTCGAGGTCGATGTCGATGACCTTGACCATGACCTCGGAGCCGACCTGGACGACCTGCTCCGGGATCTCCACGTGGCGCTCGGCCAGCTCGGAGATGTGGACCAGGCCCTCGATGCCGTCGTCCACCCGGACGAACGCACCGAACGGAACGAGCTTGGTGACCTTACCCGGCACGATCTGCTGGATCGCGTGGGTGCGGGCGAACTGCCGCCACGGGTCTTCCTGGGTCGCCTTCAGCGACAGGGAGACGCGCTCGCGGTCCAGGTCGACGTCCAGGACCTCGACCTCGACCTCCTGGCCGACCTCGACGACCTCGGACGGGTGGTCGATGTGCTTCCAGGACAGCTCGGAGACGTGCACCAGACCGTCGACGCCGCCCAGGTCCACGAAGGCGCCGAAGTTGACGATCGAGGACACGACGCCCTTGCGGACCTGGCCCTTCTGCAGCTTGTTGAGGAACTCGGTGCGCACCTCGGACTGCGTCTGCTCGAGCCAGGCCCGGCGGGACAGGACCACGTTGTTGCGGTTCTTGTCAAGCTCGATGATCTTGGCCTCGAGCTCCCGCCCGACGTACGGCTGCAGGTCGCGCACACGACGCATCTCGACCAGGGACGCGGGCAGGAAGCCGCGCAGCCCGATGTCGAGGATGAGGCCACCCTTGACCACCTCGATGACCGAACCGCGGACGACGCCGTCCTCGTCCTTGATCTTCTCGATCGTGCCCCAGGCCCGCTCGTACTGTGCCCGCTTCTTGGAGAGGATCAGACGACCCTCCTTGTCCTCCTTCTGGAGGACCAGGGCCTCGATGTGGTCGCCAACCGTCACAACCTCGGCGGGGTCCACGTCGTGCTTGATCGACAACTCCCGAGAGGGGATGACACCCTCGGTCTTGTAGCCGATGTCGAGCAGGACCTCGTCCCGATCGACCTTGACGACGGTGCCTTCGACAATGTCGCCGTCGTTGAAGTACTTGATGGTCTCGTCGATCGCGGCGAGGAAAGCCTCCTCGGAACCGAGATCGTCGTGGGTGACCCGGGTGGCGCTCGAGGGGGCCTCGATGCTGCTCGTCATGTGGGCGGTTGCTCCGGTCGGTGGGTTGTCACAGCAGGCTGGTGTGTCGCAGTGACCTGTTCGCGCCAGCGGATCCGTCGCCGGGCACACCGAACGATCGCCTAGTGAGATCATGATGTGGCTCCGTCGACCGCGCACCTGCTCCCTGCCGAGGCAACGCGATCCGCGAGCGCATCGTCTAGCCTACCGTGCGCATTACCACAGCGTGCAAGCCCTCCCGGCTTCTCTACGTGCGATGACCTGCGAAAGCCGAACAATCGCCAGGAAACCACCCCTCCTGTCTCGTGCGTCACAGCAGACCCAGACACCCCACCGGTGCGCCTGCTCGACCCGGTCTGCTGGATACCGGCGCGCCCCACCGGCACGGGCCACGCACCGATCAGGGCCGCTGCCCAGATCTTCGCCGTGCCGCCGTACCCGATGGGGGGTTTGGGGCCTAGCGTGAGCGCGTGGATGACGACAGCCGGGTCACCCGGCGCCGGGTGGGTGACGCCGAGGCCCGGCGCGCCAACCGCGGCTGGTGGGACACCGACGCCGACGACTACCAGGCCGAACACGGTGCGTTCCTCGGCGACGTGGACTTCGTGTGGTGCCCCGAGGGCCTGCGCGAGGCCGACGCCCGGCTGCTCGGCGACGTGTCGGGGCGGCGGGTGCTGGAGGTGGGCGCCGGCGCCGCGGCCGCCGCCCGCTGGCTCGCCACCCAGGGCGCCCGGCCGGTCGCCTTCGACCTGTCCGCCGGCATGTTGCGGCACGCCGCCAAGGCAGCCGACAGCACCGGGGTACGCGTTCCGCTGGTGCAGGCCGACGCGCTCGCCCTGCCGTTCGCCGACCGGTCGTTCGACGTCGCCTGCACCGCGTTCGGCGCGATCCCGTTCGTGGACGACTCGGCGGCGCTGCTCGCCGAGGTGCACCGGGTGCTGCGCCCGGGCGGCCGGTGGGTGTTCTCGGTGACCCACCCGATGCGGTGGATCTTCCTCGACGACCCCGGCGAGGGCGGGCTGACGGCCGTGCACTCGTACTTCGACCGCTCCCCCTACGTGGAGCAGGACGAGGACGGCGTGGCGACCTACGTCGAGCAGCACCGCACCCTCGGCGACCGGGTCCGCGAGCTGGTCGGCGCCGGGTTCCGCCTGCTGGACCTGGTGGAACCGGAGTGGCCGGAGGGACACGAGGGGATCTGGGGGCAGTGGAGCCCGCTGCGCGGACGACTCTTTCCCGGCACCGCCATCTTCGTCACCGAGAAGCCCGCGGGGTGAGCGCGTCGCACCCGCAGGCCGACCTGCGACCCCATCGATCGCCGGTGCACGTCCACGCGTAACGGATCGGCGACCGGGTGGGGCCGGGCGGTGAGCGGCAGTACGAGCAGGTCGCCGACGGTGCCGACGCGATCGAGCTGACCGAACCGTTCGACCTGAGGCAGCCGGTCGCCGAGCCCACCCCGTAGCCGTTTCTTCCCGGCCGGGTCGGGTAGCCGAGGACCATGGCCGAACAGAGATTCCACCAGGGCGACCGTGTCTCCTGGTCGGCCCATGGCAGCCGCGCGTACGGCGTGGTGCAGGGCACGATCACCGAGCGGACGCGGATTCGCGGGCGGGCTGTGAACGCGGCCCCCGACGACCCGCAGTACCGGGTCCGCAGTGACGGTACGGGCCGCGACGTCGCCCACCGACCCGAGGCGCTGCGCCATGAGCAGAGGTGACGACGGCCGGGACACCTACCGGGAGTTCACCGAGGCGGTGAACATGAAGCCCGGTGAGCTGTCCACCTGGCTGGAGACGGACGAGTCGAAGCAGGTCGGCTGGCACAAGGGCGGTCACGCCGGCGGCGGCGAGTCCGTCGGGCACGAGTCCGGCCGGAAGATCATCAACCTGCTCCGCCGCAAACGCGGTGACCTGTCCGAGGGGGACTACAGGCACATGCGCAAAGTGGTCGGCTACGTACGCCGACACATGGCGCAGCGCCCCTCCGGCGACGTCCGCGACACCAAGTGGCGCTGGTCCCTCATGAACTGGGGCCACGACCCGCTGAAGTAGGCGGACCGCTCCCACGGCCTTTCCACGCCGGATCCGCACAACTTCGCTGCGGGTGTCGGATCCGCCGTACGGCGCCGACCGCCCCGCCGACCTGCGCCGCCGACCGCGGTCCGATCCATGATGTAGGGGTCTCCGCGCCACCGCACACCACCACATCCTGGTTCAAGCACGATCTTGGCGGCTGTGGGCCTCCCGAACCCCGCTCCCGGCGTCTCCTGGCGCGGAAGTCGCCGTCAAGATCCGCGCAACATCAGGGATCTTGCTGCCTCGCGAGCGCCGGAGACAGCAACATCCGGGAAGTTGCTCAGACCTTGGGCCCGGGACACAGGGCACAGGGTGCGGGGCGCAAGTCACGGGGCACGGGGCACGGGGCACGGGGTGCGGGGCGGGAGTGTGGGGTGGGGGGTGGGAGGTGTGGAGGCACGGGTCGGGTGAGCGCTCCGCTTGGTCTATCCGGTGCCCGCCCACGCCTGGTGCCGCGACCACGGCGACCGAGTCAGGGGTTCCGGGGCAGCCCGACCCACGCAGGGATCAAGCCTGACCGCCCGGAGTGGGTCGGGCTGCCCCGGAACCCCACACCGCGCCGCCCAAAGCCGCGCCGCCCGCTCCGGAAGCCCCACAGCGCGAATCACCCACGGAACCCACGGCGCAACCACCCACGGAACCCCACACCCCGCGAAACCAACAAGAACCAACCAGACGATCAGTGATCCGCGCTGTTCCAGTCCCGGCCGAGGCCGACGGACACCTCCAGCGGCACCGACAGCGGGTGGGCCCCGCCCATCTCCCGCCGAACCAGTGCCTCCAACGGCTCCCGCTCACCGGGCGCGACCTCGAAGACCAGCTCGTCGTGCACCTGCAACAGCATCCGTGAGCGCAGCCCGGCCTTACCGAGCGCCGTGTCGACGTGCAGCATCGCCACTTTGATGATGTCGGCGGCGGAGCCCTGGATGGGGGCGTTGAGGGCCATCCGCTCGGCGATGTCGCGACGCTGCCGGTTGTCGCTGACCAGGTCGGGCAGGTAGCGGCGGCGACCCAGGATCGTCGAGGTGTAGCCGTCCTGGCGGGCCCGGGCGACCACCTGCTGGAGGTAGTCGCGCACCCCACCGAAGCCGGCGAAGTAGTTCTCCATCAGCCCGCGCGCCTCTTCGGTGCTGATGCTGAGCTGTTGGGACAGGCCGAAGGCGCTGAGCCCGTACGCCAGGCCGTAGTTCATGGCTTTGATCTTGCGACGCTGGTCGGGGGTGACCTCGTCGAGCGGGACCCCGAAGACCGACGACGCGGTGGCGGCGTGGAAGTCGGCGCCGGAGTTGAACGCGTCGATCAGCGCGTCGTCGGAGCTGAGGTGCGCCATGATGCGCATCTCGATCTGGCTGTAGTCGGCGGTGAGCAGGCACTCGTAGCCCTCCCCCACCACGAAGGCCCGCCGGATCCGGCGGCCCTCCTCGGTGCGGATGGGGATGTTCTGCAGGTTCGGCTCGGTGGAGGAGAGCCGGCCGGTGGCCGCCACGGTCTGGTTGAAGGTGGTGTGGATCCGGCCGTCGTCGGAGACGGACTTGAGCAGCCCGTCGACTGTCGACTTGAGCTTTGCCACGTCCCGGTGACGCAGCAGGTGGGCGAGGACCGGGTGCGGCTGCTGGGCGTAGAGCCACTGCAGGGCGTCGGCGTCGGTGGTGTAGCCCGTCTTGATCTTCTTGGTCTTCGGCAGGCCCAGCTCGGTGAAGAGGATCTCCTGCAACTGCTTGGGCGAGCCGAGGTTGAACTCGCGACCCACCGCCTCGTACGCGCCCTGCGCGGCGGCCTTGACCTCGGCGGCGAAGTGGGCCTCCAGTTCGGACAGATAGTCGGTGTCGGCGGCGATGCCGGTGCTCTCCATGGTGGCCAGCACCCGCATCAACGGCAGCTCGACGCCCGCCATGAGCCGGGCGGACTGCTCGCCGTCGCGGGACAGCTCGGCGTCGATCGCGTCGGCCAGGTCGAGGGTGGCCCGCGCCTGGAGCATGAGGTTCTGCTCGGCCACCCCCTCGTCGCCGAGGCCGTCGAGGGTGAGCTGGCCGGACTCCGGGGCGTCGACCCGCAGCTCCCGGTGCAGGTAGCGCAGCGCCAGGTCGGTGAGGTCGTAGGAGCGCTGGTCGGGGCGGGCCAGGTACGCGGCGATCTGGGTGTCACGGACGATGCCGGTGAGGTGCCAACCGTGCGCGGCGCAGGCCAGCACGGCCGGCTTGCTGTCGTGCAGCACCTTGGGGCGCTGCGCGTCGGCCAACCAGGCTGCCAGCGCGCCCTCGTCGGTGGGGTCGAGCTGCCCCGGCTCGACCCAGGCCGCCGCGCCGCCGGCGGTGGCCAGCGCGAGGCCGGTGATCGAGGCGGTGTGCCGGCGGTTGGGGCCGGTGTCGAGTTTGACCGCCAACCCGGCCGGGGTGCCGGTCGGGACGTGCGCGTTCAGCCACCCGGCCAACGCGCCGGGCTCGGTGAGCACCTCGCCGGTGAGGTCGAAGCCGGACTCGGCCTCCGGCTCGACCGCCTCCAGGTACTGGTAGAGACGGTCGCGCAGGATGCGGAACTCCAGGGTGTCGAAGACCTGGTGCACCGCCTCCCGGTCCCAACCCGTCCAGCGGGTGTCCTCGGGGCGCAGCGGCAGCTCCAGGTCGGAGACGAGCCGGTTGATCTCGTAGTTGCGGATCACGTCGGCGAGCCGCTCGCGGAGGCTGTCGCCGGCCTTGCCCTTGATCTCGTCGGCCCGGGCGATCACGCCCTCCACCCCACCGTAGGTGGTGATCCACTTGGCTGCGGTCTTCGGGCCGACGCCCGGGATGCCGGGCAGGTTGTCGCTTGTCTCGCCGACAAGCGCGGCGAGGTCCCGGTACTGCTGGGGCGGGACGCCGTACTTCGCCTCGATCGCCGCCGGGTCCATCCGGGCCAGGTCGGAGACGCCCTTACGCGGGTAGAGGACGGTGATCTGGTCGTCGACCAACTGGAACGCGTCGCGGTCACCGCTGCTGATCAGCACCGACATGCCCTGGTCGCGAGCCTGGCAGGCGAGCGTGGCGAGCACGTCGTCGGCCTCGAAGCCCTCCTTTTCGACCACCGGGATCTGCAGCGCGGCCAGCACCTCCTTGACCAGGCTGACCTGACCCTTGAAGTCGGTCGGGGTCTCGCTGCGGCCGGCCTTGTACTCCGCGTACTTGTCCGTGCGGAAGGACCGGCGGGAGACGTCGAAGGCCACCACGATGTGCGTGGGCTGCTCGTCGCGCAGCACGTTGATCAGCATCGAGGTGAAGCCGTACACCGCGTTGGTGGGCTGCCCCGTCGTGGTGGAGAAGTTTTCCACGGGCAGGGCGAAGAAGGCCCGGTATGCCATGGAATGTCCGTCGACGAGGAGCAGGCGCGGCGTCGTAGCTGTCACGGCAGCGACTCTAGTCCGTCGCACCGACATCCCCGACCTTCGGCACGGGGTGCCGAGACGACAGCCGTCCCGAACGCCGACGGCCGGCCACCCCCGGGAAGGGGATGACCGGCCGCCGGTTCGGGTGGCTCAGGCCACGCCGAGGTACGCCTCCTTGACCGACGGGTCGTGCAGCAGGTCCTGACCGGACCCCTCCTTCACGATCCGACCGGTCTCCAGCACGTAACCGCGGTGTGCCCGCGACAGCGCCTGCTGGGCGTTCTGCTCCACCAGCAGGATGGTGGTGCCCTGCTGGTTGATCTCGGTGATGATGTCGAAGATCTGCCGGATCACCAGCGGGGCCAGCCCCATCGACGGCTCGTCGAGCAGCAGCAGCTTCGGCCGGCTCATCAGCGCCCGACCGACCGCGAGCATCTGCTGCTCGCCGCCGGAGAGGGTGCCTCCGGCCTGCTTGCGCCGCTCGGCCAGGCGCGGGAAGAGGGTCAGCACCCGTTCCAGGTCGGCGGCGATGCCGGCGGAGTCCCGCCGGGTGTACGCCCCCATGTCCAGGTTCTCCATGACCGTCATACCGGGGAAGATCTGCCGTCCCTCCGGCGACTGACACAGCCCCCGGACCACCCGCAGGTCGGCCCGGAGCTTGCTGATGTCCTCACCGTTGAACGTGATCTTCCCGCTGGCCAGCGACCGGGTGCCGGAGATGGCCCGCATGGTGGTGGTCTTGCCGGCGCCGTTCGCGCCGATCAGGGCCACCACCTCACCCTCGTTGACGGTGAGGTTGATCCCGTGCAGCGCCTCGATCCGGCCGTAGGCGACGGCGACGTTCTCCAGCTCAAGCAGCGTCATCGGCGGGCTCCCCCAGGTACGCGGCGATCACCTTCGGATCGCGGCTGACCTCCGCGGGCGCACCCTCGGCGATCTTGCGGCCGAACTCCAGCACCACGATCCGGTCGGTGACCCCCATGACCAGCCGCATGTCGTGCTCGATGAGCAGGACGGTCAGGCCCATGTCACGGATGTTCCGGATCAGGGTGAGCAGTTCCTCCTTCTCTGCCGGGTTGAAGCCGGCAGCCGGCTCGTCCAGGCAGATCAGCTTCGGCTCGGTGGCCAGCGCGCGGGCGATCTCCAGCCGGCGCTGGTAGCCGTACGGCAGGTTGCGCGCCTCGTCGTTGGCCCGGTCGACGATCCCGACGAAGCGGAGCAGCTCGAGCGCCTTGGCCTCGGCCGCCCGCTCCTCCAGGATGTGCCGGGACAGGCCGAAGATCTTGGCAGCCGACAGCCGCACCTGCTGCCAGGTCCGGACGATCCCGGACGCGGCGGTGACCTGCGGCAGCTCCTCGGGCTTGGGCCGCACCCGGTAGAGCCGGAACAGCGCACCGGGCACGCTCGTCTTGTGCCGGGAGTCGGTCCCGACCATGACGTTCTCGAGCGCCGTCATCTCCGGGAACAGCCGGATGTTCTGGAAGGTCCGGGAGATGCCGAGCTGGCTGATCTGGTGCGGCTTGCGACCGGTCACCTTCTGGCCCTGGAACCGCACCGCCCCGGAGGTCGGCTTGTAGACCCCGGTCATGACGTTGAAGCTGGTGGTCTTGCCGGCGCCGTTGGGCCCGATGAGCCCGAGGATCTCGCCCTCGTAGATCTTGAAGTTGATCTTGTCGAGGGCGACCACGCCGCCGAAACGCAGCGTGACGTCGTCGACTTCCAGCAGCACCGACCGGGGCCCGGCCTGGGTCGGGATCTTCGGCGTTGCCGTGCTGGTGGTCTGGTCAGACATGAGCGGGCGCCTCCTCTGCCTCCGCCGCGCGGTCCTTCAACTCGCGGGCACGCCGTCGGCTCGGGATCAGACCCTGTGGACGCAGGATCATCACCAGCACCATGGCCAGACCGAACACCAGCCACCGGTAGTCGGCGAAGTCGCGGAACCGCTCCGGCAGGTACGCCAGCAGGACCGCGCCGAGCGAGACACCGATCATGTTGCCGGAGCCACCGACCACCACCATCGCCACGAACAGGATGGACAGGTTCGCGTTGAACTGGGTCGGGTCGATGAACGCGTTGCGGCTGCCGAACAGGAAGCCGGACAGGCCACCGAGCGCCGCACCGATGGCGAACGCCCAGAGCTTGAACTTGAACGGGTAGACACCCATCACCGCGGCGGCGTCCTCGTCCTCCCGGACGGCCAACCACGCCCGGCCGACCCGGCTGTGCTCCAGCCGACGGACCAGGAACACCATGATCAGCACGAACGTGATCGCCAACCAGTACCAGGGCTTCGCGTCGATCAGACCGAAGACCTTGTTGTCCGGCGACGGCGCGCCCTCCGGGCCGGGGATGGCCGAGATGCCGACCGGGCCGTTGGTCAGCCCGGTGGCGTTACGGGCCACGATCCGGATGATCTCGCCGAAGCCCAGCGTCACGATGGCCAGGTAGTCACCGCGCAGCCGCAGCGTCGGCCAGCCCAGCAACACCCCGGAGATCATCGTCAGCACGATCGCGATGAACAGGCAGATCGCCCAGGTCACCGCCCAGGTCGGCGGCAGGTCGAACTCCTGCTGGATCCACTTGACCACCGGCGAGTTCACCGAGCCGAACAGCGCCACGCTGTACGCCCCGATGGCGAAGAAGCCGATGTAGCCCAGGTCGAGCAGGCCGGCGAGGCCGACCACCACGTTCAGGCCGATCGCGACCAGCACGTAGATGGCGCAGACGAAGAGCACGCCCGCCCAGTTGTTGCCGCCCTCGATCGAGTCCGTACGCAACCAGGTCAGACCCGGGATGCCGAGCAGGGGCAGGTAGTAGAGGATGGCCACGAACGCGGCGAGCCCGAGGGCCTGCTGCCACTTGGCCAGCGCCCGCCAGCGGTCGCCGACCGAGGTCAGCATGCCGACGCGGCGGCGGTCTGCGGTGCGGATCTTGTCGATCATGCGCGGGCCCTCCCGAGCGACTCACCCAACAGGCCGGTGGGCCGGAACATCAGCACCACGATCAGCACCACGAAGGCGATGACGTCCTCCCAGTTGGACGCGAAGAGCGTGGCGCCGTAGACCTCGACGATGCCGAGGAAGAGACCGCCGAGCAACGCGCCGCGCAGGTTGCCGATGCCACCGAGCACGGCGGCGGTGAACGCCTTCAGGCCGAGCACGAAGCCGATGCTGTTCTGGGTGAAGCCGAACCGCATGCTCCACAACAGCGCGGCGGCGCCGGCCATGATGCCACCGAGCACGAAGATCAGCATGATCACGCGCTCCTGGTTGACGCCCATCAGCGCGGCGGTCTCCGGGTTCTGGGCCACCGCCCGCACGCCCCGGCCGTACCGGGTGCGGTTGATGAACCAGTCCAGCACCGCCATCATCGCCACGGCCGCCACGAAGACGATCAGCTGGATGTTCGTGATCGCGGTGTTGCCGATCGTGAACAGCGTCTCCTGCTGGATGATCGTCGGCATGCCGACGATCTGACGGGGCCGGCCGAACACATCCGGCAGCACGCCGCCGAGCAACTCGGGCAGCACCTGCCCGAACAGTTCCACGAAGACCAGTGACAGACCGATCGCGGTGATCAGGAAGATCAGCGGCGGCGCGTTCTTGCGCCGCAGCGGCCGGTACGCGACCCGCTCGAGCGCCAGGGCCGTACCGCCCGAGGCGGCCGCCGCGACCACCAGACCGAGCACCAGGAACAGGATGGCCTGGCCGATCGGCGGGTTATTTTCCACACCGAGCTGGTTCCACAGGATCAGCACCGCGAAGGTACCGACCATGAACACCTCGGAGTGCGCGAAGTTGATAAGGCGAAGGACGCCGTAGACGAGGGTGTAGCCGAGGGCGATCAGGGCGTAGATCGCACCCTTGGACAGGCCGTCGACCGTGTGCTGGCCGAGATGGCCGATCAGTTCATCGAAATGCACCGGGGGTCTCCTTGAATCGAGTGCGGCCGGGGTGAAGCACCCCGGCCGCACTCCATTGCGTGGGGCGTCAGCTGAGCTTGAGCTCCTGCAGCGCTTCGATGGCCTCGCCCTTGATCTGGTAGGCCCAGATGACGACCTTCGACGGGTCCACGTCACCCTTCGAGTCGAACTTGATGTACTTCGACACACCCTGCTTGTCGTACGACTTCACGAACGCCAGGATGTCCGCCCGGGTCTTCTTGCCAGCCTTGAAGGCGTCCAGGTAGATCGTCGCGCCGTCGAAGCCCTCAGCACCGTAGGAGCCCGGCGGGATGCCGAACTTCTTCTGGTAGTCGGCGGAGAAGGTGCCGCCGGCCTTGTCGGCCGGGAGGCACGGGCAGGTGATGATCGCGCCCTCGGCACCGCCGGAGGCACCCTTCGGGAACGCGGTGTCGTAGAGACCGTCCGGGCCGACGAACTTGGCCTTCACACCGGCGGCACGCATCTGCTTCACCAGCGGAGCGGCCTCACGGGTGTAACCGCCGTAGAAGACGAAGTCCGCCTGCGCGGCCTTGATCTTGGAGATGGTGGCGTCGAACTGCGCCTGCCGCTCCTGGATCTTGTCCTTGTTGACGACCAGCGGGCCGAGCTGCTTGCCCAGCTCCTCGGTGATGCCCGCGCCGTAGGCGCTGGCGTCGTCGACCATGAACACCTTCTGGGCGTTCTGGGTCTTCAGGTAGCTGGCCACGGCGCCGGCCTGCGTGCCGTCGTTGCCGACCACCCGGTAGAAGGACGTGTTGCCCTTCTGGGTCAGGTCCGTGCGGGTCGCCGACGGGCTGACCATCGCCAGGCCAGCGGCCTGGTAGATCGGCATGGTCGCGTCCGACTCACCGGAGAAGTGACCACCGATGACACCGAGGAACGAGTTGTCCCCCGCGATCTGGTTCGCGAACGGGGTCGCCACCGCGGGGTCACCCTGGGTGTCGAACCGCTGCATGGTGACCTTGCAGTTCGGGTTCGCCGTGTTGAACTGCTCCACGGCCAGCTCCGCGCCGTTCAGCGACGGGATCACCAGACCCGCGTTGTCGCCGGTGAACGCACCGAAGATCGCAATCTTGCCACCGCAGTCGCCCGACGCGGTGCCACCATCGCCGCCACCGGAATCCTGGCAACCAGCCGCAACCACCAGGGTTGCGGCGAGCGCGACGGTGCCCAGCGCCCGTACATAGCTTCGCCTCACGGCTTCCTGACCTCCTCGAGATACGGACGCGGCTGACCCGAAGCGCCGGCGACAGCAGCAGACCCGCAATTCCACCCACCCCGCAGGGATGCCCCCTGCGTTACGGCTCGTGATGGCGGAGCGTACCGACACGACATACCGTCCCGGAAGGCCTGAAGGCGGGGTCTGCGAAACCGTTACGAAGACGTGGGCAATCTTGTCGATGCCCGTAACAGGTGAATCCGCCAGTCGGTCCTTAAACCCACGCCCGGGCGCACTCCACCCGCACCCACCCGGACCGCGCGGAGCTGACAAAAAGTCGACTGACCTGCGCGAACGTCCATGCGGACGGCCGTGCGGGGTGAAGGGTCACCGCACCGCCGAAAATCAGGCGCCCGGGCCCGCCGCCCACCACAACCCGGCCCGCGTGCCGTCATCGGCCGCCAACCACAAACGGTCACCCACCGCCACCAGCGTCACGTCCCGGTCGGCACCCGCCGGCACATCGAGCGGCATCGTCGCCTCCCGCCACGACCCACCCCGATCGGCCGACACCCACACCGAATGCCGCGCCCCATCCGTCACCGCGGCAACCAGACGCCCACCGGACGACACCAGCGACCCCACCCCCGGCACCCCCGCACCAGCCCGCCGCCCGAACGCCCCGACGGCCACCCAACCCGCCGCCTCCTGCCGCCACGCGCCGAACGTCCCCCCGCGCAGCCCCACCGCCACCGGCACGCCGTCGGCGAGCACCACCCGCTGCAACTCCTCGTACTCCGACCCGCCGGGCAACACCGTGCGCCGCCACGACCGCCCGTCCGGCGACGACCACACCGCCGGGTCACGGTCGATCCGGCCGGCCGGCAACAGACCCCCCACCGCAAGCCACCCCGACGACGTCGCCACCGCGTCGAACGCCCAGGTCACCCCCACCGCGTCACTGGCCAGCTCCGGTGCGCCCTCGACAAGCGCGAACTCCGCCGCGGCCGGCGACGACACCCAGGACGCGGCACCCGCCGACCGGTTACCGACGATCAACCAACCCGGTGGGCCGGCCGCCAGCCGGGACACGTTCACCGCCGTCGGCCCGCCGTACGTCTCGAACGACGCCTGCACCTCGACGAGCGCCCCGTCGGCCACCTGCCGCCACGTGCTCACCCGCGGATAACCGTGCGCGCCACCGACCTTCGCGCCGATCAGCGCCGCCTTCCCGTCCCGGCACGCCACCGAGAGGAACACGTTCTGCCGCCCGTAGAAGGAATCCGCACGCACCTCGACCACGGTCCACGTCGTACCGTCCACACTGGTCCAGGCCGCCGGGCGGGTGCCGCCCTGCGCGTCGACGACGCCACCGGCCACGAACCACCGACCCGCGCACGACGCCGCGTCACGTACCACCGCACGCCCCGCACCGCCCGGCGGCGCCGGCAGCGTCAGCGACTGCCAATCCGGCCGCGACGCCGGGGCCGCGACCGTCGTCGACTCACCACCGCGCGGCGGGGCCGGCCCGTCGCACCCGGCCAGGACCAGCGCGAACACGCCGCACACCGCGAACACCCGTCGGACGGACACCCGTCGATGCTAACCACCCGAGGTCACCCGCGGCGGCCCCGCGGCGCCGCGTCGACACTCACACGGTGGGCTGCTGCGACACCTCGCCGCCGGCGGTCTCCGCGAGGATCCGCTCGGCGACCTCCTTCATGGTCATCCGGTGGTCCATCGCCGTGCGCTGGATCCACTTGAACGCCTGCGGCTCGGTCATCCCGTACGTGGTCATCAGCGCGCCCTTGGCCCGCTCCACCGACTTACGGATCTCCAGCCGGTCGGTCAGGCTCGCGACCTCAGCCTCCAGGGCCGCGACCTCCGAGTACCGCGACAGCGCGATCTCCACCGCCGGGACCAGGTCGCTCTTCTGGAAGGGCTTCACGAGGTACGCCATGGCGCCCGCCGCGCGCGCCCGCTCCACCAGGTCACGCTGGCTGAACGCGGTCAGGATGATCACCGGGGCGATCCGGGCACCGGCGATGCGCTCGGCGGCGGCCAGCCCATCCATGATCGGCATCTTGATGTCGAGGATGACGAGATCGGGCTTCAGCTCCTCGGCGAGGCGGACGGCTGTCTCACCGTCGCCGGCCTCCCCCACCACCTCGTAACCCTCTTCGACAAGCATCTCGGCGAGGTCCAGCCGGATCAGCGCCTCGTCCTCGGCGATCAGTACGCGCCTGCGCTCGGCATCCGTCGGCGTCTCAGCCACCAGCCCTACCCCCACCATCGATCACTGCACGGCTACCACCCATGCTCCCGCATGAGAGTAGTCGGGTACAGTAGGCGCCACCCGCCGGGATGGTGGAACGGCATACACGGAAGTCTCAAACACTTCTGCCCGAAAGGGCTTGCGGGTTCGAATCCCGCTCCCGGCACTCTTGTCATACACCTGTTCGACGATGTGGAAGTGCATCCACCGCAGATGCGGGCACAGGCCCGCGCACTCCGCATTCGCGGACACAGCATTCATTCCGTAGCTCGGAAGCTCTCATTGCCGTACGCAACCGTCTGGCACTGGTGCGTCGATCGCCCCGAACCTGTGCGGCGCGGCACGGAGCTGCGCTGCTTTCGATGTCGGCCGGATGTCGACAATCCGACCGCCCCCGCCGCCTACGCCTACCTGCTCGGTCTCTACCTGGGCGACGGCCATCTGGCCGTCTCACCGAAGGTGCCGGTGCTTCGGATCGCGTGCACGGCGAGCTATCCGAAGCTTATCGACGCGTGCGAGGCGGCCATGCTCGCGGTGCTCGCCGCGCGGGTGCAGAGAATCACCAAGCAAGGCTGCGTCTCGGTCGAGAGCAGCGGCGTGCACTGGCCCTGCCTGCTCCCGCAGCACGGACCCGGCAAGAAGCACCAGCGGCCGATCGTCCTCGCCGACTGGCAGCGACTGATCATCGAACAACACCCCGGCGACTTCCTCCGAGGGCTGTTCCACTCCGACGGCTGCCGCGTCGCCAACCGGGTGACCGTGCGCGGCAAGGCGTACGTCTACCCGCGCTACATGTTCGTCAACGAGTCGGCCGACATCATGGGGCTCTGCCAGTGGGGCCTCGACCTGCTCGGCGTCGCCTGGCGGATGAACCGGCGCAACTCGCTGTCGGTGGCCCGGCGCGACGCCGTCGCCACGCTCGATCGGCACGTCGGCCCGAAGTCCTGACCGTTACCGCGCGGAGCACGCCGCCCGTGGGAGCCTGGCTGACGATCGATGCGAGTGGCGGGCGGCGACAGGGGTGGAAGCTGATGCGGGTGGTGGTCTTCGGCGCGACCGGGATGGTCGGTCAGGGCGTGTTGCGCGAGTGCCTGCTCGCCGACGACGTGCGGGAGGTGCTGACTGTCGGCCGGCGGCCGACCGGCGCGCAGGATCCGAAGCTGCGGGAGCTGACGGTCGCGGACGTGGGCGAGTTGGGCGCGGTGCGGGCCGAGTTGACCGGCGTCGACGCCTGTTTCTACTGCCTGGGGGTGTCTTCGCTGGGTATGGACGAGGCCGCGTACACGCGGGTCAGCTACGACTTCCCGGTGGCGGCGGCGCGGTTGCTGGCCGAGGTGAGTCCGCAGGTCACGTTCGTCTACGTCTCGGGCCAGGGGACCGATTCGTCGGGTCGGGGTCGGGTGATGTGGGCGCGGGTCAAGGGCCGTGCCGAGAACGCGATCATGGATCTGCTGCCGAACGGTTACGCGGCGCGGCCGGGGTTCATCCAGCCGACGTACGGGGCGGTGTCGAGGACGCGGTGGTACCGGCTCGGTCTGGCGGTGACCCGTCCGCTGTTTCCGGTGCTGCGGCGGTTGCTGCCGAATCAGGTCACCACGACCGACGGGATCGGTCGGGCGATGCTGCGGGTGGCTCGGGAGGGTTCCGCCGTCCGGGTGTTGGGCAACCGCGAGCTGCGCTGATCAGACGATCGCGTCGAGGGCGTGGGCGAGGTCGGCGCGCAGGTCCTCGGGGTCTTCGAGTCCGACCGAGAGGCGCAGCAGGGCGGCGGCGGGTTTGGCGTCGCCCTCGACCGGCCGGTGGGTGAGCGAGGCGGGGTGCTGGATGAGGGTGTCGACGCCGCCGAGGGAGACCGCGTGGGTGATGAGCCGGCAGGCGCCGGCGACGGCGGCCGCGGCGGGCGCGCCGCCGCGTACCTCGATGGCGAGCAGGCTGCCGGGTCCGGCCATCTGCCGCCCGACCAGCGCCGCCGGGTCGTGCACCGAGGGGTGGTGCACCCGGTGTACGGCGGGGTGGTCGGCGAGCCAGCCGGCAAGTTTCTCGGCGGTGGCCTGTTGGGCGCGGACCCGCAGCGGCAGGGTCTGCAGGCCGCGGTGCAGCAGGTAGCCGCCGAGGGGGTGCAGGATCGCGCCGGTGACCGCGCGGACCTGGCGGAGTCGTGCGGCCCAGGTGTCGTCGCAGGCGACGACGCCGGCGAGGACGTCGCCGTGCCCGCCGATGCTCTTGGTGGCGCTGTGCAGGACGAGGGTGGCGCCGTGGCGGGCGGGTTGTTGCAGGACGGGGGTGGCGACGGTGTTGTCGACGAGCAGGGGGACGTCGCCGGCCGCGGCGGCGAGCGCGGCGATGTCGACGAGGTCGACTGTGGGGTTGGCGGGTGTCTCGACGATGACCAGGGCGGTGTCGGGGCGGATGGCGGCGGCGACCTCGTCGGGGCGTGTCCAGGTGACGGTGGTGCCGAGCAGGCCGGTGGCGAGGACGTGGTCGGTGCCGCCGTAGAGGGGTCGGACGGCGACGACGTGCCGGTGCTCGTCGCGGGCGGCGGCGAGCAGGGTGGCGGTGAGGGCGGCCATGCCGCTGGCGAAGGCGACGGCCTGGGTGGTGCCCTCCAACTCGGCGAGGGCGCCTTCGAAGCGGGCGACGGTGGGGTTCCAGAGCCGTTGGTAGACGGCGCTGCCGTCGGGGGGCAGGGTGCCGCCGGTGGCGAGTTGCTCGTACGCTGCGCCGCCGTCGTCGACGGAGGGCAGCGGGTTGGTGGTGGACAGGTCGATGGGCGGTACGTGCACGCCGAGGGTGCGCAGGTCGTCGCGTCCGGCGTGCACGGCCCGGGTGTCCATCGCTGTCATGGCGGTAGCGTCGAATATCTGCCGGCCGACAAGCAATAGCTCGGCAGATCATTCTGTGAATGGGGATGGTTTCGGCGCTGGGTTCGGGCGAGGATGGTCCGATGCCCCCTGAGCCGAATGATCTGCGGCCGTATCCGGCCCTGGACGAGGTGGACCGCGCGATCCTCAGCGAGTTGGCCGCGGACGGCCGCCTGCCGAACAACGCCCTCGCCGAGCGGGTGGGCGTGGCGCCGTCGACCTGCCTGACGCGTACCCGGGCGTTGCGCGAGCGCGGTGCGATCCGTGGTTTCCACGCCGAGGTGGATCCGGCGGCGCTCGGGCTGCCGTTGCAGGCGCTGGTGTCGGTGCGGTTGACCGCGCACGAGCGGGCGGCGGTGGACGCGTTCCGGGCCCGCTCGGTGCGGCTGCCGGGGGTGGTGTCGGTGTTCCACGTGGCCGGCGCGGAGGACTACGTGCTGCATGTGCGGGCGGCGTCGGGCGACGCGCTGCGGGACTTCGTGCTGGACCATCTGGCGGTCGACCCGGTGGTGCGGCACACGCAGACCAGTCTGATCTTCGAGCAGGCGCGCGGCATGGGTTGACCGGCGGGTGAGGTGGCCGACGAAAACCCGCAGGCCGGAACAAAACCGGCTGGCGACGGGTTGGTTGGCCGTGTGATCACCGTACCGTTGTCTGTTCTTGATCTTGCCCCGGTCGCCAAGGGCACCACCGCCGGCGCGGCCCTGGAGGCCACCACCGAGCTGGCCCGCCGCACCGAAAAGTTGGGCTACCACCGTTTCTGGGTGGCCGAGCACCACAACATGCCGGCGATCGCCAGCTCCGCCCCGGCGGTGCTGCTGGCCCACCTGGCGGCGAACACGTCGACGATCCGTCTCGGCTCGGGCGGGGTGATGCTGCCCAACCACGCGCCGCTCGTGGTGGCCGAACAGTTCGGCACCCTGGAGGCGTTGCACCCCGGTCGGATCGACCTGGGCATCGGGCGCGCGCCCGGCACCGACCAGGTGACCGCGCTCGCGTTGCGCCGGACCATGGAGGGCCTGTCGGCGGAGCACTTCCCGCGCGAGCTGGCCGACCTGATGAACTACTTCAGCGGGGAGAAGCCGGGGCAGATCATGGCCTCGCCGGGCCGCGGTGAGCAGCCGGCCGTTTGGCTGTTAGGCTCCAGCGGCTTCAGCGCCCAGCTCGCCGGCCTGCTCGGTCTGCCGTTCTCCTTCGCGCACCACTTCAGCTCGGCGAACACCCTGCCGGCGTTGGCCCTGTACCGGCAGAACTTCCGGCCGTCGCAGTGGCTGGACAAGCCGTACGCGATGGTGGCGGTCAACGCGGTGTGCGCGGATACCGACGAGCGGGCCGAGTGGCTGGCCGGGCCGAGCGCGTTGTCGTTCCTGAAGCTGCGCTCCGGGCGGCCGGAGCCGTTGTCGACGCCCGACGAGGCGGCGGCCTACCCGTACACCGAGGTCGAGCGGGAGTTCGTGCTGGCGCGCCGCGACGGTCAGGCGATGGGCTCGCCGGAGACGGTGCGTCGGCAGTTGACCGAGCTGGTGGAGCGCACCGGCGCGGACGAGCTGATGCTGACCACGCTCGTGTACGACGTGAAGGACCGGGTGCGGTCGTACGAGTTGATCGCCGAGCAGGTGGCGGGCGGTCTTCGCCGGGACGCGTGAAACACGATCTTCACGTCAGCGTCACCCCGCCGACCCGGACGGTGCCTAATGTTGGTTCCGGTGGTGGTACGGCATCCCCGGTCGGGACGGGTCGGGAATGCCGCGGTGTGGCGCACCGGGCCGGAGCTGAGCGGATTCCGCGGCTGCGGCCCGGTGCCTGCCACCCTAGGCGAACCCGCTCGGGATCGCCAGGGTTCGCATCAACGTAGGTGGATGTCCGGGGTGGGTGGCGCGCCCATTGCGTTGCCGATGAAGAACCCCGGGTGCGGCGGCTGGTTGTAGGCCGTGTTCTGCCACGCGACGGCCACCCGATACTGCGGGTCGTGCATCAGCGTGTAGATCCGGACGCTGGTCGGGGTGGGTGTGCTGTAGATGCGCAACGCCCGGCTGTCGGTGGTCCGCCAGATCACCTCCTCACGCCAGTCACCCAGGATGTCACCGGAGAGCGCCGGCGTGGACTTGGTGCCGTTGTTCGACGCCACCCCGCTGCCGTCCAGCAACCGGGTCTCGCCGCCGGTGCCGTACTTGTCGATCCTCGTGGCGTCGAGCAGTTCCCGCACCGGGTCACCGTCCCACCACGCGAGGAAGTTCGCCGACGACGGCTTGCGGCCCACGTTCTGCCCCCTCGTGTTGGCCAGCCCGGAGGCCGCCGACGACCACGACTCCGCGCCGGCACTGCCCGCCCAGATGTCCGCCGAGACACCCCGGCCGTTGTCGCCGGAGGCCGGCGTGGACCAGAGCACCTGGCCGGTACGGGCGTCGGCGAAGTAGGAGCTGGGCTTGCTGCCGTCCTCGTCGACCTTGAACACCTCCAGGCCGGTGCGGCCCGGGTCGAGGTCCCCGACGTGCAGGGCGTCGCCGTGGCCGTTGCCGGTGGAGTGCAGCAGCCGGCCGTTGTCGTCGATGGTGGCCGCCCCGTACACGATCTCCTGGCGGCCGTCACCGTCGACATCGGCCACGGAGAGCTGGTGGTTGCCCTGCCCGGCGGCGGCCCCGTTGCCGGACGAGTTCGAGTCGAACGTCCAGCGCTTGGTCAACGTGCCGTTGCGGAAGTCCCACGCCGCGATGACCGCGCGGGTGTAGTAACCCCGGGCCATGATCAGCGAAGGACGCTGCCCGTCCAGGTACGCGGTGCCGGCGAGGAACCGGTCCACCCGGTTGCCGTACGAGTCACCCCAGGACGACACGGTCCCGCGCGGCGGGTCGTAGGTCACGGTGGAGGCGATCGCGCCGGTCTGCCCGTTGAACATGGTCAGGTACTCCGGGCCGGACAACACGTAGCCACTGGAGTTGCGGTAGTCCGCCGACGACGAGCCGATGAGCTGGCCGGTGCCGGAGCGGGTGCCGTCGGCGGTCTTCATGGCCACCTCGGCGCGGCCGTCGCCGTCGTAGTCGTACACCTGGAACTGGGTGTAATGGGCGCCGGCCCGGATGTTGCGGCCCAGGTCGATGCGCCACAACCGGCTGCCGGTGAGGGTGTACGCGTCGACGTAGACGTTGCCGGTGTAGCCGGACTGGGAGTTGTCCTTCGCGTTCGACGGGTCCCACTTGAGCACGATCTCGTAGCTGCCGTCGCCGTTGAGGTCACCCACCGAGGCGTCGTTGGCGCTGTACGAGTAACTCTCCCCGCTCGGGGTGGTGCCCCCGGCCGGGACCTGCAACGGCACGTCCAGGTAACCGTTGGCGAACTGTAGGGCCGGCGCCGACGCCGCCTGCTCGGCGCCGCCCACCACGGCCCGCACGGTGTACGCCGAACCGGCCGCCGCGCCGCTGTCGAGGTAGTTGGTGGCGCCGGCGATCGGGCTGGCGTTGACCCTGGTGGACCCCCGGTAGAGGTTGAACTCCACCCCGGAGGTCTCGGTGCCGAGCAGCCGCCAGGAGACCAGGTTGCCGCTGCCGGAGCGGACACTGACCAGCCCCCGGTCCAGGTCCTCCATCTGGACCCGCCCGGCGCTCGGCGGCGGCGTGGTGGGTGGCGGCGTGGTGGGTGGCGGCGTGGTCGGTGGCGGGGTGGTCGGTGGCGGGGTGGTCGGTGGCGGGGTGGTCGGCTCGTCGGTGGGTGGGGCGCCGGTGCAGGGGGTGCCGTTGAGCGCGAAACTGCTCGGCACCGGGTTGCTGCCGGTCCACGAACCGTTGAAGCCGAACGAGGCGCTGCCGTTCGTGGCGATGGCCACGTTGTGGTCGACGTTGCGCGCGGTGACCTGGGCACCAGACTGGGTGACGGCGGTGTTCCACGCCTGGGTGACCTGTTGGCCCGCGGCGTACGACCAGGTCAGAGCCCAGCCGTTGATCGGGTCGCCGAGGTTGGTGACGGTGACGTTTGCGCCGAAGCCGCCCTGCCACTGGTTCGTGATCTGATAGTCGACCCGGCAGCCGACGGCGGCGGCCGAGGCGACCACCGTGCCGACGGTGCCAGCCACGACGGTGGCCGCCGTCGTGGCGGCAAGCAGGATCAGCCGATGTCTGGACGGGTGCATGCACTGCCTCCGGGAATCCGGTGGAGATCGCTGCGGCCCGCCGACCCCGCCCGGGGAAGCACAGTGGACCTGCCCCGCCGCAACGGCGACGGACGGCGATCTGATCGAGGGTGACACGCCCTGAAACTCATCGATCCGACTCACCGCGCATCGTATGGCAAGCGCTTTCCGACGCGCAATATCGATGAATGCCGTTGTGTCTTGCCCGGCGGCCGCTGATCGACGGGCCCCGCGCCTCGCGCCTCGCGCCTCGCGCCTCGCGCCTCGCGCCCCGCGCCCCGCGCCCCGCGCCCCGCGCCCCGCGCCCCGCGCCCCGCGCCCC
>NZ_JBEZGM010000035.1:0-49577 GCF_040649995.1 Micromonospora sp. NPDC048835 | reverse complement strand
CCCCGGTTGTTTTTTGTTCGGGGGGCCCTCCCCTGGTTACATTCCCCCCCGCCCGCCCCCCCCCCCAACCCCCCCCCCCCCCCCCCCCCCGGGGGGGGGGGGGGGGGGGGGCCCCCCCCCCGCCGGGCGGTGTGAGTTGCGGACCTCAGCTTCCGGCGCAGCTCACCGTGGTGCCACTGCCGTTGCCGGTGCCCTGGAACCCGAAGCTGGTGGCCTGACCTGCGGCCAGTCGTCCGTTGTAGCTCTGGTTCGCGACGGTGATGGTCCCACTGGTGCCGCTGCTGACCCCGTTCCACAGCGAGCTGACCGCCGCCCCGCTCGGCAGGGTGACGGTGACCCGCCAGCCGGTAAGCGCGGCGCTCCCCGCGGTGACGCTGACGTTTGCGACGAAGCCGCCGTTCCACTGGTCCTGGACCGCGAAGACCGCGGTGCAGCCGGGGGTGCCGGTGGGCGGTGGGGTGGTCGGCGGCGGCGTGGTCGGCGGGGGCGTGGTGGGCGGCGTGCCGTCGTCGAGCGTCAGGCTCTTCTGTTGGACGCTCCACTGGGTGCGGCACAGACCGCAGTCGGTGCCGACGAAGTTGCGACCGGCGGTGGTGTCGCCCTTCAACCGCCACTTGAAGTAGAGGGTCGCGACGCGGCCGAACTCGCCGCCGTTGGTCTGGTCGTAGGTGCCACCATGACCGACGTTCAGGTTGCCCATGAAGGCGGGCAGGCCGGCGGGCAGCTTGCCCCAGTCGTCGATCGCGTTCGGGTATGCGATGTCGCTCGGGCCGCCGACGAAGTAGGCGATCGGCTTGGTCAGTCGGCGGAGCTGGTAGTCGTCGGCGTCGTTCAGCAGGCCACTGCTGAAGATGCCGGTCGTCGTGACGCGCGGGTCGTTCGAGACGGCGTACGCCTCCAGGCCCCCACAGGAGAAGCCCGCGACCGCGACCTTGCTCGTGTCGATCTTGTTGTAGTACTTGCTGCCCTGCCGGGAGTTCTCCGCGGTCGCCCAGTCGATGGACTGGGTGAGCATCTGGGAGTTGGTGGAGCCGGAGGCGTTCGGGCCGCCGTTGGCGATGGCGAGGAAGCCGTGGGAGGCGATCTCGCGGAGGAAGTTGCCCTGGGAGAGCCCGTTGGCCGAGCAGCCACCGTTGCCCCACACGACGATCGGGAGGCGCTCGGACGGGAGGGTCTGGGGCCTGAAGATGGTGTGGTTGGCCAGGGTCGCCGAGGTTTCGTAGTCGGCGGGGTAGGGGCCGGAGCCGCCGATGGCGGCGGACGCCGGTGTCCCGCTCAGCGCCATGATCACGGAGGTGACCGGGACGATGGCGGCTGCCAGCCCCGCGTAGATCTTGGTTCGCCTTCTCATTGATCCTCCAGGAACAGTCACGGTGGCGCTCCCTGCGGCGGCGGGTGTGTCACTCGCGCCCCGACGAGAGGTGGTCAGCGCCGGCCACGGGTTCGGTCCACGTGAACGCGTCGCGGCCGGCGCGGCGGCCGTGCCCCCGGTCGCCGCTGCCCACTCATTCAGCGCCGGTGACCGCCCGGCCGCGGTCCCCACAGGCGCTCCGATGAGAGCTGTATGCAGTTACTATCACTGCCGCAACGAAAGGTGTCAATGTGTGGCTGGCTCTGGCCGGCCGCGACGTCGTCAGTTCGCGATTGGGCCGCTGCCGTGCCTCCCGCCGGTCGGCTCCGGCCGCGAAAGATCCCTCGACGCCTGGAAGTGGGTGATCCACGAGGCGGCCTCCGGCCAGTGCGGCGTCGCCACCTCGACGAGCCGCGCCTGAGCGAGCGAGCCGAGCGTGCGGTGGATGTCCAGGAAGATCTCTCTGGCCTGCTGGCGGGGCCACGGAGTCGGTAGCAGGTGGGGCGGCAGGTCCGGGTCGATGTCCGCGAACTTCCGCCAGGAATCCATGGCCGAGGTCCGGGCCACCAACGCCCGGGCCGCGTCCACCTCCCCGTTGCGCGCGGCTGCCCGCAACGCCGTGTGTCGCTCGATGAAGCGCGAGTACGCGGAGGCGAGCCCGGTCAGGTCGTACGCGGAGGCGGGGCCGTGGGGCCCGGTCTCATCGTCGAACCGGGCGAGCAGAACCGACCACCGGGCACCCTCGACGGGGTGCAGCAACTCGCGTAGCGCCTCCCGCGCCGGCGCGGCGTCGGACCCCGGCCGGATCCACACGCTGTCGTACAGGCCCACGAAGCCCAGTGCGGTCAACGACCTGCGGAGCGCGTGCCGGGACGCCTGGCCGGAGTTCGGGATGGAGAAGGAGGCCAGCACCCATTCGCCGGTCCAGGGCGCCGGGTGGGAGCCGAAGGTCAGGAAATGCCGCATCCGGGAGCGATGCTTTGCGATCGCCTGCGGGGTGAGGTGGTAGACCGGCGACCGCCCCCTCCTCCGTGTCGCGATGAGACCGCGCTTGACCAGCCGGGACAGCGCGGCGCGGGCACTGGACTCGCTGATCCCGAACTCCCGCAGGATCGCGATGATCGCGGTCGACGGCAGGTCGGCGTCCGAGGAGTCGAGGTACTCGCCGAGCACCGTCGCCAGGAGGTGTTGCGGGCTGGACCCGCTCTGGGCCCGAGGTGTTCGGACGTCGTCGACGGGCTCGCGGGCGCTCACCTCACCAGACTGCCTCACCACGACACGCGCGGCCTCGTCAGGCGAGGTGGGGTGAGGCGCCACCGAGGGCGCGGGGGAGCACTATCGTGCTGGCGTGCACATCCGTTTCGACGTCCCCGCCGATCCCGCGTACCCGGGCCGGGTGGCCGCCGCGCTCGGCAGCGTCCGACTGCGCAGATTCGGCTATATCGGAGCTGCCCTCACGGTGGTCGGGGTGGTCGGCCTCGTCGTCTCGCGGGGGTTCGGGTGGGGCGAGCGGAGTGCGCCGCTGTGGACGGCACTTGTCGTGGCCGGGGTGCTGTCGATGCTGTACCGGCCGTGGGTGCTGGCGCGCGCCCGACGCCGCTCCGGTGACTACGCCGTCGAGGGCGCCTACGACATCACCGACGACAACATCATGATGCGCAGCGGCTCGGAGTCCGGCGGCATCGCCTGGGACGGGGTCGCCCAGGTGCGGGACGTCCAGGACTTCTGGGTCGTGTACGTCGGACGGATGCCGGCGACCGTGATCCCGCGCTGGCTGATGTCCGCCGAGGAGGCCGAGACGTTGCGCGCGCACATGGCCGAACGGGGACTGCTGCGGTGAGTTCGGACCTATCCTCGACGGCATGCGTTATGTCCGAATAGTCGCCGTCGGTCCGACGGCTCACCGGAGGCTGTCATGAGCAGCAAGGATCGACCCGATGGCATCAGCCCCACCGCGGTGGAGTCGGCACCGGGGCTGTGGCGGATCGATCTGCAACGGCACGACCTCAGCATCCCCGGGCGGGAGGTCATCCAGACCCGGGTGGAGTTCACGCCGGACTCGCCGCCGTTCAAGCACTTCCACCCCGGTGAGGAGATCATCTGCGTCCTCCAGGGGGCGCTGGAATACAGCCTCGACGGTCAGCCGCCGGTGGTGTGCCGGACCGGGGACGCCCTCACCGTGCCCTACGGCGTGCACCACCAGGCCCGCAACGTCGGCGACGGTGTCGCAGTCGAACTGGCCACGTACGTCGTCGAGAAGGGGAAACCGCTTCTCACCAAGGTGGAGTGACCCCCCCACGGCCGGTCATCGATCACCGCCGTCTGCGCGAGCGGCGCGCGCACGACATCGTCGGCAACCCGGGTGTGGTACGCACCCTGCTGTCCGGGGTGCGCGGTCAGCGGCGGCGACGCGACTCATAAGGTGAGCGGATGTCGGTCAAGCAGGTTCAAGTGACATTCGACTGCGCCGAGCCGGTGAGCGTCGGCCGTTTCTGGTGTGAGGTGTTGGGGTACGTCCCGCCGCCGGCCCCGGAAGGGTTCGCCTCCTGGGAGGACGTCAACTCCGAGCAGGGTTCGTGGTTCGCGTGCAGCGACCCGTCGGGGGTGGGCCCGCGCCTGTACTTCCAGCGGGTGCCCGAGGGCAAGGTCGTCAAGAACCGGGTGCACCTCGACGTGCGGGTCGGCACCGGGCTGGTGGGCGAGGAGCGCCTGGCCGCCCTCGAGGCCGAATGCGCGCGGCTGATCCCGCTCGGCGCGGTACGCGGGCAGTTGTTGCTCGCCGACGGCGAGAACGAGTCGTGCCTCAACATGCAGGACGTCGAGGGCAACGAGTTCTGTCTCGACTAGCGCCGCCCGCCGCGCGTCTGCTGAGCGCGGTCGAGTCTGGGTGGGGGGCCGGGCGGGTCGCCCGGCCCCCCACATTCGGGCTCGCTCAGCCCAGGTACTTCTCCCACGGGCCGGTGATGGCCAGGGTGAGGCCCGGGTCCTGCATGTTGACGAAGAGCACCTTGCCGTCCGCGCTGAAGGTCGGGCCGCAGAACTCCGAGTCGTTGAGCTGGTTGCGGGCGATCGCGTAGGTGGGCCCACCCGGGATCGTGCTGAGCACGTGGGAGGCACCCGAGCCGTCCTCGGCGAGCACCAGGCTTCCCCACGGGGTGACCGTGACGTTGTCCGGGCCGTCGAAGGTGATGTCGGTGTACTTGACCGGCGTGCCCTCCTCGGACTGGGTCTGGTGCGGGAAGTACGTCACCAGTTGGATGGTCTGGTCCTTGAAGTGGTAGAACCAGACCATGCCGTCGTGCGGAGCGGCGTCCGCCGGCAGGTCACCCTC
This sequence comes from Micromonospora sp. NPDC048835, assembly GCF_040649995.1. Taxonomy (NCBI): domain Bacteria; kingdom Bacillati; phylum Actinomycetota; class Actinomycetes; order Micromonosporales; family Micromonosporaceae; genus Micromonospora; species Micromonospora sp. NPDC048835. The sequence goes on along the minus strand of NZ_JBEZGM010000035.1, from coordinate 44,895 downwards.
GTCCCAGGCGTACGAGTTGACCACGTACACGCCCTCGTCGGTGGCCCACACGCCCTCGAACTTGCGTCCGCGGGTGACCTGCCCGTCGGCGAACTGCTCACGCACGGGCGTCGTGCGGGCGTCGCGGTCCGGCACCTCGATCCACCGGACCGGGAAGGGCCGGCCGAGCTGGGCGGAGGTCAGGTAGGCGACGTCCGGCAGCACCGAACCGTCGTCCATGATGATCTGCATCGCGGCGAGGACACCGGCGTTCGGCGCGAGGCGGGTGAGCACGCCCGGGCCCAGCTTCACGCCGTGCGGCGCGGTCCACCGGTAGAAGAGGCCGTTGGGCTCGTCGGCGTCCTCGGACAGGTAGACCCGGGTACGGTCCTTGTCGACGGCCACGGCCTCGTGGGAGTAGCGGCCCAGGCACTTGATCGGCTTCGGGTCGGCGCTGCCGTCGGCCCACACCTCGAAGACGTAGCCGTGGTCCTTCTGGTAGACGCCGGACCGGCCGCCCTCTTCCCACGTGTCGCCGGCCCGGTCCTCGGCCTCCTCGCAGGTGAGCCAGGTGCCCCAGGGGGTCGGTCCGCCGGCGCAGTTGGAGATGGTGCCGGACAGCGCCACGAACTCGCCGAGGTTGCGGCCCGCGAGGTCGGTCTTGATCACGGTGCAACCGCCGGCGTCGACGGCGCCCGCGTCGTAGACCGTTCCCTTGACGTGCGGCACGCCGAACTCGGCGCCCGGGTCGATCTCGTGGTTCTGGATCAGGGTGTACCGGCCGTGCCCGGCGTCGTAGACGGCCATGCCGTCGTGGTCCGACGGGGTGGTGCCCTGACCGCGGTCGAGCCGGGTGACCCCGGTCCGGGTGACCACCGTGTAGCGGAAGCCCCTGGGCAGGGCCAGGATCCCCTTGGGGTCGTCCACGAGCGGGGGGAAGGGCACGGTGCCGGGCCTCACCGGCGGGTGCGGGCGGGCCGGGCTGGCCTGGGCCAGGGACGGCAGGCCGCCCGCGACGGCGATGCCGACACCGGCGGCGGCGCCGCTGGCGAGGAAGGTACGACGAGAGGAAGGCACGCGAATCAACTCCTGGTCAGGACATGTGCGACGACCCGCAGCCAACTCCCTCGGACGGACAGCGACACGTCAGCCGTGGGATCGGGCGGTGACATCGAAGTGAAGAGTCGGCTTCGCGCACACGTCGCCGGGCCGGCCGGGTGCCGGTGGCGGCCGTTCACCCGTTTGTGGCGGCCGTACGCCGGGCACACACAATCGTGGCGATCGGACGAGTCCCGCAGGTCCTGCTGATCCAGGGGGCCGGTGCCGGTGTGCACGACGAATGGGACGACAAGCTCGTCGACAGCTTGCGCCGTGAGCTCGGGGACGCGTACGAGATCCACTACCCGCGCATGCCCGACGAGGGCGACCCGAGCCACGCCGCCTGGAGTGCGGCCATCCGGCGCGAGGTCGCGGCCCTGGACGACGGGGTGGTCGTCGTGGGCCACTCGGTGGGCGGGACGATCCTCGTCCACACGCTCGCCGAACGGCCACCGGAACGGACGCTCGGCGCGATCGTGCTGGTCGCCGCCCCGTTCGTCGGGGTCGGAGGTTGGGCGAACGACGAGTTCGGGTTGCCGCCCGACCTCGGCGCGAGGCTGCCGCGCGGCGTGCCGGTGCACGTGTTCCACGGGCTCCAGGACGACACCGCGCCGCCGGCGCACGCCGAACGGTACGCCGCGGTCGTCCCGCAGGCGCACCTGCACCGGCTGCCCGGGCGCGACCACCAGCTGAACGACGATCTGAGTGAGGTGGCGACGGTGATCCGGCGCGAAGGACCGGCCCGCCATCCCGGTCTGCCGTGAGCGGTATACCGCAGAGGTATGAATATGACTCTGCGGTATACCGCTCCCGACCGCGTCCGCCCCGACGGCGGTGACCGTCGGTCACCGCCCGCGGCGGTCAGCTACGCGGGGTCCATCGCTGGTTGGCGCCGCCGTTGCAGGCCCAGAGAATGAGTTTGGTGCCATTTGCGGTGGCGGCGGCATTGGCGTCGAGGCACAGCCCGGACTGGACGCCGGTGACGGTGCCGTTGGAGTTGAGGTTCCATTGTTGGTTGGTGCCGCCGTGGCAGTCCCAGATGATGGCCTGGGTGCCATTGGTGTTGCCCTGGCCGTTGGCGTCGAGGCATTTGTTGCCGTACACCTGGAGTTGTTTTGCGGCGGTGTAGGTCCAGCGCTGCGCGGTGCTGGTGCTGACGCAGTCCCAGAGTTGGGCCTGGGTGCCGTTGGTGGTGGTGCCGTTCGGCACGTCGACGCAGCGGTTGGACTGGGCGCCCACGAGCTGGACGTTCTGCTGCGGGTTGCCGCCGGCGGCCGGGGCGTAGGCGGCGGCGTTGATGTTGGCCTGGACGGCGTTCTCGGTGGCCGCCGTCGGGTAGCCGGAGGTCAGTACGCCCTCGAAGAAGGTGCCGCGGCCGGTGATGCTGTTGTCGCCGCCGATGCCGAGCAGGATGGCCCCCTCTTTCTTCATCGGGTGGTAGCCGTTGGGGCGCGGCCCGTCGAAGTAGGTCGTCAGGCTGCCTGACTGGGCGTTCCCACCGCGGATCGCCCAGTGGTTCGGCTCACCCTTGACCATGGCCGTGACGAAGCGGTGGTTGATGGACGCGATGTTGTTGTAACCGGCGTTCACTCCGGAGAACAGCCCCCACTCGAGGTCGGCCATGATCCAGGGGCCGGCCCCGGCGCCGTAGCCCCACTGCTTGTTGGCGCCGAAGTAGACGGTCTCCATGATCGCGCGTTCGTCGGCGAGACTGTTGGTCTGCGCGTTGCCGTAGTCGAAGCAGCACCACTGGTTGTAGTGCGTGCCGTCGACGACCGCGTAGATGCCCTCGGGCTGGTCGCCGGTCGCGACACCGTTGGTGTTGTTGTTGCGGTAGCCGGTGCCGGGGGCGATGTAGACGCCGTACGCCTTCTGGCCGCCGACGGTGACCGGCGCCGCCTTCGCGTCGGCGAGGTTGTCCCAACCGCCCGGCGCGGGCCCGGCGAAGCCGCCCGGGGGCGCCTGGGTGAGGCGGTTGTTGCGGCCGGACTGGTCGTAGATGATCGTGATGACGCAGCTCGTGTTGGCGCAGAACGAGTCCTGGGTGGCGGCGTTCGCGTAGCCCCCTTCGGCAAGCACGCCGACGTCGCGGGTGGTGTTGTCCGACGAGCGTCGGACCTGGTAGAGCGGGCCGTTGTACGCGCCGTACAGCGCGCGGGTGGTGCTGTGCGCTGCGACGCACGGCGTGCCCCCGGCGGCGTAGATGTCGCACGGCCCGGTGCCGGCGGCGTGCGCCACGCCGGGCGCGTCCGCGACCACGTAGACGCCGACGCCGACGACCAGGGCCAGCAGGGTTGCGGCGGCGGCAAGCGCGCGACCCATCGTCCTCTTCACATTCATCGGATCCTTTCCAGTACATGGTGGGGGTGAGGTGCGGCGGTGCGATTGACGTCACACGTCATACCTGTGAGATTAATAGGCATCAATCCCGATGCGCTAGTTGGCACGGTTGGTCATCGATCGACGAGCCTGAGGACGGATATGCTGGTCGGCGGAGCAAGGTGCGTCCCCGTGTCGGGGCAAGAATCGATTCGAGGGCGACTGATGAACATCGGGGAGATCGCTCGCCGGGCGGGGGTGTCCCGCAGCACCGTTTCCTACGTGCTCAGCGGAAAACGCAGCGTCTCCGAGGCGACCCGCCAACGGATCCAGTCGGTCATCGACGAGTTGGACTACCGGCCGAACGCCAGCGCCCGTGCGCTGAAGGAGGGGCGCACCCGCACCCTCGGGCTGGTCATCCCTCCGGCCAGCCAGCGGTTGACCGACATGCAGTTGGGCTTCGTGGCGAGCGTCGTCGAGGCGGCCGCCCGCCACGACCTCGACGTGCTGTTGTCCCCCTCCGGTGGCGACCATGACCGGTCGTTCGAGCGGATCGTCACCGGGCGTCGGGTGGACGGCGTGGTCCTGATGGAGATCCGGTTGGCGGACGACCGGGTGACTCGGCTGACCAGGGCCGGGCTGCCGTTCGTCACGATCGGTCGGACCGCCGAGCCGCACGGGATGAGCTGGATCGACATCGACTACGCCGGGCTGATCGCCAGGTGCGTGCACCACCTGGCCGACCTGGGGCACCGGCACGTGGCCCTGGTGAACAGGTCCGCCGAGTTGGTCGCCGCCGGGTACGGTCCCAGCCACCGCGCGCTCGCCGGCTTCCGTACGGCGGCGCTGGAGCGGGGTCTGGCCGGCGTGGAGGTCTGCAGCGGCGACGACACGGCCTCCGGCGAGGCGTGCATGGAGCAGTTGCTCGCGACGCACCCGGAGGTCACCGCGGTGGCCACCATCAACGAGGCCGCACTGCCCGGGATGCAGCGCGCGCTGACCGGCGCCGGGTTGTCCGTGCCCCGCGACTTCTCCGTCAGCGGGGTCGCCGCGCAGCACTGGGCGGAGGACTTCCGCCCGCCGTTGACCGCCGCCGACGTGCCGATGGTCGAGATGGGCGCCGAGGCGGTGTCCCTGCTGCTGGAGATCATCGCGGCTCCTGGTGCGGTGCCCCGACACCGCCTGTACAGCCCGCCCATCTCGTTGCGGTCCAGCACCGGCCCGGTCCGAGCCCGCTGAGCCGCGCAGTGGCGCCTCCGCGGGTGCAGAGCAAACCCGACTACCCGCCCCTGACCCTCCGTTCCTCCTGCGCGGCGGCGAGGATGAGATAGCTGCTGGCGGTCCAGGTGTAGGCGCGGTCCCGCAGCCCGGTGCCGGTCTCGGCGTCGAAGTTCTCCGCGAAGCCGGACTTCTCGCACAGCGCGAGGAACCGCCGACTGATGTCGTCGGCGATCCGGGTCTGTCCGGCCCGGCGCAGGCCGTCCTCGACAAGCACGGTGGAGGGGGCCCAGATCGGGCCACGCCAGTAGCCGTCGGCGAGGTAGTGGGCCGAGTCCGTCGGTTCGGTGGCCAGCCCGTGGGTGGTCAGGTGGGTTTCGACGCCTCGCGCCAGCGTCGCGGCGACCGGGGGCGGCAGGTCGGCCCCGAGCACGACGGGCATCAGGTCGAGCAGGCTGCGGCTCGTCCGCAGGCGTCCGCTGTGCGGGTCACGGGCGTGGAAGCGTCCGCCGTCCCACAGGTCGCGCAGCATGGCCCCGTGGATCCGGTCGGCCTCCCGGGACCAGCGGCCAGCGGGCTCGCCCAACTCGGTGGCGAGGTCGGCGAGGCAGCGGAGCTGCGAGACCAGGAACGCGGCGAGGTCGGCCGTCTCGAGGACCTGGTTGTCGTCGAAGGTGGTGGCGTTGTCCCAGCCGCTGTCGTTGCCGTGCTGGTAGTGCGGCAGGTCGTGGCCGGGCGCGCGCCGCGCGTCCAGCCAGAATCCGGTCCAGCGGGCAAGCCGCTCGTACGTCTGCGCCAGCTCCGCCCGGCTCGGCTGCTGGGGAAGTCGTCGGCGCAGGTGACGCAGGGCCCAGCCATGGATGGGGGGCTTGACGTAGTTGTGCAGGACCTCGGAGTGGGTGACCGAGTCGGGGAGGGCTCCGGCCTCGTCCTGGTGGTCGAAGGGAAGCTGGAACTGGTGCCAGGCCAGCTCCGGCTCCCCGGCCGCCAGGGCGATCGCGTTGAAGCAGTGGTCCCAGCTCCAGACCTTGTCCATCCAGTGCTTGGACATCAGGACGGCCGGCCGGGTGACGAAACCCGCCGGGGCGACCGTGGCCGACCACAGGACGTACGCGGCCAGCTCGGCGGCCGGGGTCTCCGCGCCACGCCAGGGCGCGATCGCGTCGACGAACGCGGTGAACTCGGCGACCCGATCATGGCGGAGCTGCTCGAAGGTGGCGGTTGCGGCGTACGGGCGGCGTGCGGTGGCGTACTCCTCGATGGCGATCTCCCACGGCTGGTCGCCGGAAAGGTCGAGGGACCGGTCGGCGCTGCCGAGCGCCTGCGTGCCCTCGGTGCGGGGCAGAGCGCCGGAGACCACCGTCACCCGGTAACGGCGACCGGTCTCGTACGAGGTGAACACGTGGGACCCGTCGACCGGGTCGCCGTACAGGTAGGTGCCGCTGAACGGGGTGAGGGTGGGCGCGGCCGCCGCCACCCGCAGACCGAGTCGGTGGCCCCGGATCCGCAGGGTGTCCGGCCCGTCGTAGACGGCCTCGATCCGGTCGTCGCCGTTACGCCAGGTCAGCAGCGCGGGCGTGGCGGTGACGGTGCTGCCGGCGACGGTGGGGGCGAGACGCAGTACGGGGTGCAGCCCGGTCTGGTGGGAGACCAGGTGCAGATCGTCGGCGTACGTCTTCTCGGCTACCACCGGGGAGATGTTGAACCAGGATCCGCGGTAGCTGAACGGAATGTCCTGGATGGGGAACTCCGGACCGGACGGGGCGACGGTCATGGGTGGCGGGTGCCTTTCTGTGGTGCGGGTGGTCGTTCCTCGACCGCCGCGGAGGTCAGTCCTTGACGGCGCCGGCGGTCACGCCCATCGAGACGTAGCGCTGGGCCAGGACCAGCAGCACGGCGGCGGGGATCGAGGCGACGACGGCGGTGGCCATGATGGCGTTCCACTGCTGGTTGTTGTTGCCGATGTACTGGTAGATGCCGAGGGTGATCGGTTGGTGGTCGCCGCCGCCGGCCAGGGTCGAGGCGAAGATGAAGTCCGACCAGGACCAGAGGAACGCGAAGAGCGACACCGTGACGATCGAGTTGCGGCTGACCGGCAGCACCACCGACCAGAAGGTCCGCAGCCGACCGGCGCCGTCGACCACGGCGGCCTGGAGCAGCTCGTCGGGAATGCCGGACATGAAGGCCGTGAAGATCAGGACGCCGAACGGCACCGCGAGCGTGGTGTCGGCCAGGATCAGGCCGGGCAGCGTGTTCAGGACGCCGAGGGTGAGGAAGATGGCGTAGAAGCCCATCGCCATGATGATTCCCGGGATCATCTGGGCGATCAGCAGCACGAAACTCAACGCCGGACCGCCGGGCGGCCGGAGCTTGGCCAGCGCGTAGCCGGCGGGGGCGGCGAGTGCCACGGTCAGCGCCACCGTGCCGAGGCCGACCAGGAAGCTGGTGCCGAGGTACGGCAGTTGCTGGTCGAGCACCGCCCGGTAGCCGTCCAGGGTGCCGTTGGTGGGGAACAGGTGTGGGGGACTGGCCCGCATGTCCTGGTCCCGGGTGAAGGACACGTTGATCATCCAGTAGACGGGGAAGAGCATCAGCCCGGTGAGCACCAGGCCGACGCTGGTCTTCCACCAGGCCCGCGGCGTGGAGGTGGTCATCGCAGCTGCTGCCTCCGCTCGATTCGGATGTAGACGAGCCCGGCGATCAGGGCCATCACGATGAGCAGGTTGCCGACGGCCGCGCCCGGCCCGAACTCGGGCAGCAGGTTGCCGAAGCCGAGCCGGTACGACCAGGTGGCGAGCGTCGCGGACGAGCTGGTCGGCCCGCCCTTGGTCATGATCCAGATGATGTCGAAGACCTTCAGCGTGTAGATCAACCCGAGCAGCAGCGTGATCGCGGAGACGGGGCGCAGCAACGGGAAGGTGATCCCCCAGAACCGTTGCCATCCGGTCGCGCCGTCGAGGGCGGACGCCTCGTACACCTCGGTCGGGATCGCCTGTAGACCGCTGTAGAGCACCACCAGGTTGAACGGGATGCCGATCCAGATGTTCGCGATGATCACCGAGGTGAGCGACCAGCCCGGCGAGGTGAGCCAGTTGACCGGGTCGACGCCCACCACTCCGAGTGCGGAGTTGACCAGACCCGAGTCACTGTTGAGCAGCCACGACCAGGTCGACGCCGAGACGATCAACGGCAGCAGCCACGGTACGAGGAACAACGCCCGCAGGGTGCGCGACAGCGGGAAGTGCTGGTGGAAGAAGAGTGCCAGGGCCATGCCGATGGTGAACTGGAAGGCGAGCGACGCGCCGGTGAACACCACCGTGTGCGTCAGCGTCGACACGAAGGCCGGATCGGTCAGCACCGTCCGGTAGTTGTCCAGACCGGCGAAGGGTGCCCCGCCCTGCACGAACGAGCGGACGGTGTACTCCCGCAGGCTCAACTCGACGTTGCGGTAGAGCGGGTAGGCGTAGAAGGCCGCCAGGTAGACGGTCACGGGTGCCAGGAAGCCCCAGGCCATCCACCGGCTGGGTCGGCGGGCACGGGACGGGGGAGGCCCGGGTGGGGCGGCGGTCGCCGCCCCACCCTGCTCTCGTACGGGGGTGGAGGTCTCGGTCGTGGAGGGCATGGTGTCGGTTCGGTCGCTTACCTGTTCGCGGCGGCGCTCTGCGCGGCGGTCAGTGCCTCCTGTGGCGACTTCCCGCCGCTGAGGGCCGACTGCACGGCGGTCCACAGCGCTTCGGAGATCTTCGGGTACTTCGTGCCGAGGTTGTCACCGGTGCGGCCCTTGGCGGCCCGGACCGCCTCCACCCAGACCTTGAGCTTGGGGTCCGCGGTCGCCTGTCGCTCCTGAACGGCGGCGACGGGTGCGACGTAGGACAGCGTGGTGTCCGTGGTGAGGAGGTTGTCGGCATTGGTCAGGCAGGTGACGAGCTTCTGCGACGTCTCGTACCGGCCGGTCTTCTTCTGCACCGGAATGGAGACGAACTCACCGCCGGTGGGCGCCGGGGCGGGCCCGCCGGCGGTGGCCGGGATGGCGATCGTGCCGTACGGGAAGCCGAGCTTCTCCGCGTTTGCCAGTTGCCAGGTGCCGTTCTCCGCGAAGGCGTAGTCGCCGGTGGCGAACTCCTGCCAGCTCGTGGTCTGGGTGTTGTTGATGACGGAGTTCGGGGCGTGGCCCTGCTTGAGCCAGTCGGTCCACAGCGTCAGCGCGGACACCGCCTGCGGCGAGTCCAGGCTTGTCAGTTGGGCACCCGACCCCCAGAACCAGGGCAGGAACTGGAAGCTGCCTTCCTCGGTGCCGATGGCGGAGAAGGTGATGCCCTTCTTGCCCTTGGCCTTGACCTTGGTCAGCGCCGAGTTGAGCGACGCCCAGTCCTGCACGGTGGCGGGATCGACACCGGCGGCGGTGAGGACTTCCTTGTTGTAGTAGAGCGCGAGGGTGTTCGCCCCGATCGGCACCCCGTAGGTCTTGCCGTCGCTCTGACCGGCGCCGAGCAGGTTCTTCTCCATGGCCGAGACGTCGAGCTTGTTGTCGTCGGTGGTGGTGAGCGCGCCGGCCTCGGCCAGGGTCGAGATGACCGGGTTGTCGACGATCAGCACGTCCGGAGAATTTCCCTGCTGAGCGGCGAGCAGGGCCTTGTTGGTCAGGTCGGTGGTGTCGTAACCGGTGCGCTCGACCGTCACGCCGGCGGAGGTGCCGCACTTCTTGAGCAGCGCCACCCACTCGGAGTCGTCGGCGAACTGCGGGTACGGGTCCCAGACGAGGTAGGAGCCCCCGTCTGCGGGTTCGTCGGCGGACGACGAGCAGGCACTGCCTGCCACTGCGGCGAGAGCTATCACGGCGACGGCTGCCAGACGCCGTCGACGACTGAGTCCGGTCATGTGGTGCCTCACTTCAAATCGATCGTCAGGTGGGGTGTGTGCGTGTGATCGTCGTGCGCTGGACCAGTCCAGCCATGAGGCGAACCGATTCGACGAATCGGTTCGCCCGAAGATAGGTCTGGCCGCGCCCGGGGGTCAAGAGCCAGTTGCCAGTGCCGGGAGGATCGCTGGGCAACACGGCCGTTACCGGGTGGTCACTTCATTGACATCGTTCAGTCTCCGGTCCTACGATCCGTGCGAATCGATTCGCAAGCGCTGCCCTCCGGAGAGCGTCCCCCGCGCCCCACCAAGGAGCCGCCCGTGAAAACCCCGTCCCGCAGCAGGTCAGGACGAGCGCGTGTGTTCGTGGCCCGACTCGTCGTCGGCCTGCTCGCCGCCGCTGCCGCCGTGACCGTCGTCGCGTCCCCCGCCCAGGCGGCCGACGAGTCGATAAGCGTCAACTTCGCCACGGACAACGGCACGCCGACCTACCGCGCATCCGGCTGGATCTACGGCATGACCGAGAACGCCAGTGGCCCGGCCGACCACTTCTACCGAGACGTCAAGTTCCAGTTCATGCGTGCCGGTGGCGCACAGCTTCCAGGCAGCGGCTGGGTCGGCGGCACCTACGACCGCCGGTGGAACTCCACACTCGCCCAGGCGCGGCGGACCACCGCCCTCGGCGGCAAGTTCATCATCCTGCCGCACGACCTGTGGGGTGCCGACGGCGCCGGAATCTCCCGCTTCCCCGGCGACAACGGCAACTGGACCGACTACGACAACTTCCTGACCAGGCTCATCAACGACGTCCGGGCGTCCGGGCTGACCGTGCAGTGGGACATCTGGAACGAACCCAACATCACCATCTTCTGGAACCGCCCGATCTCCCAGTACCTCGAACTGTGGCGCCGCACCTACCAGCGCCTCCGGGTGGAGTTCCCCAACCAGCTCATCGTCGGGCCGAGCTGTGCCTGCGTCCCGTCGACGAACCACGCCTTCTGGAACCAGTACCTGGACTTCGTCCGCTCGACGAACACCGTGCCGGACATCATCAGTTGGCACTCGCTGCCGGGCGACCCGGTCGCGAACGTCAACGCCGCGAACGCCACCCTGGACCCCCGTGGCATCGCCCATCCGCGGCCGTACCAGATCAACGAGTACGGCGCGCCCGACGAGCAGAACCCGGCCGACGGCGCCTGGTACATCGCACGTCTGGAACGGGCCAAGGCCGACGGCCTGCGGGCGAACTGGGCCAGCGGCGGCAGCCTGCACAACGACCTCGGCAACCTGCTGATCCGCAACTCGGCCGGCCAGCACCAGCCCAAGGGCGAGTGGTGGAACTACCGCTTCTACGCCTCCCAGACCGGGCAGAACGTCGGGGTGACCCAGAGCCAGTCGTACGACGCGTACGCCACCAAGGCGACCGGCTCGGCGAAGGTGCTGGTCGGCGGTGGTCGGACCACCGGGAACCTGACCGTCAACCTGCAACGCCTGGACACCACGAGCGGCATCGTGGAGAACAACCAGGTCCGGGTCCTCACCCAACGCATCCCGCACAACGGTGGTGGCGCGGTGCCGGGGCCGATCACGGTCTCCAACAGCGTGGTCGGCGTGTCAAACACCAACGCCACGGTGACTTTGCCGTACACCAACCAGAACGACACCTACGCCGTCACCCTGCTGCCTCCGTCGGATGGTGGCTTCCAGTCGGTGGCGGTGGCCCAGCACTCCCAGCAGTGCCTCAACAACACCGGCCTGAGCACCGCCGACGGCAACGGCCAACAGCAGAACTACTGCGACGGCGGCGACCAGCAGCTCTGGAACTTCCGCCCGGTCGCGGGGGTGGCCAACACCTACACGGTGGTCAACCAGCAGAGCGGCAAGTGCCTCGAGGTCAGCGGTTCGTCCACCGCCGACGGTGCCGCCGTGAGCCAGCGGACCTGCCTGAACGGCTCGAACCAGCAGTTCACCCTCCGCAGGGTGACCTACTCGGGCAACGACTCGCACGACTACCAGTTGGTCGCCCGACACAGCGGCAAGTGTGTGGACGTCAACGGCGTCTCCACGGCGGCTGGCGCAACTGTCCTCCAGTGGACCTGCAAGGCGGTCAACCAGAACAGCTCGTTGAACCAGACCTGGCGGCTCCTGGGGCGGTAGGCCCTCCCGGGGGAGGTGGTGCGCTGGTTGTCTGCCCAGCGGCCAGCGCACCGCCCCGGCGACGCATTCATTGACATGAATAAAACAAAGGTCCTACCATTCGCAACGATTCACCATCGCCACCACCCGCCCGTGGCGCGTCGACGATCTTCCGCGCTTCCACGACTCCGAGGAGCCACCTCGTGCGAACCCCGTCCCGCAGTGGGTCCGGAACAGCCCGCGACCTCATCCCGAGACGCCAACGCGTCCGACGTCTGACCCTCCTGGCCGGTGCGCTGGCCGGGGTGCTCGTCGTCGTCGGCATCGGCGTCGGCACCACCCCCGCCAGTTCGCCCTTCGCCGCCGGGGCCGCCGCGGCGGCCACCATCCAGCCCGGGCAGAGCACCCCGATCGTCGGCACGCCGTCCGGCCGCTGCCTGGAGGTGCCCAACTCCAGCACCACGAACGGCACCCAGACGCAACTCTGGGACTGCGGCGGCAGCGCCGGCCAGACCTGGACGTGGACGTCGAGCAGGCAACTGCAGGTGTACGGCAACAAGTGCCTGGACGCCTCCGGTCGAGGCACCACCAACGGCACCCAGGCGATCATCTGGGACTGCAACGGCCAGAACAACCAGCAGTGGAACGTCAACAGCAACGGCACCATCACTGGCGTGCAGTCCGGGCTCTGCCTCGACGCCAACGCGGCCGCCACCGCGAACGGCACCAAGATCATCCTGTGGGCCTGCAACGGCGGCGCCAACCAGCAGTGGAGCTCGCCGACCACCACCACCCCGCCGCCGACGACCACCCCGCCGACCGGCGCGCGCCCGTGCGACATCTACGCCTCCGGCGGCACCCCGTGCGTCGCGGCGCACAGCACCACGCGGGCGCTCTACGAGGCGTACGCCGGCAACCTCTACCAGGTGCGGCGTTCGTCGGACAACACGACCCGCAACATCGGGCTCACGGGCACCGGCGGCACCGCGAACGCGGCGACCCAGGACTCGTTCTGCTCCGGTACGACCTGCGTGATCACCGTCGTCTTCGACCAGTCCGGGCGTGGTAACGACCTCTGGTACCAGGGCTCCAGCGTGGTTCCCGGCTCGCCGCAGAGCAGGCCGGCGACCGCCACGTCGGAGTCGCTGACCGTGGGTGGCGCCAAGGCGTACTCGCTCTACATCAACCCGGGCAACAGCTACTGGCGCGACGGACACCTCACCGGCGTACCGACCGGCGCGGCGCCCGAGGGCATGTACATGGTCACCAGCGGCACCCACGTCAACAGCGGCTGCTGCTTCGACTACGGCAACAGCGAGACGACCCGCAAGGCCGACGCCGCCGGTGCGATGGACGCCATCAACTTCAGCAAGCAGTGCTGGTTCGGCGGCTGCTCCGGCAGCGGCCCGTGGGTGCAGGCGGACCTGGAGTGGGGCCTCTTCCCCGGCGGCAGCAGCTCCTGGAACCCGAACCAGCGCGCGTTCACCAGCAAGTTCGTCACCGCGACGCTGAAGAACAACGGCACTACCCGCTTCGCCATCAAGGGCAGCGACGCGCAGGCCGGCAGCCTCTACACGCTGTACGACGGCTCGCTTCCGAACGGGTACAGCCCGATGAAGAAGCAGGGCGCGATCATCCTGGGCAGTGGCGGTGACTGCTGCAAGCCCGACGGCGGCGCGAACCTGAGCGCCGGCACCTTCTACGAGGGGGCGATGGTCGCCGGCTACCCGTCCGACGCGACCGAGAACGCCGTGCAGGCAAGTGTGGTGAGCGCCGGTTACCGCTGATCCTGGCAGGGCCCGAACGGGTCGTGCGCCGGTCACCACGAGGTGGTGACCGGCGCACGCGCGCGTGGGTGTCGCCCCGGGTTCAGGCGACCGTGCAGGACGCGCCGTTGAGGGTGAACGAGGACGGTCGGGCGTTGTTACCGGTGTGGCTGGCCTGGAAGCCGAAGCTCACCGAGCCGTTGGCGGGGATCTGGCCGTTGTAGGCGACGTTGCGGGCCGTCACCTGCCCCGAGTTGGGCGAGTAGGTGGCGTTCCAGCCCGAGGTGATGGTCTGCCCACTCGGCAGGGTGAAGACCAGGGACCAGCCGTTGACGGCGCTGGTGGCGGTGTTCGTGACGGTGATGTTCTCGGTCAGGCCGGTGTTCCAGGCGTTGATGGCGACCGTCACCCGGCAGCCGCCGGAGGTCGGCGGCGGCGTGGTCGGCGGCGGGGTCGTCGGGGGCGGGGTCGTCGGGGGCGGGGTGGTCGGCGGCGTCGTGGGGTTGCTCAGTCCGAAGAACGCGATCGCGGCCGCGGCCATCCCGCCGGACGGCAGGCTGTGCCCGGCCCCCTGGATGCTGTACGCCTCGACCTGGACCGTGCCGCTGCTGTCCGCGTACCGGCGACGGTTCCAGTTGGCCTGGGGCGTGTCGGTGGAGGTGGGTGTCTGGCTCAGCCCGAACACGTTCGTCCACTGCTCGATCGTCTCCTGCAGCAGCGAGTACGGCACGAGCGTGTCGTTGGTGCCGTGCCACAACTGCACTCGCGGCCGGGGGCCGGAGTAGCCGGGGTACGCCTGGCGCACCGCGTCGCCCCACTGTTGCGGCGTGCGGTTCATGTTCCCGCCGGTGCACTGGCTGCTGCCGGGCGGGTAGTCCGCCGCGTTGGCGAAGCAGTTGTACGGCACACCCATGAAGGCGGCGCCGGCCTTGAACACGTCGGGGTAGAGGGCCAGCATGTGGTTGGTCATCATGCCCCCGGACGAACTGCCGGTGGCGTAGACCCGGTCCGGGTCGGCCGAGTACTGCTGTTGCACGTACCGGATCATCGAGATGATCGACACCGGGTCGCTGCCCCCACCGCGGCGTTTGGCGGCGTCCGACCAGGTGTCGAAGCAGTTGCCGAAGCCGGCCTGCTGGGTCGCGGACGGGTAGATCACGATGTATCCGTAGCGGTCGGCCTGGCTGGCGAACTCGCTCCCGGAGTAGAAGCCGGGGCCGGACCCGCCGCAGCCGTGCATGGCCACCACGACGGCCGGCCGGGCCGGGCGGTTGTCCGGCACGTAGACGTGCATGCGCATCCGGCCCGGGTTGTCGCCGAAGCTCGTCACCTCGGTGAGTGACGCCGCGTACGCGGGCCCGACCGTGGGGGCCACCAGGCCGGCGGCCACCAGCGCCCCGGCCAGGGCGAAGAGCAGTTTCCTTCTGATTTTCACCGCACGACTCCTTCGATTGCCTGTGCAGGTTGGATTGGCCGTGCGGTCAGGTCGCGGGTCTGCCCGACTCCCGCGGTGATCGCACGATGCCCGCTACCTGTGGCTCGCCCAGCCCGGCTTCGGATGGCGTCGCGTGGCAATTAGTGTTCCCCCCGGACCAACAAGTGTCAATCGAACATTCTCTATTTGCGGCGGGCCGCAGCCGTCCGTCTACAGTCGTCGTACCGTCCCCGAGGAGCACGGAGCGCCTGTGGCAAGCCTCTTCGACATCGATGAGATCTATCCGGACGACGCCGACCACCCCCTCCGGCTGCCCCGCCGGCAGGTCGGCAACTCACCGCAGGGGGTCGCGGTGACCCTGTTGGCCGACTACACGCTGCGGACCCGGGTCGCACTCCCGTCCGCCGCCATCGTCGCGTTGCTCGGGGAGACCGGTGTGACGACGGCCGGAGCGCGGACCGCGATCAGCCGGCTGGCCCGCCGGGGCGTGTTGGAGGGCAGTCGGCTGGGGCGACGCAGCTCCTACCGGCTCAGTCGCCCCGCGGCCGCCAACCTCTCCGCCGGTGGGCACTGGATCCTCGCCTCCACCAGCTCGACGGCGCGGTGGGACGGATGCTGGACGATCGTCGCCTTCTCGCTGCCACAGGACCGGAGCACGCAGCGCCGGGCGCTGCGGGCGCAGCTCCGGTGGCTCGGTTACGCGCCGCTCTACGACGGGCTGTGGATCTCGCCGCAGGAGTTGACGCCCGCCGCTCGGGCCCACCTGGACCGGCTCACCCTCGGCGCCGTGACGGTGTTCCGGGGGCAGCAGACCGCACTCGCCTCGACCATCCACCGGGCGCCGATCGAAGCCTGGGACATCGACGCGATCAGCCGGAGCTACGACGCGTTCCTGCGACGGTGGACGCCGCTGCTGCCCGAGGTGGTCTCCGGGCAGATCGACGGCGCCGCCGCGGTACGAGCCCGGACCGAGGTCATGGACACCTTCCGGCGCTTCCCCGTCCTCGATCCGCAGTTGCCCGTGGAGCTGCTGCCGCGGGAGTGGCTCCGTCGTCCGGCGCGGGAGTTGTTCGCGGCCGTCTACGACGGCCTCGCCGCACCCGCCGAGCGACATGTCCGGGCGGTGGTCGAGCGGTTCGCCGACGCCGCGCAGCCCGGCATCGAGGCGCACACCACCGCTGACCTCGTCGCCGGCATACGCGCCGACGTGGAGCAGGCGCAGGCGTCCCCGAGCAGCTCGGTCACCGGCGGCCCCTGAGCCGCTGTCGACAGCGGCCGGTCGACGACTGTGAGCGATAACAGGGTCGCCCTCTGGTGCGGTCCCGCTGACGCGGTGGGAGGGCAATCACCCTGGCCGCGCAGCGGCTGAACCCGGTTGTTCAGGGCGTTCGTTACTTGGCGAAAAGCGGCGTTCCGGGAGATCGGCGTGAACGGCCCGTTACGTCTTGACGAACGGCATGTTATCGCTCACTCTCGATATAGAGAACGATCGCTGTCTCGGCTCACCGGGCGAGCCGTACGGATCGTCGCACCGATCACGACGTCCGCAAGGGCATGCGGACGTCACCTCGGGACCGGCAATCGCCGGCGACAGCCCTCTCGGACTGTGCGCGCTGATGGTGGGCGGCCAGCATGACCGCCCCGATCAGCTGTTCCGAGCGAAGTGGCACATCACCACCACCGATGCAACCACTGAAAAGGAACGCCATGAAACCCATGAGAACGATGCTGGCGGCGGCGACCATGGCCGTCGCCCTCACCACCGGCATGACGGTGGCGCTGACCCCCGCATCCGGTGCCGGCACCACCCTGAAGGCGGCCGCCGCCGAGAAGGGCCGCTACTTCGGCGCGGCTGTCGCCGTCAACAAGCTCTCGACGAGCGCCTACACGACCATCCTGAACCGTGAGTTCAACAGTGTCGTGGCCGAGAACGAGATGAAGTGGAGCTCGACCGAGCCGCAGCAGAACACCTTCACCTACTCCAGCGGTGACCGCCTGGTCAGCCACGCCCAGGCCAACGGCATGAGCGTGCGGGGCCACACCCTGTTGTGGCACGCGCAGCAGCCGGGCTGGGCGCAGGGCATGTCGGGCAGCGCGCTGCGCAACGCGATGATCAACCACGTCACCCAGGTCGCCACCCACTACCGGGGGAAGATCTACGCCTGGGACGTGGTCAACGAGGCGTTCGCCGACGGTGGTTCGGGTGGGCGTCGTGACTCGAACATGCAGCGCACCGGCAACGACTGGATCGAGGCGGCGTTCCGGGCGGCGCGGGCTGCGGATCCGGGTGCGAAGTTGTGTTACAACGACTACAACACCGACGGGGTCAACGCGAAGTCGACGGGGATCTACAACATGGTGCGGGACTTCAAGTCCCGTGGCGTGCCGATCGACTGCGTGGGCTTCCAGTCGCACCTGGGCACGTCGTTGGCCAGTGACTACCAGGCCAACCTGCAGCGCTTCGCCGACCTCGGCGTGGACGTGCAGATCACCGAACTGGACGTGATGACCGGCGGCAACCAGGCCAACATCTACGGCGCCGTCACCCGCGCCTGCCTGGCCGTCGCGCGCTGCACCGGCATCACCACCTGGGGTGTGCGGGACTGCGACTCGTGGCGTGGCTCGGACAATGCGTTGCTGTTCGACTGCAACGGCAACAAGAAGGCCGCGTACACCGCCGTCCTCGACGCCCTCAACGGCGGCTCGACCCCGCCCACCACGCCCCCGCCGGGCTCCGGGGTGGACACCAGCGCCTGGTACGTGTTGCTGAACCGCAACAGCGGCAAGGCGTTGGACGTGTATGCCTCGGCCACCAACGACGGGGCACGGATCAGCCAGTGGACGCGCAACAACGGCGTCAACCAGCAGTGGCAGTTCGTGGACTCCGGGAGTGGCTACTACCGGGTCAAGGCCCGCAACTCCAGCAAGGTGCTCGACGTCAGCGGCTTCTCCACCGCCGACGGCGGCGCGATCGTGCAGTGGTCCGACCTCAACGGCACGAACCAGCAGTTCCGACTCGCGAATTCGACTGACGGCTACGTGCGGCTGATCAACCGCAACAGCAACAAGGCGGTCGAGGTGCAGGGCTCGTCCACCGCCGACGGCGGGAACATCGTCCAGTACGCGGACTGGGGCGGCACCAACCAGCAGTGGCAACTGGTCCGGATCGGCTAGCAGTCACCGTCGACCTGGGGAGAGCGAGCTGCCGGCCGCTCGGGATCCGGCCGGCGCTCGCCCAGGCGAGGCGTGCACAGTGGTGGCCCGCCCCCGCCCAGGGGCGGGCCACCACGACCGCACCGGTGCCGCCGTCGGCGCTCGCGTGAATCGATGCCAATCGTTTGACGTATGACGTTTGAACCGCTAATTTTCACCCGCGGGCCACCCCGCCACCGGGAGCCGGGACGTCGCACCGCGCGTACCGGCGCGGTCTACCGGGAAGCCCGGTCGTGGCACCCCCGTGGACGTACGCCGCTGGCCGAAGGTCGCCCGCACCACACCCCCCACACGTGCTGACGCCACCACCAGGACGCCGGCACGCACCCCAGGGCACGCGCGGAGTTCCGCCCGTGGGTGACCCCGATCGAAGGAGTGGACCATGAAAGCCCTCGGTGAGGCTCGTCCCGCCTCTCGACAGAGACGTCGCTGGCGGTCAGGGTTGGCCGCGGCGGCGGCCGCGGTCATGGCGGCCGGCACACTCGTCGCGGTCAACGCGGCGCCGGCGGCGGCGGCGACCGTGGACACCAACGCCTGGTACACCCTGGTCAACCGGAACAGCGGCAAGGCGTTGGACCTGTACGCCTCGGCCACCAACGACGGCGCACGGATCAGCCAGTGGACGCGCAACAACGGCGTCAACCAGCAGTGGCAGTTCGTGGACTCCGGGAGTGGTTACTACCGGGTCAAGTCGCGGCACTCGGGCAAGGTGCTCGACGTCAGCGGCTTCTCCACCGCCGACGGCGGCGCGATCGTGCAGTGGTCCGACCTCAACGGGACGAACCAGCAGTTCCGGCTTGCCGACTCGGATGGTGGCTACGTACGGCTGATCAACCGCAACAGCAACAAGGCGGTCGAGGTGCAGGGCTCGTCCACCGCCGACGGCGGGAACATCGTCCAGTACGCGGACTGGGGCGGCACCAACCAGCAGTGGCAACTCGTTCCCGTCGACGGCGGCAGCAACCCACCACCGTCGGGTGGTAGCGGGTGCGGCAAGGCGCCGACGCTGGCCAGCGGCACGCACACCATCCAGAGCAACGGCAAGAGCCGGACCTTCATCCTGCGGGTGCCCACCAACTACAACAACAGCAACCCCTACCGGCTGATCTTCGCCTTCCACTGGCGGGGCGGCACCATGCAGGAGATCTCCTCCGGCGGCACCAGCGGGACCGCGTGGTCCTACTACGGGCAGCAGGAGCAGTCGAACAACAGCGCGATCCTGGTGGCGCCTCAGGGATTCGGTAACGGCTGGGGCAACTCCGGCGGCGAGGACATCACCTTCGTCGACGACATGATCAGCCGGATCGAGAGCAGCCTCTGCGTCAACCCGAGGCAGCGGTTCGCGCTCGGTTTCAGCTGGGGTGGCGGCATGAGCTACGCCGTCGCCTGCGCGCGGGCCACCGTCTTCCGGGCCGTCGCGGTCATCTCCGGCGCGCAGATCAGCGGCTGCAGCGGCGGTACGCAGCCGATCGCGTACTTCGGGCTGCACGGCATCACGGACAACGTCCTGAACATCTCCCAGGGCAGGGCGCTGCGGGACACGTTCGTCCGGAACAACGGCTGCACCGCGCAGAGCCCGCGTGAGCCGGCCGGCGGCAGCCGCACCCACATCACCACGGTCTACTCCGGGTGCAGGTCCGGGTATCCGGTGCAGTGGGCCGCGTACGACAACGGTCACATGCCCGGCCCGGTGGACGGCACCTACGCCGAGAGCGGCGTCACGACCTGGACCAAGGGTGAGATCTGGCGCTTCTTCGCCCAGTTCTCCTGACCTGTCCGGCGGCGTCCGCTCCCGCACCCGGGGGTGGGCGCCGTCGGTCGTCCGGGACGGTCAGCGTTCGAGGCGCACCGGGCTCCCCGAGCCACTGCGGCGCACCAGCCAGGCCTCGGTGATGTGGGTGAACATCGCCTCGGCGGCCCCGTTGGAGTCGTGGGCGGCGATGCGTTCGTAGATGCGGCGGTGGCCCTGGTTCGACGCCACGCACAGCGCCCGCTCGGTCCGGCCCATGTAACGGGCGGTGTTGATGACCTGGCTCTCCAGCGCACGTACGACGCCACGGGCGATGCGGTTGCCGGAGGCCTGCATGATCGTGTCGTGGAAGGCCCGGTCGTGGTCGTGGTAGGTGACGTGGTCGTCGACGAGTTCGTCCATCCGGTCCACCATGGCCCGCAGTCGATCGACGGTCTCGGCGTCGGCGTGGCGGGCGGCGACGTTCGCCATGTCGGACTCCAGCACCCGACGGGTGACGACCAGGTCGTCGAGTATGGCGAGGCTGTCGTCCACCGCGATGGTGGCGGCGAGGACGAGCTCGTCGAGCATGTCCCAGTGTGACGGTGGGGTCACCATGGTGCCGGCGCCCTGGCGAACCTGCACCAGCCCCTTCTCCTGAAGGATCTTGACGGCCTCCCGGACGACGGTCCGGCTCACGCCGAAGGTCTCGCAGAGGATCGGCTCGGGGGGCAGGGACGTCCCGGACGGGTGGACGCCGCGGACGATGCGCTCCACCAGTTCGGCGGTGACCGCCCTGGCGAGGTTGGTCGGCCGACGCACCCACGCCGGGGTCCCCGGGCTGTTCAGGGCTGTCTCCTGCGGTGGCGTCATGTCCCCCTCCGAATGGCTCGCCGTGGCACGACGTCCGGATCAGTGTACGGCCGAGTGTTGACGTCACACGTCATACGAGTTACCTTCCCGTCAACATTGGCTCGCGGGGCACCCGCCGGCCACCCCCCATATAGAGGTGACAACTGATGAGACAGCGCGCAATATGGTCGGCCGTCCTCGTTGTGGGCCTGGCCCTGGCCGGTTGTGGAAGTGCTAGCGATTCGGGCAAGTCGACCAGCTCAGACGGCAAGTTGGTCGTGTGGGACTGGAAGTCCGGCGAGCCGTTCGCCAAATCCTATCTGGACAAGGCCAAGGCAGACTTCAAGAAGAAGCACGCCGACGTCGAGGTCGAGTTCGTCGCACAGCCCTTCGACCAGTACTACACCCTGCTCGGTGCGGCGATCCAGTCCGGCAAGGGTCCCGACGTCATGATGTTCAACGGCGGCGGTCAGATCCGCGACCGGGTGGACGCGCTGGTGCCGATCACCGACTACGTGGCCGAGGACAAGCAGCGGCTGGCCGGGTGGGAGGCGTTCACCAAGGACGGCAAGATCTACGGCAGCCCGGTGACGCTGCAGGGTTACCCGATCTACTACAACAAGGACGTCTACCAGAAGGCCGGCCTCGACCCGGCCAGCCCGGCCACCACCTGGGACAAGTTCGTCGCGGACTGCGCCGCCGTCGCCAAGGCCGGCTCCAAGTGCTTCGCCCTCGGCAACAAGGAGGGCGTCGGCATCCAGTTCTGGCTCTCCAGCATGGGGTCGGTCACCCTCACCGCCGCGGAGTACGACGCCTGGATCACCGGCAAGCGCGACTGGACGTCGCCGAACGTGAAGCGGGTCTTCGAAACGTGGAAGGAGACCGGCGAGAAGAAGATGAACACGGACGGGGCCAACTCGACCGCGATGTTCAACGACTCCTTCGCCGCCTTCCAGTCCGGCAAGGCCGCCCACGTCATGGGCCTGATGTCGGACGTCGGGCACTGGAAGGCCTTCAACGAGTTCCTCACCCCGGAGAAGCTCGGCGTCATGAAGCCCCCGGTCGTCACCGCTGGCACCACCCCGAGCCTCCCGTACGACGGTGGCATCGGCTACGCGGTCGCCAAGTGGACGAAGGACCCGAAGGTGGCCGCCGACCTGGTGCGCTCGCTGACCTCGGCCGACGCGCTGAAGGCGTTCTACGCCGATGCCGGCGCGATCGCCGCCGACACCACCATCGACGTGTCGCAGGCCGGCCCGGCCGCGAGCACGATCGTGAGCGAGCTGAAGAGCGGTAAGCCCGCCCTGCACGTCGCGCTCTCCTCGAAGACGATCGACCTGATGGGACGCCTCTCCCAGCAACTGCTCAGCGGTTCGATCACCGTCGACGAGGTGGTAAAGCAGTTGGCTGCTTCCGACCAGGCGGGCTGACCTCGTGCCAATCGGAAACACGCAACCGTCGGTCCGCCTGGCTTCGGCCGGGCGGGCCGGCGGTCCGGCGGTCACATCCCCCGCGCACCGCGGTGGCGCACGCCCCCACCGCACCCGCGGCGGCCTGGGGGCCGAGCGCTACGCCCCCTACATCCTTGTCGCTCCGGCCGTCCTGATCATCGTGCTGCTGCGGCTCTACCCGCTGATCCTCGGGGTCAACTTCTCCTTCACCGGCGACGGCGACCAGAACGGGGAAGCGGTCGGGCTCGGCAACTACCAGGAGTTGTTCGGCGACCAACTGTTCCGGACCGCGCTGCGCAACGTCGGGCTGCTGGTGCTGCTGCTCCCGGTGGCGGTGGCGATCCCCGGTCTGCTCGCCACGTTCATCTACCTGCGGGTGCCCGGCCACCGCTTCTACCGCAGCGTCTACTTCTTCCCGGCGGTGCTCTCGCCGGTCATCGTCGGTGCGATCTTCAACCTGCTGCTCGCCTTCGACGGCCCGCTCAACGCGGTGCTCGGGTCGTTCGGCATCGGTGCGGTGGACTGGCTCGGTGACCCCGACATCGCGATGTTCATGGTCGTGGGGGTGCACATCTGGGCCACCTTCGGCATGGCCCTGGTGGTGTTCCTCGCCGGCTTCGCCACGCTCGACGCCGCACTCCTGGACGCCGCCCGGGTGGACGGCGCGTCGCTGCGCCAGGTCGTCTGGCACGTGATCGTTCCGAGCCTCGCCCGGACCATCCAGTTCGTCTTCGTGACCACGATGATCGGGATGCTGACCTCGATGTTCGGGCTGCTGTTCGTGATGACCAGCGGTGGCCCGGAGGGCTCCACCTACCTGCCGGAGTACTACATCTGGATCCAGCAGGGTCAGATGAACCGCCCGGCCCTCGCGTCGGCCGCTTCGACAATCCTCTTCGTGATCATGCTCGTGGTGGGGCTGCTGCAGATCAAGCTGCTCGACCGGTCCGGAAAGGAGGACTGATGCGCCGGGCTCGTCTGGGATGGTGGTTGCTCGCCATCCCCATGTCACTGCTCGCGATGGCGACGATCTACCCCCTGCTGTTCACCGCCAACGTCGCGTTGAAGACCCGCCGGGAGTACATCCTCGACAGGTTCTCCCTGACCGACTCCATGAACTGGGCGAACATCAGCACGGCGTGGACCAGCGCCGGGATGGGCCGTTACTTCGTCAACTCGCTCGTCGTGGTGACGCTGTCGGTCGTCCTGTTGCTGCTGCTCGGGTCGATGGCCGGCTTCGCCCTGAGCCAACTGCGGTTCCGCGGCTCGTCGGCGTTGTTCCTGGGCTGCCTCGCCGGGCTCTTCATCCCGTTCCAGGTGGTCATGGTGCCGCTCGCCCGAATCATGGCGGACACCGCGCTGATCGACACGTACCCGGGCCTGATCCTGGTCTACGTGGCCCAGTTCCTGCCCTTCACGGTCTTCCTGATGACGAGCTACTACCGGGGCATCCCGCCGGAGATCGTCGACGCCGCGCGGATCGACGGCAACACGGTGTACGGCGTGTACCGCCGGATCATGCTGCCCCTGGGCACCCCGGCGCTGCTGTCGGTCGGCATCCTCAACACCCTGTTCTGCTGGAACGACGTCCTCATGGCGTTGGTGATGATGCCCTCGGCGGAGAACCGGACGCTCATGATCGGCGTGACCTCGTTGCGCGGCCAGTACTCCGACAACATCCCGACCTTCGCCTCCGGGGTGCTGATCGCCGCGATTCCTGTCCTGTTGGTCTACCTGTTCCTCCAGCGCCAAATTGCCGACGGCGTGGCCGCCGGTTCCACGAAGGGTTGACCATGCGGATCACGGGTTATCGGACGCTCTCCACGGTCCAGGAATGGGGGCGCCCCGTCGGTGACGCCAACGGCGTGTTCGCCGACGGGGTGGTCCCGGTCTCGATCGTCCTCGTCGACACCGACGAGGGCATCACCGGCGTCGGCCTGGGGCCGCACGTCGAGATCGACCGGATCTTCGCTGCCGTCGAGGGCGAAGACCCCCGTGCGGTGACGACCCTGTACGACCGCATGCTGCGGCACACCTTCAAGGCGGGCCACGCGGGGCCGGTCTTCGGCACCATCGGCGCTCTCGACACCGCACTGTGGGACATCAAGGCGCAGGCTGCCGGTGAGCCCTTGTGGCGGCTGCTGGGCGGGCGGGACCGGCGGGTCAACGCGTACGCCTCCGGCCTGGACATCGGCCTGAGCGACGACGAGCTCGTCGCCGAGTACGAGATCTACGCCGACCGCGGCCTACGGGCCGCCAAGCTCAAGGGTGGCCTCGACATCGAGCAGGACCGGCACCGCCTCGGCCTGGTCAGGGACGTGCTGACCGAGGCCGGGCACGGCCGGCGGCCGGGTCTGATGCTCGACGTCAACGAGGCATGGACCCGCAAGCAGGCTGTGCGGCACGTCTGCGAGCTGGAACGCACCCTCGACCTCATCTGGATCGAGGAGCCGGTCCGCCGCTGGGACGCCGAGGGCCTGGCCGCGGTGAGCCGTGGAGTGTGCGCGTCCGTCGCCACCGGGGAGAACCTGACCGGGCTCGAACAGTTCCGCCCACTGATCGCCGCCGGCGCGGTCGACGTCCTCCAGACGTCCGCGGTCTGGGGGGTCACCCACTTCCTCCGGGTGTCCGCCCTGGCGCACGCCCACGACCTGCCGGTCAGCCCGATCGGCAACAGCCCGATCGGGCTGCTGCACGCCGCCACCTCGGTGCCGAACCACCTGACCAGCGAGTTGCAGGATCTGCACCCACCGGTCGGCATCTCCGTCGACCTGCACGTCGAGGATGGTGCCTTCATCCTCGGCGACGCCCCCGGGTTGGGGATCCGAGTGGACGAGGAGCGGATCCGGGCGGCAAACCGCCGCCCACAGGCGCTGACGGCCGACAGTCCCAACGTACGGCCGGAGCGGGCCGGGCGGCGGCTGCTGGCCGGAGTGGACGGGGTGATCCCCACCCGCCAGGTGCCCGCCGTGCCGCTGAACTCCCGCAACGAGGTGTCGCCGACCGTACGGCACTGAGCTGAACACCGTAAGAGGGAAGGCGTGGGTGCATCGCGACGGCGGTGCACCCACGACCATGCCCGGTCGGCCACGACCGACGTACCGACAGTCGAGACGGAGGAACGATGAAGGCAGTCGTCTACCGGGGAGCGCGAGACCTCGGCATCGAGCACCGCGACCCGGAGCCACCGGGTCGCGGCCAGGTGCGGATCGAGGTGGCGTACACCGGCATCTGCGGCACGGACCTGCACATCTACCACGGGGACATGGACGCCCGGGTTGGTGACTCCGCGATCATCGGGCACGAGATGTCCGGGCGGGTCGCGGCGGTCGGCGAGGAGGTGACCGGCTTGACCGTCGGTCAGCCCGTCACCGTCATGCCGACCCGGCCCTGCGGACGCTGCGCGGCCTGCAAGCGGGGCAACTCCCACGTCTGCCACGCGATGAACTTCCTCGGCATCGACTCGCCGGGCGCGATGCAGTCCTCCTGGACGGTGCCGGCGGAGCTGGTCCTGCCCCTGCCGGAGGAGTTGCCCCTTGAACACGCGGCGCTTGTCGAGCCGGTCGCGGTCGCCGTGCACGACGTACGCCGGGGCAACGTGACCGCCGACGACCAGGTGGTGGTGGTCGGTGGTGGGCCGGTCGGCGTCCTCATCGCCACCGTCGCGCGCAGCCGCGGCGCACGGGTGCTCCTGGTCGAACCGGACCCGTTCCGACGTGAGGTGGCGGAAGGGATCGGCGTCGAGGCCGTCGACCCGCTGTCGACCGATGTGGTGGCGCTGGTGAACGACCGTACCGACGGCGCGGGCGCCGACATCGCCTTCGAGGTGTCCGGCTCGCCGGCCGGTGTCACCACCGCTGTCGACGTCCTCACCACTCGTGGACGTCTGGTCATGGTGGCGATCCACCCCAAGCCCCGGGAGGTCAACCTGCACCGGTTCTTCTGGCGGGAGCTGGAGCTGCTCGGCGCCCGGCTCTACCAGCGCGACGACATGGTGGAGGCGATCCGACTGGTCGCCTCGGGTGCGATTCCGGCACGACAGCTCATCTCCCGGATCGAACCGGTCGAGAAGGCCAGTGCGGCCTTCGCCGCGTTGGAGGGTGGCGGCGTCATGAAGGTGCTGCTCGATGTGCGGGAGGGTGACAGGTGACGGCGCTCTTCGACCTGTCCGGCCAGACCGCCGTCGTGACCGGGGCGCGGCGTGGCATCGGCCTGGCCATGGCCGAGGCGCTGGCCCTTGCCGGCGCCGACATCGTGGGCGTCTCCGCTCAGCTCGAAGCGGAGGGCAGCGAGGTCGAACGTCGGGTGCGCGCCGCCGGCCGCCGGTTCACGCCGCTGCGGGCGGACCTCGGCGACCGGGCCGCCGTGCACCGGCTGGCCAGCGACATCATCGCGCTCGGGCCGGTCGACATCCTGGTGAACAACGGCGGCACCATCGCCCGGACCCCGGCCGCGGAGCACCCGGACGAGATGTGGGACCACGTGATCGAGGTGAACCTCAGCAGTCAGTTCATCCTCAGCCGGGAGATCGGTCGGACGATGGTCGAGCGTGGCCGAGGAAAGATCATCTTCACCGCGTCGCTGTTGAGTTTCCAGGGCGGCATCACCGTCCCCGGCTACGCCGCGTCGAAGTCGGGCGTGGCCGGCCTCACCAAGGCACTGGCGAACGAGTGGGCGGCGCGCGGGGTGAACGTCAACGCCATCGCGCCCGGCTACATCGCCACCGACAACACCCAGGCTCTGCGCGACGACCCGGACCGTAACCAGGCGATCCTCGGCCGGATCCCGGCCGGGCGGTGGGGCCGGGCCGACGACCTGGCCGGTGCCACGGTGTTCCTGGCGGCGAGCGCGTCGGACTACGTCAACGGCGTCGTCCTGCCCGTCGACGGCGGATGGCTGGGCCGATGACGGGCACGGGGGAGGCCGGGCGGGCCGGAATCGTCGACGCGCACCACCACCTCTGGGTCCGCGCACGGCACCCGCAGCCGTGGATCGACCCGGTGACCATGTCGGCAATCGACGCCGACTTCGAACCCGCCGATCTCGCGCTGCCGGCCCGGGCGGCGGGGGTCACCGCGACCGTGGTGGTGCAGTCCATCGCCTCGGACACGGAGACGGTGGACCTGCTGGCCATCGCCGCCGACGACAGCCTGGTCCGTGGGGTCGTCGGCTGGGTTGACCTGACCGCCGACGACGTCGCGCAGCGACTCGAGCGGCTGCGGGCCGGACGGGGTGGGGAACGCCTCGTCGGCATCCGCCACCTCGTGCAGTCCGAGACCGACCCGGCGTACCTGGACCGTCCGGACGTCCGCCGGGGGATCGCCGCGGTGGGCGCCGCCGGCCTCGTCTTCGACCTGCTGGTACGCCAGCACCAACTCCCCATGGCCGTGCGTCTCACCCGCGATCTGCCCGAGGTGCGCTTCGTCCTCGACCACCTGGGCAAGCCCGCGCTCGGCACCGCCGAGATGGCCCAGTGGAGCCGGGACCTGCGGTCGTTGGCCGGCTCGCCGAACACCACGGCGAAGCTCTCCGGTCTGGTGACCGAGGTGCCGCGCCCGCACTGGACGCCGGGGGACCTTCGACCCGCCGTCGAGGACGCCCTCGACGCGTTCGGGCCGGACCGACTGATGTTCGGCTCGGACTGGCCGGTCAGCCTTCTCGCCAGCTCGTACCAACGGTGGGTGGACACCCTCGCGGAGCTGCTGGACGGCCAGGACGACGCCGGACAGGCGTCGATCTGGGGTGCGACGGCACGCCGCGTCTACCGGCTGGAGGCGTCATGATGGCCCGCGCGCTGCCGCGCCGCCCGGAGGTACGCCTCAGCGAGCTGGGCTTCGGCGCGGCCCAGGGTGGCAACCTGTACCGGACGACGTCGGACGAGGAGTTCGCCTCGGCGGTCGACGCCGCGTGGGAGGCGGGTGTCCGGTACTTCGACACGGCGCCGCACTACGGCCTCGGGCTTTCCGAGCGGCGGCTCGGCGTCGCGCTGCGCCAACGGCCGCGCGACGAGTACGTCGTGTCGACGAAGGTCGGGCGACTCCTGGTGCCGTCACCCGAGGATGCGCACCTGCGGGACTCCGACGGGTTCGACGTGCCCGCGGACCACCGGCGGGTGTGGGACTTCAGCCGGGACGGCGTTCTCCGTTCCATCGAGGCCAGCCTGGAACGGACCGGCCTGGACCGGATCGACGTCGTCTACCTGCACGATCCGGACGACCACTGGGAGCAGGCCGCGTACCAGGCCGTCCCCGCCCTGATCGAGCTGCGGGACCAGGGCGTGGTGGGTGCCATTGGTGCCGGAATGAACCAGTCGGAGATGCTGGCGCGGTTCGTCCGGGAGACCGACGTCGACGTGATGATGTGCGCCGGCCGGTACACCCTGCTCGAACAGGGCGCCGCCGCCGACCTGCTGCCGGCTGCCGAGGCCCGGGGGGTGGGCGTGGTCATCGCCGGCGTCTACAACTCGGGGCTGCTGTCGCGCGACCGGCCGCCGGCCGACGCGGTCTACAACTACCAGCAGGCTCCGGCGCAGGTGATCGAGCGGGCTCGGCGGATCGCCACGGTCTGCGAGACGTACGGGGTGACCCTGCCGCAGGCGGCGCTCGCCTTCGTCCGCCGGCATCCGACCGTGGTGTCGACGGTGGTCGGCGTCCGCAACGAGGAGCAGGTGGTCGAGACGGTGCGACGGTCCGGGGTGGTCGTGCCGGAGGAGTTGTGGGACGACCTGGCGGCGGCCGGGCTGCTCGCCGCGCCGCCCGGTCTGCCTGCCTGATCGACGACGACGTCCCGGCCGGGGCCGGCTCCGTTACTCGGATACCGGTCCCGACCGGGACGTCATCTGTTACCGCGACAGCCGCAGGGTCAGAGCGCGGTGAAGCGCCACTGCTGGTTCGCCGCGCTGTTGCAGGTCCACTGCAACACCCGGGCGCCGTCGGCCGTGGAAGCGCCGTTGACGTCCAGGCAGAGCCCGCTCAGCACACTCTTCACCGTGTACACGCCGGAGGTGCCCGTCGCGGTGGCGGTGAACTTCTGCTGGTTACCGTTGTTGCAGGTGGCCTGCTGGAGGAAGGCACCCGCCGCGGTGGAACTGCCGGTGACCTCGACGCACTTGCCGCTGTGCACCGCCTTCAGGTAGAGGGCGCCGTTACCGGCGTCGACCGCCTGCCACCTCTGGTTGTTGCCACCGGTGCTCGCCCACTGGGTGATCTGGGCGCCGTCGGCGGTGGAGACACCGCTGACGTCCATCAGCTTGTTGCTGTGCTGCGCCGTGACCGTGTAGGTCTTGCCCGCCAGCCCGGTGCCGGTGCCGGGTGTCCCGACGCCGTTCCCGCCGAAGGTGTGCGAGTCCAGATCGAACGAGTTGTTGGCGTTCTTGAACACCATGTAGAGCGTGTGCGTCCCGCTCAGCGACGCGACGCTCACCGGTGTCGTGGACTGGTAGTTGTCCCAGCCACCGGTGCTGGGCACCGTGGTGGTGGCCAGCAGGGTGCCGGTCGGCGAGTCGGCCCGCAGCTCGATCGAGCCGCCGCCGGAGGGCGACGACAGCCGGTAGCTGACCGTGGAGATCCCCGACAGGTTCATCGGGTTGAACGCGATCCAGTCGTTGCTGGAGATGTCACCGACGCGCTTGGTGCTCTCCGCGGCCGACTGGTCGACCACCCGGATGCCGGACTGGCTGCTGAAGTACTCCGACTGCTTGTGCTTCGGTTGCAGGATCGCCTGTGCGGTGCCGGTGAGCGGGGACCCGCCGCCCGAGCCACCGTTGTCGGTGTACCGCGCGTTCAGCACGTAGAACAGGTTGGCGCCATCGGGGTGCCCGCCGAGCAGGTCGGTGGAGATGGTGCCCGAGCAGCCCGGGTACTCGGTGGTCTCGTGCGCGTGGTCGTCGTGACCCAGCGCCGGGTTGAGGAACACCTTCGAGCAGTCGACGGTTCCGCCGTCCGGGTCGGTCACGGTGATCTGGTACGACACCTTGTCACCGAAGGTGAGCATGCCGCCGTTGCCAGGTGTGGTGATGGTGACCACCGGGGCGCTGTTGCCGACGGTGATCTGGACGTTGGCGAAGCCGGTCTTGCCGGCGCTGTTGGTGACCTTCAACTGGGCGGTGTAGTTGCCGTTGGAGGTGTAGACCTTCGACGGGTTGGCCGCCGTCGACGTGGTGCCGTCGCCGAACGTCCACAGGTAGCTCAGCGCGTTGCCGTCCGGGTCGGACGTGCCGGCGCTGCTGAACTGGACGGTCAGCGGTGCGCTGCCGCTGGTGGGCGTGCCGGTGGCCTTGACGATCGGTGACCGGCCGCCCTGGTTGTAGTCGATCCGGTAGAGCCCGGAGTCGCTGTTGCCGCCGCCGAAGTTGGTGCCCCACTCCAACAGGTAGAGCGAGCCGTCCTTGCCGAACTCCATGTCCATCGGCTTGTTGAACCGCACGTTGGGCAGGAACGGGTTGGTCCGGGTCACCGCCGAGGAGGAGTCGAAGTGCACCTCCTTGACGTAGTTGCGCGCCCACTCGTAGAAGAAGTGCACCCCGTCGTAGTAGGGCGGGAACTTCGTCGCGGACGGGTTCGAGGCGTCGTACCGGTAGATCGGCCCACCCATCGGAGCGGAGCCGCCGGAGCCGAGCTCGGGGAAGGTCGTCGAGGCGGGGTAGCCATACCAGATGTTCGGCATGACGACCGGCTTCAGGCTGGTCAGACCGGTGTTGTTCGGCGAGTTGTTGACCGGCGCGGAGCAGTTGAACTTCGAGCCGACGACGCCGGTGTCCGGGTTGAACGGGGCGTACGGCTGGTTGTTGCCGTGGCAGAACGGCCAGCCGTAGTTGCCGGCCTGCTTGATCACGTTGAGCTCTACCAGGCCCTCGGGGCCACGGTTGGTGGTGGGCGGGTTCCGGTCCGGGCCGTAGTCGGCCAGGTAGACCCAGCCGTTGGCCGGGTCGATGGAGAAGCGGAACGGGTTGCGGAAGCCCATCGCGTAGACCTCGGGCTTGGTCTGCGCGGTGCCCTGGGGGTAGAGGTTGCCCGACGGGATGGTGTAGCCACCGCTGGCCGAGGGCTTGATCCGCAGCAGCTTGCCGCGCAGGTCGTTGGTGTTGCCGGCGCTGCGGGCGGCATCCAGGTTGGACTTGCCCGACCGCCAGTCCAGCGGGGCGTAGCCCTGCCAGTTCGGGTCCAGGTTCGGCGGCGTGTCGTCCCCGGTGCCGATGAAGAGGTTGCCGTCCGGGCCGAACTTGATGTAGCCGCCGGTGTGGCCGGGCTCCGGGAAGGTCCGGTCCCGGTACGCCGGGATGTCGATGATCGTCACGCCGCTGGACGTGTTCAGCGTGTCACCGCTGACCGTGTAGCGGGAGACCCGGTTGATGTCGGTGCTGCTGCTGGCCGGCGAGTGGTACAGGTAGATGTAGCCGTTGGTGGCGAAGTTGGGGTCCAGCGCCATGCCGGTCAGGCCGTCCTCGCCGCCGGTGTAGACGCTGAGCGTGCCAGCGGTGACGGTGCTGTTGGTGGAGGGCTTGAAGATCTTCACCTGGCCGCCACGCTGGACGTAGAAGACCCGGCCGTCCGGTGCCACACCAAGCGCCATCGGGTCGACGGTGTTGTCGTCGAGGGTGCGCTTCTCGAAGTTGCCCCAGACGGTGCCGCCGCAGTCACCGGCGGCGTTACCGGCCGCCCACTTGATGCCACCGAGCACGTGGTTCTGGAAGTTCGCCTCGCTGTAGGAGCCGATCGCGTGGCCCATCGCGGTGGCCCACACCCGCCCGCCGTTGGTGTTCCGGCACCAGGAGATCGGGTGGTCCGGGCCCATCGCCCGGGATCCCGGGTTGTACGTGCGCTCGTCGGCGGTCACCAGCACGTGCACGTTGCCGCGCGGGTTGGCGTCGAAGTTGTACCACTCCTCGTTGCGGACCCACCGGTCCGGCAGGCTGGCCGTCGACGGGTGCTTCTTGTCGGCGACGATTGCGGTGCCCTGGAGCACGCCGGGGGAGTGCTCGGGCATGTGGGCGCCGGCGTTGATGGTCTGGTCCCACCACGGGTACTCGGACTCGATGCCCATGTCGGTGGCGTTGTGGATGGCGACGATGCCCTTACCGCTGGCGAGGTAGCCCTCCACCGCCTGGCGCTGCGCCGACGAGGTCCAGACCATGCCGGAGGTCTGGAGCATGACGATCACGTCGAAGGTCGCCAGGTTACTGGCGGTGAAGACGCTCGAGTCCTCGGTCGCCACCACCTCGAAGTTGTTCGCGGCGGCCTGCTGTTGGAGCATGCTGATCCCGGCGGGGATCGAGTCGTGCCGGTAGCCGGTGGTCTTGCTGAACACCAGGGCGCGGAAGGCCGGGGCCGCCGACGCGGGTGGAGCGAGTCCGAGCGCCAGCAACAGGCCGGCGATAATTGAGATGAGCAATGTGTTGCGACGCATGCCGTCTCCTAGGTTGGGCGAGCAACTCCGATTGCCACCACGGGCCCCACGGCTCGTCAGGTTGTGCCTGCACGCGCGGGGGTGCACGGGGTGCGGTGGTTGGTCCTCGTGCCGTTCGCCGTAACGGCAGTCAGACCCGAAGGACGTTACACAGCGTTATGGCCGCTGTAGGTCTCGTCCGGTGATCCACGAGGGTCAGGATGAGCTAGATATAGATCGATGTCAATGAAGGCGACAACGTCCGGCGTCCTGCCCAGGTGACGACGGTCGTGCGCGAGCCCCTCGCTGCGGGCGTCGCTGTCGATCGGGTGAAGGCCCTGGCAATCAGCCCCGGTCGAGGATTGCGGACCCGCATCCAAACATCTATCTTCATACGTGTGATGTTTCGTCGATGTCAAGGGAATGTTCGCATCACGCGAACATAAGTCTTCGTCGATAGCTACGAAAGTTCACCGTGCGGTCTCTCAGAGCCGCCGGAGCGCGGTGCTGGATCCAACCGACAACTACTATCTGTGAGGGCATTCGGGATGTCAGATCCGCCGCCGACGCCACTTCTGACCCTCCGGGGCATCGGCAAGTCCTTTCTCGGCGTCCGCGTCCTCGACGGTGTCGACCTCGATGTCGCGCCCGGCGAGGTGCACGCCGTGGTCGGTGAGAACGGTGCCGGGAAGTCGACCCTGATGAAGATCGTCTCGGGCGGTCACGCCCCGGACGGCGGCACTGTCGAGTTCGCCGGTGAGTCGCGTACGTTCCGTGGCCCTCGTGACGCCCAGCGAGCCGGCATCGGCATCATCCACCAGGAGTTCAACCTGCTCCCGGAGCGCACCGTCGCGGAGAACGTCTACCTGGGGCACGAGCCGGTCCGACGCGGGCTCGTCGACCGTCGGGAGATGGTCGAGCGCACCACCCGACTACTCGCCTCGATCGGTGAGACCACCCTGCCGGCCGAGGCCCGGGTGGGGCAGTTGGGCGTCGCGCAGCAGCAGGTCGTCGAGATCGCCAAGGCGCTCGCCCTGGACGCGCGGCTGCTCATCATGGACGAGCCGACCGCCGCCCTGGCCGACCACGAGGTCGAGTTGCTCTACGGGCTGGTGCGCCGGCTCCAGGAACGGGGCATCGGGCTGCTGTACGTCTCGCACCGGCTCGCCGAGGTCTTCGACCTGTCCGGTCGGATCACCGTGCTCAAGGACGGCCGTCGGGTCACCACCGTGAATACCGCGGACACCACCGCCGACGAGTTGGTGCGGCACATGGTCGGCCGGGAACTGTCCAGCTACTACCCGGACCGGGCCGCCCCGGAGGACCGGGGCCCGGTGCGGCTCAACCTTCGCGACGCGGGCAACCGGAAGCTGCGGGACGTCAACCTCCAGCTGCGCGCCGGCGAGGTGCTCGGCATCGGCGGTCTGCAGGGCTCCGGGCGCTCGGCGCTGGCCCGCGCGATCTTCGGGGTGTCGCCGTTCACGACCGGCGACGTCACGCTCGACGACCGACCGGTCCGGCTGCGCTCACCCCGCGCCGCGATGCGGGCCGGCATCGCGTACGTCACCGAGGACCGCAAGGGCGAGGGGATCGTCCCCCGCCAGTCGGTGCTCGACAACGCGCTGCTCGCCAGCCGGGCCGTCTTCGCCGCCCGGTCCGGCCGGGCGGCGCGGACCGTCCGGATGCGTGAGTTGCTGGCCGCCGTGGAGGTCCGTGGCGCCGGCGACGACCAGGAGATCCGCTTTCTGTCCGGGGGCAACCAGCAGAAGGTCGTGCTGGCCCGGTGGCTCGCGCTCGACCCGGGGATCCTGCTCTTCGACGAGCCGACCAGGGGCATCGACGTGGGCGCGAAGTCCGCCATCCACGACCTCGTCCGCCGCCTCGCCAAGGACGGCGCGGCCGTGCTGATGATTTCGTCCGACCTACCGGAGCTGCTGGGGATGAGTGACCGGATCGTCGTCATGCGGGACGGCCACGTCGCGGGCGAACTGCCCGCCGGGGCGACCGAGGAAGAGGTCGTCGCACTGGCGGTCGGCACCACACGCGAGGTTGCCACATGAGTGCTCTGTCGCTGCTGCCGGCCCGACGCCCCGTACCGGGCGTGTTCGTGGCCCTGACCCTGACCCTCACGATCGGCTGGCTGGTCGTGCTGCTCGATGGTGGTCAGCTCTTCAACCAGTCCACCACGGTGAGTCTGCTGCATGTCGCCGCCGGCCTCGGGCTGGTCGCGGTCGGTCAGACCCTGGTCATCCTGGGCGGGTCGCTCGACCTCTCGGTGGCGTACGTGATCAGCCTCAGCACCCTGGTCGCGGCCGAGACGATGAACGGCAGTGACGGCGCGGTGCTGCCGGCGATCGGTCTGGTGCTCGTGGTCAGCGCCGGCGTCGGGCTGCTCAACGGGCTCCTCGTCACCAGGTTCCGGGTGAACGCGTTCATCGCCACCCTCGGCGTCGGGTTGCTGCTCAAGGGCTATCTCGACAACGGCTACGACGGCCCGGCCGGCACCACCGCACCCGCGCTGGTGCAGGCGCTCGGCTACCAGCGCGTCGGGCCGGTGCCGGTGTCGTTCCTGCTCCTGATCGCGGTCACCGCGGCGGCCTGGTTCGCGCTCTCGCGGACCCGCTTCGGCCACCACCTGGTCGCCGTCGGCGGGGATCCGGAGGTGGCCCGCCTCTCCGGCGTCCGCAACGACCGGGTCCTCGTCACCGCCCACATCCTGTGCTCGATGTGCGCGGGGCTCGCCGGCATCTACCTCGCCAGTCGGCTCGGCTCAGGTGCCCCGCGGGTCGGCACCGAGGGTCTCTACGACCTGGAGTCGATCGCCGCGGTGGTGATCGGGGGGACCGCCCTCGCCGGTGGGCGCGGCGGTGTCATCGGCACCGTCGGTGGGGTGCTGCTGCTCGCCAGCATCGACGCCATCTTCAACCAGCTCGAGGTCGACGCCTTCTTCAAGCAGGTGATCCGGGGCGTCATCATCATCGCCGCGGTCGCCGTCTACGCCCGCCGGGCCATGCGAAAGGCGGCCTAGCCATGCAGACCGTCCAGCCCCGTTCCCTGCCGCTGCGTCTGCCGCGGGTCCGTCCCGGTGGTGTCCTGCCGATCCTGGTGATCCTCGCGGTGCTGCTGGTGCTCGTCGGTATCCGGCAGCCCGACTTCCTGGCCCCGCCGTCGCTGATGTCGTTCCTCGGCCGTTCGGCGCCGATCATCCTGCTCGCCGCCGGCCAGTACTTCGTGATCGTGTCCGGTGAGTTCGACCTGTCGGTCGGGTCGCTGGTCACCGCGCAGGTGGTCGTCGCCGCCCGGCTGATCGACAGCGACCCGGCGCGCACCTGGCCGGTGGTGCTGCTGCTGCTCGCCTTCGGAGCCCTGGTCGGGCTGGTCAACGGCCTGGTCACGACGCGGCTGCGGGTGCCGTCGTTCATCACCACCCTCGGTATGTTCCTGATCCTGGTGGGCGCGGTCTACCTCTGGTCCGACGGCGCCCCGAAGGGTGGCCTCTCCGAGGAGTTCCGACGGTTCGGCCGGCGGGCCTTCGAGGACGTGCCGCTGCTGGGCCGGGTGCCGTACGCGCTGGTGGTCCTGGTGGTCCTTGCGATCGCGGCAGTGCTGTTGATGCGCTCCGACTTCGGTCGGACGCTCGTCGCCGTCGGCGACAACCCGCGCACCGCCGAGCTGAGCGGCGTACGCGTGTGGCGTACCCGGACCTTCGCCTTCATCCTCAGCGGCCTCGCGGCGGCGGTGGCGGCGATCCTCCTGGGTGGCTACAGCGGCGTGTCGTTCCAGGCCGGTGCGGGTCTTGAGTTCGGTGCGATCACCGCGGTCGTCCTCGGCGGTGTGGCACTCGGTGGCGGGCGCGGCGCGGTCGTCGGGGCGATGCTCGGCGCGCTGACCCTCGAACTGTTGTTCGCCCTCATGAACTTCTACGGCGT
The DNA here is from genome assembly GCF_040649995.1 of Micromonospora sp. NPDC048835. Classification (NCBI taxonomy): domain Bacteria; kingdom Bacillati; phylum Actinomycetota; class Actinomycetes; order Micromonosporales; family Micromonosporaceae; genus Micromonospora; species Micromonospora sp. NPDC048835. The sequence goes on along the minus strand of NZ_JBEZGM010000035.1, from coordinate 8,530 downwards.
CTCCGGCGCCCTCAGGTCGACCGTCCAGGGCGCGATCATTCTGCTCGCCGTGGCGGTCTCGGCAACCCGTTCCACGTCGAGATAAAGGGGAAACCATAGTGCGACGTTCCATGGCGGCGCTTGCCGCTGTCACCCTGCTGTCCCTCGGCGCCTGCGCCACGGACGAACCGGCCGCGAGCCCTTCGGGTAGCCCTCCGGCCGCCGGGTCGGGCACCGGGGACCAGTCGAAGTTCTTCGTGCAGGCCGACTACGACGCCGAGCTGTCGCTGCTCACCGCCACCCCCACCGGGCCGGCGGACAAGCCGTGGGAGCAGGTGCTCAACCCGGCGATGGTCGACACCGCCAAGTTCAAGAAGAAGGGGCCGCACAAGATCTGCTTCTCGAACGCGGCCCTGAACAACCCCTGGCGGCAGGTCGGCTTCAAGACCATGCAGGCCGAGGTCGAGGCGCAGAAGAGCCGGATCAAGGAGTTCGTGCACGTCGACGCCGAGGGTAAGGACCAGAAGCAGATCGCGGACATCAACGACCTGCTCGGCAAGGGCTGCGACGCGCTCATCGTCTCGCCGAACACCACCGCCACGCTCACCCCGGCCGTCGAGGCGGCCTGCAAGGCCGGGCTGCCGGTCGTCGTCTTCGACCGCGGCGTCAACACGAAGTGCCCGGTGACGTTCATCAACCCCATCGGCGGGTACGGGTTCGGTCACGTCGGCGCCGAGTTCGTCAGCCAGAAGATGAAGTCCGGCGGCAAGGTCCTCGCCCTGCGGATCCTGCCCGGCGTCGACGTGCTGGAGACCCGCTGGTCGGCGGCGAAGGTGTCGTTCGACAAGGCGAAGGTCGACGTCGTCGGCGTCGAGTTCACCGACGGCGACCCGGCCAAGACCAAGAAGATCGTCGACGACTACATCCAGCGCTACGGCACCATCGACGGGGTCTGGATGGACGCCGGAGCGACGGCCGTCGCGGCGGTCGAGGCGTTCCAGGACGCGGGCAAGCCCGTCCCGCCGATGAACGGCGAGGACCAGCTCGACTTCCTGAAGATCTGGAAGGACAAGCAGCTCACCGCGATCGCACCGACCTACCCGACCTACCAGTGGCGTACGCCGATCATCGCCGCCCTGCGGATCCTGGACGGCGAGCAGGTCTCCAACCCGTGGAAGCTGCCGCAGCCGACCGTCACGCAGGACAACCTGGACCAGTACCTCGACACGAGCATGCCGCCGCTGCACTACGCGATGTGCGGCTGCACCGACCTGCCCGGTTACCCGCAACGCTGGAAGTAGGTCCTGATGTACGCCATCGGCGTCAACCCCTGGGTGTGGGCCTCGCCGGTCGATGACAAGGCCCTGGCCGAGCTGATTCCGCGGATCGCCGCGTTCGGCTTCGACGCGGTCGAGTTGCCGATCGAGCAGCCCGGTGACTGGGACCCGATCCGTACCCGGGATCTGCTGGCGGCGCACGGCCTCGTCGCCGCCGGCGTCTGCGCGGTCACCCCGCCGGGCCGGGATCTGGTAGACGCCGCACCAGCGGTCGTCGAGTCGACGGTGGCGTACCTCAAGGGCTGCGTGGCGAGCGCGGCGACCGTCGGCGCTGGATGCGTCGGCGGCCCCGCGTACGCCTCGGTCGGCCGCACCTGGCGGATGTCGCCAGCGGCTCGCGCGGCCTGCTATGCGGACTTCCGGCGAGCCCTGGCGCCGGTCGCCGAGCAGGCCGGCGAGCTGGGCGTCAGCATCGGTGTCGAGGCGCTGAACCGTTACGAGACGAGCGTCGTCAACACCGTCGAGCAGACCGTCGAGATGATCGACGGGCTGCCCTCGAACGTCGGCATCATGATCGATACCTACCACATGAACATCGAGGAGGCCGACCCCTACGCGGCACTCGCGGTGGCCGGTCCGCACATCAAGCACGTGCAGGTCAGCGGCTCCAACCGGGGTGCCCCCGGTGCCGATCACTTCGACTGGCCCCGCTTCTTCGACGTCCTACGGGACACCGGCTATCAGGGCGCTATCTGCATCGAGTCGTTCACTGCGGAGAACGAGACCATCGCCACCGCCGCGGCGATCTGGCGCCCGCTGGCCCCCTCGCAGGACCGTCTCGCCACGGACGGTCTGCGCTATCTCCGGGAGATTCTCGGATGACCGCCCCGGCCCGGCACCCCCGCGCTGGTCGAGGCCGTTCCACCACCCCCACCCCGTTCTCACGTCAGGAGCACCGTCCCGTGTCCTCGTCCCTCTCGCCGCTGCGCCGACTGCTGGCCGGCGCCGCCGCGACAGCGGTGACCGCCCTGGTCGCGGTAACCGCCTCGGCGTCCCCGGCACTCGCTGCCACCACCACCCTCTACGCGTCGCCCTCGGGCACCGGCACCACGTGTTCGGCCAGCCAACCGTGTTCGCTCAGTGCCGCGCAGACCGCGGTGCGGGCGATCAACACCTCGATGTCCGGTGACATCGTGGTGGAGTTGGCCAACGGCGCGTACCGGCTCTCGTCGCCGCTGCGGTTCACCGCCGCCGACTCGGGCACCAACGGCTACCAGGTGATCTGGCGGGCGGCCTCCGGCGCACGTCCGACCATCACCGGGGCCCGGGCGGTCACCGGCTGGTCGCTCGTCGACTCCGGGAAGAACATCTGGCGGGCCAACGTTCCCGCCGGTCTCGACTCCCGTCAGCTCTACGTCAACGGGGCCGTCGCCACCCGGGCCCGCACCGCGGTGAACCGCGCCGACTTCACCTTCACCACGTCCGGCATGCGGTTCAGCAACAGCGCGCTCACCTACCTCAACAACCTCGGCAACCAGAACCGCGTCGAGGTGGAGAGCGTCGGCTCGTTCACCGACAGGTACTCGCCGGTGCAGAGCATCAGCGGCAACTTCCTGACGATGCAGCAGCCCGCCTGGAACAACAACACCTTCGGCTTCGACACGCTGTCGCGCCCGCACCGGGCGGGCCCGTTCTACCTGGCCAACGCGTACGAGTTCCTGGACTCGGCGGGGGAGTGGTATCTGAACCCGAGCAACGGCCAGCTCAACTACATCCCGCTCAGCGGACAGAACATGAGCTCGGTCAGCGTGGAGCTGCCGCAGTTGCAGTCCCTGGTGAACGTGGGCGGCACCTACGACGCGCCCGCGCACCACATCTCGTTCAGCGGCATCACCTTCACCGGCACCAGCTGGCTCGGCCCGAGCAGCAGCAACGGCTTCGCCGACCAGCAGACCGGCGCGCACATCGTCGGTACCTGGGCCCGCCCGTCGGACGCGCTGACCTCCTGCCAGGAGGGTTGCCCGCTGTTCGAGGCCACCCGCCCGAGCTGGGCCCAGATGCCGGCCGCGGTGCAGGTCTCCGCCGCCAACACCATCAGTTTCAGTGACTCCCAGTTCGTCAACCTCGGGCAGACGGCCATCGGCATCGGCAACGACGCCAACGCCCACGCCAGCGGCGTCGGCCTGGGGGCCAGCAACATCACCGTCACCCGCTCGGAGATCGCCCGCAACTCCGCCGGTGGCGTCGTGGTCGGCGGCGTGCGCGCCGATGCCCACCACCCCAGCGACCAGCGGATGGTCAACCGCAACGTCACCATCAGCAACAACAAGGTGCACGATCTCGGTCTGGAGTACCGGGGTGTCGTCTCGATCCTGACGACCTACGTGAACACCTCGCTGGTCTCGCACAACGAGGTCTACAACATGCCGTACACCGGCATGTCGGTCGGCTACGGCTGGGGCGCCAACGACGCCGGCGGCAGCCAGCACTACGCCAACCGTGGCCTGTACAACTACCAGCCGCGGTACTCCACGGCGACCACCGCCGCCAACAACCAGGTCATCGGCAACTACGTGCACGACGTCATGCAGCAGATGACCGACGGCGGGTGCATCTACTCGCTGTCGGCGAACCCGGGCGGGTTGATCGCCGAGAACTACTGCCTGCGCACCAACGGCTGGTTCGGGCTCTACTTCGACGAGGGCTCCCGCTACTACACCGCCCGCAACAACGTGTTCTCCTCCACCGGCACGTGGGCCACCGCCAACTACTACTACGCCGAGAACATGGGCAACTTCACGGTCACCAACAACTGGTCGACCAGCAGCGGCACGAACGTGACGAACGGTGACCGCGGCAATGTCGTCAACGGCAACGTCACGGTCAGCAACGGCAACTGGCCGTCGGGCGCGCAAACGGTGATCAACGCGGCCGGCGTGCAGAGCGGTGGCAGCACCAACCCGACGAACGTGCAGATCGTGGGCGTCCAGTCGGGCCGCTGTGCCGAGATCGGCAACTCCAGCACGACCAACGGCACGCAGGCTCAGATCTGGGACTGCATCAGTAACGTCGCCAACCAGCGGTGGACCCACACCGCGAGCCGGCAGCTCATGGTCTACGGCACCAAGTGCCTGGACGCCTCCGGCCAGGGCACCGTCAACGGCACGAAGGTGGTGATCTGGGACTGCAACGGCGGCACCAACCAGCAGTGGAACGTCAACGCCAACGGCACGATCACGGGAGTGCAGTCGGGTCTCTGCCTGGACGCAAACGGCGCCGCTACGGCGAACGGCACCAAGTTGATCCTCTGGGCCTGCGGCGGCGGCAGCAACCAGCAGTGGCAGCTGCGTAGCTGACCCAGCCCCACGGGCTCTCGACCGGCCCGCAGGTGATCTGCCGAGGAGCGGTACACCTCAGAGGCATTCTGAGGTGTACCGCTCCTCAGCTCATCCGCCCCGGGTGACGGTGACCGACGGGGCCACCGTCAATCCGGCAGCGGCCTCGTAGCGGACCGGGATGGGATCGGTGAGTTCCCCGACGAACGTGCCCTCGACGTGATCGAGGAAGCCGATGAGGGACCAGTCGTCGGCGGGTCCGGGGACCAGCCGGGGCGCGTACAGGTGCGGGTGGGCGAACGGCTGGGCGGACTCGATGTCCCACGGACCGAGGGTGCTCTCGCCGGTCGCCACCCAGATCCGGTGGTCGTCGCGACGGGCGCTGCCGGTCGCGTCGGTGGAGAACAGCAGCAGCGGCTGCCCGTCGATCACCGCGACCTGGGGCACCTCCAGGTGACCGAAGCCGGCCGGTGTCGACAACGGCGGCGCGACGGTCCAGGTGACGAGGTCGGTGGAGGTGGCGTGGCCGACGACGCCACGGGTGTTCGCCGGGCCGGTGTTGGCGCGGGCGGTGATCAGCATGTGCCAACCCTCGCCGTCGGGGTCGGGGAACACCCAGGGGTCGCGCCACGCCTGCTCGTACCACAGGTCCTTGTCCAGCAGCTCGTACCAGGTGGGGTCGGCCTGGACGATCGGCTCGGTGCCGTGCCGGTGCCAGGTCATGAGGTCGTCGGAGACGGCCAGTCCGATGCGTTGGACGAGCCCGTCCTCGGCGCGGCCGACCCCGGTGTAGAACAGGTACCACCGACCGTCCGGCCCGCGCACGGTGCAGCCTGTCCAGGTCGCCAGATCGTCCCAGCTCGGAGCGTCGGCGGGCACCACGGCGTCGGCGACCAGGCGCCAGGAGCGCAGGTCCGTCGAGACGGCGTGACCGATGGTGGCCCGGCGGTGGCGGCGGTGTGGGTCGTGCAGGGCGCGGGACGCGCGCAGGAAGAACACGTGCCAGAGGCCGTTGTCGTCCCGCGCGTACCAGCTGTCCCAAACCCAGTGGTCGGGTAGACGAAGCATGGTCGGAAACCTAGCACTAAACCGTTTTAGCGTCGGCCCAGGTCGGCGCGCAGCCGGGGGCCGGAGGGTCAGCGGTCAGCCGGCCGGAGGCGCGAGGGACCGGCGTCGGCGCAGCGGCATCGGGACGAGCGCGGGCTCGGCGACGCCGTCGTCCAGGAGCAACTCGACCGCGCGTCGCCCCATCTGCTCGTGCGGCAACGCCGTGGTGGCCAGACTGGGCCGCAGCCAGGCGGCGATCGGGTCGTCGTCGAACGAGATGACCGAGATGTCGTCCGGGACGGTCAGCCCCGCCTCGCCGAGGGCCTGGTAGGCGCCGAAGGCCAGCCGGTCGTTCATGCAGATGATCGCGCTGGGACGCTTCGGCTTGCTCAGCAGGCCCCGCATGGCGGCGTAACCGTGCTCGGGCAACCACTCGGTGCAGAAGCACTCGGCCAGGAGATTGACGTCCGCCTCCTCAAGTGCCTGCCGGATGCCGTGCAGGCGGGCGCGGGCCGCGAGCGAGACCTCCGGATCGTCCTCCTTGAGTCGGTTGCGACCGATCAGCGCGATCGCGTCGCGGTGGCCAAGCTCCAGTAGGGCGGTGGCGACGGCACGGCCGGCCCCCTCGTCGTCGGGGACCACGCTTGGCAGGCCGTCGGGGCTGGTGGCGTTGAGCAGCACCACCGGGCCGCCGAGGATGGCCGGTGGCACCGTCAGCCGCCGGGTTGCCATCGCCGCGTAGATCACCCCGTCGACCTGCCGGTCCAGGACGGCCTCGATGGCGTACTGCTCGAAGGTGGCGTCACCCTGGGTCTCGGTGATGAGCAGGACGTGGTCCCGCTCGCGGGCCGCGTCGAGAGCGCCGCGGATGAGGTCGCCGGCGAACCGGGTGGTGGCCACGATGTCGGAGACGAACGCGATGGTCGCCGTCTTGCGGGTACGGAGGCTGCGCGCGGCGAGGTTGGGGCGGTAGCCGAGTTCCTCGGCGGCGGCGAACACCCGTTGGTGTGCCTCGGCCGAGAGTCGGGTGCCCTCTCTGCCGTTGAGCACCATCGACGCGGCGGTCTTGGACAGCCCGGCTCTCCGCGCGACGTCGGCGAGTGTTGCTCTGTTGCGGCCCATCAGTCCTCCGAATCAGGCGCGGTGCCACGGGCGCCGCTCCTGCCCATCATGATGCGTCACCGTCCGGGACCGAGCGCCGGTCGCGTCGGTGTGGTGTGAACGAGACGTTTCCGCACCGTTGCCAACTTGTCCTTGACAGCTCACCGCGCCGCGCGCATGCTCTGCTAAATCAGTTTAGCGACCACTTCTGGCGCGTCCAGAGGCGCCTTCCGTTGATGTCAGGGAGTCATGAGATGGCAGCTGTGGTGACAAAGTTTCCGCGACGGAGAACCGTGCTTCTCGCGTCGTTGCTCGCGGTCGGGCTGAGCGCGACGGCGTGCAGCGCGCCGGGGGAGGACCGGTCGTCGACCCAGAAGTCCGATGCCGCCGTCAAGACGGAGCTGGGCACCGACCCGATCACCCTGGAGATGTACGCGGAGACCGGCTTCCCGCTGGCCAAGGCGTTGGCCGAGGAGTTCTCCAAGCAGCACTCGAACGTGAAGTTCAACATCCGCGAGGACCAGTTCACGGTGATCGTGGAGAACGCGCCCCGGGTGATGGCGTCGGACAACTCGCCCGACATCATCCGGCTCCCCACCATGGTCGACCTGGTCAAGGACGACCTGCTCAAGAACCTCGACCCGTACTTCACCGCGTACGGCTGGGACAAGTTCCCCGCCTCCCAGCTCATGCAGCTGCGCGTCGGCGAGAACACCCGGGGCACCGGCTCGCTGTACGGGATGGGGCTCGGCTACAGCGTCACCGGCGTCTTCTACAACAAGAAACTGGCCACCCAGGTCGGCATGACCCAACCACCGGCCACGGTCGCCGAGTTCGAAGAGCTGCTGGCCAAGGCGAAGACCGGCGGGGTCCAGCCGATCATGCAGTTCAACAAGAACACCGCGGGCATCAACTTCCCGCACCAGGCGCTGCAGAACCAGTTCGGCGACCCGACCCAGGTCGCCGACTGGATCTTCCAGAAGCCGGGGGCCACGTTCGACACCCCGGCTGCCCTGAAGGCCACCCAGACGATCCAGAAGTGGGCGCAGGCCGGGTACTTCACCAAGGACGCCAACGCGCTCGACTACGCGGGCATGGTGGGTGAGTTCCAGAAGGGCAACGGCCTGTTCATGTTCAACGGTGACTGGGAGTCGGCGAACCTCGACAAGTCGATGCCCGGCAACGTCGGCTTCTTTCTCTTCCCGACCGAGTCGCCGGGTGGGAAGCACGTGGCGATGTCCGCCCCCAACACCTTCGGCGTCTCCGCCAAGGCCAAGAACCCGGACGCCGCCGCGTACTTCCTGAACTGGGTGCACACCAACGCCAAGGCCCGCGAGATCTCGGTGACGGTCGGCGGTTCCAGCCCGGGCGGCCCGAGCGACCTGCCGGTGCCGAGCGCCGCCCCGAACACCGTGCTGGCCGAGACCCTGAAGGCGTCGCAGCAGCTCGGTGCGGACAACGGCGCGGTGGACTTCACCGCGAACGCGACCGGCGGCATCTTCGCCGCCGCGATCACGCCGGAGATGCAGAAGCTGATCGCCGGCCAGCAGACGCCCGAGGGGTACGTGAAGGCGGTCCAGGCCGAGTACCAGAAGGAACTGTCCCGATGACGTCTGCCCTCGGCAGCGCACCGACCGGGCACGACGATCGCCGCGCCCGTCCGACCCCCGCGCGGGCCCACCGATTCCGGTGGGGCCCCCCCGGCCCGGCCCCGGGGGTGTGCGGGCAGCGCCCCCAGTGGTTGTGCCCGGGTTTAGTGTGGGGCCCCCGCCGGCGGTGGCGGAAGTAGAA
>NZ_JBEZGM010000034.1:0-57224 GCF_040649995.1 Micromonospora sp. NPDC048835 | reverse complement strand
ACGACCCGCCACGTCCCCACCAGCCTCTCAACGATCACCCCGCCGAAGAGACCAACGAACGACAAGATCGATTGCTACGACCACCTGAGCACGGGGGGGCGTCCCGGTGAATGGGTTGGCCGATATCCATGAACCCGAGTCGATCAAGCGGTGGGGCGGTGGGTCCGCGCAGCACGTGACGTCAGCCGCGGCAGGTCGGTCATGGCAGGTCGGCCGCCACGGGTCAGTCGCGGTGGTGTCGACCGATGGAGCGCAGTGATCGGCGGTTGTTCTCCTGACCGGGCTCGTTGTCCGTCACCGGCTTGCTCAGACCGGCCACCCAGTCGACGAACTCCTCGTCCTGGGTCGCCAACGGCTCCGCCTCGTCCGACGTCTTGGGGCTCTCCTCGTCGGCGCGGGACCGGTTGCGGCGGAACAGCCCGCCGAGCCGCCCGCGTCGGGAGGGCTGCTCTGCCACCGTCGGGGCCGTCGACGCCGCGGTTGGGGCGTCGGCAGGCACCGGATCGCCGGTGCCGACGGGGGCGCTGGCGGCGTTCACGGGGGCTTCGGTCGGGCCCGGACGTTCGGCCGGAGCGGTCGTCTCGCTGACGTCGGTCGGCGCCGTCGGTGCCGGCGAGCTGTCCCGCGATTCCGTCGACCTGCCCCGCCGGGAGGTGTCGAACGCGTTCCAGGTGCCAGCCCGGCTCAGGTCCGGCAACGGTGCCCGGTGCCGGGGCCTGGGGGTCGGGCCGGTCGGTTCGGGGGACCCGCTCGGCCCCTCCGATGCCGTCGCTTCCGGCGGTGCGGCCTGTGGTGGCACCGCCCACGTCGAGGCGACCGGCCAGGCCGACGGCGCAGGCGTCCACAGGTCGGCGTCCGGGTCACCGGCGGCGGTGGCCTCGAACAACCCTGCGGTGGAAACGTCCTCGGCGGCGGACCGTGCGGAGTCCGTGTCACCGTCACCGGCCACTGCCGAACCGCTGGTCGCAGCGGCCGGTGCCGTGGCGCTGCCCGCGCCGGTCTTCGGGACCCTCGGGGATGCGGTGGCGTCCGCGCCAGCGGTGCCCGACGCGGTGGTCGGTGCCGGTGTGGCATCGGCGGTCGCGTCGGGGGACTCCGCATCGACCGGCATCTGCGTCGCGCCGGTCGCCGTGGTGGCCGCTGCCTGCTTCGCGTCGGCGGCGGTAGGGGCCGGTGCGCGCTTCGCGTCGGAGCCGGTGGTGTCGGCGGACCTGCCCGATCGGGTGCCCTTCGTTGCGCGGCCGGCGGTCGGCTCGGTGGTGGCTGGGCTGGCAGGGGCCGCGTCGTCGGCCGCTTCGGAGGTGGTGTCCGGGTTGACCTTCGCCTTGCGGGTCCGTCGCGGCTTGCTCGTCGGCGCTGCCTCGGGCGTGCCGTGGTCGGCCGCTCCCGTGCTGGTCGTGCCGGTATCCGTGCTGGCCGCGGCAGCGCTGGTCCGGGCCGCGCTGCCGGTGGCGGAGTCGGCCGCGGCCGGATCGGCCGGGCCCGCTCCGACCGCGTCCGAGCTGGTCGATTCCGAGTCAGGCGCGTCCGAGCTGGTCGGGCCGGTTGGCGCGGAGGCACCGTCCGCCGACGGCGTCTGCCCCGCGGCGGTGAACTCACCTGTCGGTGCGGTCAGCCAGGCTGCGCGCTCAGTCGAACCGGCTGGAGACGACGGAGCAGCCGGAGACGACGGAGCAGCGGGAGACAACGGAACAGCCGGAGCTGCGACAGTCGGACCATGCTGGCCGCTCGCGGTGGTCGTCGGCCAGTCCCAGTGGGCCGGGACGGTGCGTACGCCATCGTTGTCGCCCGTGGCCCACGGACCCGCGACGACACTGCCGGGCCGTGTGGTGGTCAGCTCGGCGTTCGTCGTCTCGGTGTCGGTGCGCTCGGCGGCGTCGCTGTCGTTCGCCGACGCGGCACCGGGCAGCGCCGGGCCGGCGGGCAGCGGGCGCAGGATCGCGGAGGGCTCGATCGCCTCGGGGTCGGCGGTACGGGTGCCCGTCGGCAAGCGCAGCAGCGCGGCGGCGGCCGCGCCGAGGGCACCGGCGAGGATTGCGATCAGCGAGCCGTAGTACGGGGAGGCCTGGTAGCGGTCCACCGCGTCGCCCGGGCCGGCGGTCAGGTAGGCGAACGCCACCAGCACCGGACCGGCCACCCCGGTGGCCCCGCTGACAAGTGGGGCCTGACCCCGCGAGCGGGCCAGCCCGGCGGTCGCCGCCCCGGCCAGCAGCGCCACGATGGGTAGCAGGAGCAGCGCCAGCCGCTGGGCGGCGGCGTCGTCGAGCCGGCTCGGCTCCAGTACGCCGAGTCGGACGGTCGGCAGTGGGCCCGCAGTGCCGAGCGACGGCAGGACGGAGATCAGCGCCAGCAGCCAGACCGCGCCGGACACGGCGGCCATGTTCCAGCCGAGTTCGGGCCGGAACAGGACGGCGATCGCCGCGCCCGCCCCGATGACCGCACCGACCACGGCGCAGATGCCCACCGCCCAGACCGGGTCCACGGAGATCAGCTCCGCGGCGCGAGCCGGCTGCATGCAGAGCGGGGCGATGACCGTCGCGCCCAGCGCTGCCGCGCCTCCGACCGCCAACTGCCGGCCGGTGCTCGCCGCCGGCGCGTCGCGGCGGGCGAGGCGGCCGGTCAGGACGGCACCGGCGACGGCGGCGTTGGCGGCGAACCAGCCCACCCAGACCAGCTGGGCCGGCCACTGGTTGACTGTCGAGCCGGTGAATGCGCCGGTCAGGCGGACGATGCCGAAACCGTACGCGACGCCGAGCTGGCCGGCTCCGGCCAGCACGCTCACCCCGAGCGCCGTGAGCAGCAGTCTGCCCCAGGTCCGAAAGGCCATGTCCGGCACGTTACGCATCCGGTACACCCGATCGCCACCGGCGCGCCGCGCGGCGCGCCGGTGGCCATCGGCGGGTCTACTTGAGTTCGACCAGCCGGGCCAGGTAAGTCGTATCCCCGACATTGGTCAGCATGTGCACGGCGCCCGGGTCCCGGTAGACCACCCCGCCGGTGGGTTCGTCGGCGTCGATCCGGGTCCCGTCGATGGTCTGTACGACGTTCTTGGCGCCCTCGATCGCCACCACCAGATAGGGGTGGTCGTGTCGGTGCAGCGGTTGCCGCTCGCCCGGCTGGAGCCGGATGTGCCAGACCCGGACCCGCTCGTTCTCGAACACGATCTCCTGACCCACCGGTCCGAGTTCGGTTCCGTCGATCACGTCGGTCATCGTGCTCCGTCCAGTTGGGGCAGCACCTCGGCGGCGATCAGCTCGAGGTGGTCGAGATCGTCGAAGTCGATCAGGCGTAGGTGGACCCGGGTGGCACCGACCGCGGCGAACTCGCCGATCCGCTGCACGAGCTGCGCGGGGGAGCCGACCACCGGGTCCTCCGGTGGCAGCGCGCTCTTCTCGTGCAGGGGCGCCGCCCGACGCTGGGCCTCCGCGTCGGTCCGGCCGATGGCGACGACGATCCCGGCGGAGAGCACCAACGGGTCGCGCCCGGACTCCGTCCGTCCGGTGCGCTCGCACGCCTCGCGCACCCGGTCGTACGCCCCGGCGGTGACCGCCACGGACTTGAACGGCATGTTGAACTCGTCGGCGTAGCGAGCGGCCAGTTCGGGTGTGCGCTTGGGACCGCGTCCGCCCACGATGATCGGTGGCCCGGGCACCTGCACCGGCTTGGGCAGGGCCGGAGCGTCCACCAGTTGGTAGTGGTCGCCGGTGAAGCTGTAGGTCTCGCCGGACGGGGTTGCCCACAGCCCGGTGATCACCTCGAGCTGCTCGGCCAGCCGGTCGAAGCGCTCGCCGACCGGCGGGAACGGGATGCCGTACGAGGTGTGCTCGCGCTCGTACCAGCCGGCGCCGATGCCCAGATCGATTCGGCCACCGCTCATCTGGTCGACCTGCGCGACCATCACCGCGAGCGGGCCGGGGAGGCGGAACGTGGCGGACGTCACCAGGGTGCCGAGCCGGATCCGTTCGGTCTCCCGGGCCAGCGCGGCGAGGGTGAGCCAGGCGTCCGTCGGGCCCGGCAGGCCCGGGTCGGCGCCCATCGACTGGTAGTGGTCGGCGCGGAGGAAACCCTCGTAACCGCAGGCCTCGACCAGTCGGGCGAACCTGAGTTGGGTGTCGTAGGTGGCACCCCGGTTGGGTTCGGTGAAGACCGACACCCGCATGTTCATCGTCCTTCCGCGCCGGCCGCCGCCGGCTCGTCACGTTCCATCAACAGCTCGTGCAGGTCGGCGCTGACTCGCGCGACGTCGGCCAGGTGGGCGTTGCGGCCCAGGGTGCGCGGTCGGGGGATGTCGACGTCGAGCACCTTGCGGATCCGGCCGGGGCGAGGGCTCAGCACGACCACCCGGTCGGCGAGCAGCACCGCCTCGTCGATCGAGTGGGTGACGAAGACGATCGTCGGCTTGTTCTCCATGTGCACCCGCTGGAGTTCGCCGGAGAGTTCCTCGCGGGTGAGCGCGTCGAGCGCGGAGAACGGCTCGTCCATCAGCATCACCCGGGGCTCACCGATCAACGACCGGCACAGCGACACCCGCTGCTGCATGCCGCCGGAGAGTTCGTGCGGCAGGCGCTTCTCGAAGCCGGCCAACCCGGCCACGTCGAGCAGTTGCCGAGCCCGCTCGCGATGCTTGGCGCGGCTCCAGCCGAAGATCTCCACGGGCAGCAGGACGTTGTCCAGCACGGTGCGCCAGGGCAGCAGCGCCGGCTTCTGGAACAGCATGGCGATGTCCTGGCGCGGCCGGGTGATCGGCGTACCGGCGACGGTGACCTCACCGGCGCTCAGTGGCAGCAGCCCGGCGATCAGCCGCAGCAGGGTGGACTTGCCGCAGCCGGAGCGGCCGAGTACGGCGACGAACTCGCCCTCGGCGACGTCGAGGTCGATGCCGCGCAGCGCCTCCACCCGGCCGGACCGGCCCTCGAAGGTGCGGGACACCCCGGACAGTCGGATCATCTCCGGCGTACCTCCGCTGAGTCGACGGTCAGGAATCCGACAAAGGCTAGCCGCCCTGTCGAGGTATGACACCGGCTGGGGTGGTCGTCAGGTTGTTTCCGTTCCGCAACCCGATGCGCCTGGCGTCGCGACTGTGGGTTTCTCGTACGCTGTGCCCGCGAAGAATCCCCCCACGACGGCGGAGCCCGGCTTCCACCCCTCCCGCCGGCCCGTCATAACAACCCCCTCCGGTGGCCTGCCGGCCCCGGTCGGAAAGGACATGGTGCACTGATGAGAAGGCTGACCCGTACGGTCGCTACGGCCGCGCTGGCCACCGCCCTCGCCCTTGTCTCCGCCTGCAGCAGCGGGTCGGATTCGGCCGACGATGCCAAGGGCGGCGATGGCGGCAAGCTGCAGAAGGTGACCTACCTCACCTCGTTCGGCAACTTCGGCCGCGACTCCTACGCCTGGGTGGCGAAGGACAAGGGCTTCTTCAAGGACGCCGGCTTCGAGGTGGACATCAAGGCCGGTCAGGGCACCGGTGGTGTGATCCAGACCATCGTCGGCGGTCAGGCCGACTTCGGCCCGATCGACCTCACCGGCGGTCTGCTCCAGCTCGGCAACGGCCAGGCGAAGGACTTCACCGCCGTCGCCGCGATCCAGCAGCGCACCATGGCGGGCATCGCCACCGTCGAGGGCAAGAACATCACCTCGCCGAAGGACCTGGAGGGCAAGAAGCTCGCCGACACCCCCGGTTCCGTGGTCCGCAACCTCTTCCCGACGTACGCCCGGCTCGCCGGGGTGGACGCGACCAAGGTGACCTGGGTCAACGGTGAGGCGCAGAACCTGATCGGCACCCTGGCCAACGGGTCGGTGGACGGCATCGGCCAGTTCGTCGTCGGTCAGCCGACCATCGAGGGTGTGGCCAAGAAGAAGGCAGTCATGCTGCCGTACAGCAACGTGATGCAGGACCTCTACGGCAACGTGCTGATCACCTCCTCCAAGACCGCCAAGGAGAAGCCCGAGATGGTGAAGAAGTTCACCGCGGCGCTGCTCAAGGGTCTGGAGTACAGCCTGGCGAACTCGAAGGAGGCCGCCGACATCCTGAAGAAGAACGTCGACGCCACCAACCCGGTCTCCGCCGCCGCCGAGCTGGAGCTGATGGCCGCGTACGTCCGTTCCGGCAACACCGGCACCGCGATCGGCACCCTGGACAGCGGTCGGGTCGCCAAGAGCATCGCGATCCTGCAGGGCGCCGGCGCGCTGAAGCAGAACATCACCCCCGAGCAGATCATCGACTTCAGCCTCGCGCCGAAGGCCTGATCGTCCGGTCGTCACCAGGGGGTACGTCCTGCCGATTCCGGTGGGGCGTACCCCCGTCGCTCGTCGGCCCCCGGCGGGCCGTGGGATTTCGAGGAGGACAGAGATGACCGACGTCCGGTCAGCGGACCCGGCGGTGGCGGAACCCCCACCCCCGAGTGTCGGCACCAAGGCGGGGCGCGCGGGTCGAGGTGCCGGTCTCCGGGCCGGGGCCGGGGCGGCGCTGCTGCCCGCTGCCGGCCTCCTGGTCGCCCTGGCGGCGTGGTGGTTGGTCGCCCGGCTGGAGCTGATCCACCCGTTCGCCCTGCCGCCGCCCGGCGACGTGTTCACCGCGTTCGTCGACAAGCCCGCCCTGATGCTGGAGCACACCTGGGCCACTCTGCTGGAGATCGTGTACGGCTTCGCCCTCTCGGTTGCCGCCGGCGTCCTGATCGGACTGTCCCTGGCGACCTCCCGCACGGTCGAGCGGATGTTCACCCCGCTGCTGGTCGCGGTGAACGCGGTGCCGAAGATCACGCTGGGCCCGCTGCTGGTGGTGGCGCTCGGCTGGGGTCAGAAGCCGATCCTGACCATGGTGTTCCTGCTCTGCTTCTTCCCGATCGTGTTGTCCACCGCGACCGGTCTGACCACCACGCCTGCGGACCTGGCCGAGCTGGTGCGTTCCTGGAACGCCTCCCGCTGGCAGGCGTTCCGCAAGGTCCGCTTCCCGGCCGCGCTGCCGCAGATCTTCGTCGGGCTCAAGGTGGCCATGCCGCTGGCCGCGATCGGCGCGGTGATCGGTGAGTTCCAGGCCGGCGAGAAGGGCCTCGGGTACGTCATCCTCCAGTACGCCGGCGTCGGCGACGCCGCCACCGCCTGGGCGGCGATCATGCTGGTGGCGCTGGTGAGCATCCTGCTCTACTCGGCGCTCTTGCTTGTCGAGCGGATCGCCCTGCCCTGGGTCCGCGAGACCACAAGCAGCCACTGACCCGACGACAGAAGAGATCAACCCCAGGAAACGCGAAGGGCCGGCCTCCACATGGAGGCCGGCCCTTCTGTCGAAGCCGCAAGCGAGTGGGGTGTGGCCACACCCCCACCCGGCACCCGACGAACCCCCAGCCGAAGGAAAGGCCCGAGCGTTACCCCGCCAACCGCCAGCGCCCGTTGCGGGCGACGAGCGTGGTGAGCGCCTGCGGCATCAGACCGCTGTGGTTGTCCGGCGTCATGCGGATCGGGCCGGACAGGCCGTCCATCTGGGACGTCTCCAGGACGTCCCGGAGGCCGTCGCGGTTCACCTTCCCGATCTCGCCGCCGGCGCGCAGCTCGGCGTCGGCGATCAGTTGGACGGCGTCCGCGGCGAACGACGAGGACCCGCTGTAACCGCCGAAGCGGGCCGTGTAGTCCTGGAACCACTGCCGCCGCGCCGCCTTGGCCGGCGTGGTCGCGATGACGTCGTCGATGACCATGGTCTGCGTGAAGATCAGCGTGGCCTTCTCGGTCGCCTTGGCCGCCGAGCCGAGGAAGAGGTCCCCGGCCGCCCCCGCGTCAAAGTAGATCGACCCGCGGAAACTGGTCTGCTGGGCGCTTGTGGCGGCAAGCGTCGCCTGCTCCGGCGGGGTCCAGAAGAGCATCGCGTCGGGTTTGCCCGACGCGAGCTGCTGGACCTGCTGGCTGACGTCGGTGGTGGTGGTCTTGGCCTTCTGCTGCCGGAGCGAGATGTTTGCCTTGTCCAGCTCGTTCTTGAGCGCGGTCACGCCCTCCTGGCCGTAGGCGTCGTCGCTGACCAGCATCCCCACCTTGCGGATGTTGTTGCGGCGCAGTTCGGTGGTCAGTGCGGCGGCGCTGTCCTGGGCGTTGGGGCCCAGCTTGAACACGTAGCGCCGTTCGGCGGCCGGGCTGGCGATCGCGCCGGAAGCGGCGAGCGCAATGGTGGGAATCCGCTTCTCGTTGATGGTCCCCACGGCACCGAGCGCGCATTCGTTGCAGCCGCCCATGATGATGGCACTGACCTGAGAATCGCTGCTGAAGTCGGCGATGTTGCGAAGCGACTCGGCGGCGTCGGAACGGTTGTCCTTGATGTCCAGGTCGATCCTCCGGCCGTTCAATGCTCCGGAGGAGTTCAACTGCTCGACCTTGAGTTTCAAGGCCCGCTGGTATGTCTGACCGACCGTGGCCGCGGCGCCGGAGAGTTCGAGATCGGCGGCGATCACGATCGGACTCGTGTCTTGCTCCGCCTCGCCGAACTGGCAGCCGGTGAGCGTGGTGGCCACTACGGCCGATGCGAGCGCCGCGATGGTCGCGGAGCGGATGGGGCTCAACTCAGTCCTCCAGGTGCGGGCGCGGGCGCTGCCCGGTCACCGCCGCTAATCCGTCCTCCGTGGAGCACGGGATCTCCTCTGCCGTACGGTGTGCGCGAAGCCTGCAAAACCTTGCCAATGGCCGGCGCTGTGGTCAAGCGCGGACCCCGGCAGCATTTTCGGGACGGCCATCCCACATGCTGGGGTAACGCAATGTTTGCAAAAGCTCACTTTGCATGCACGCGTGACCACTCTGGAGTTACATGCCCTGATCAGGGGCTTGCGGAAATGAAGGTATCAGTTGCCCGGATCACGGGATGCGCTCCGTCCGACCGTTTCCTACCTCACTGCGGCTTCCCAAACAGGATCAACTCTGATGAAATCGCGGCCGTGCCGCGCGTGGTCCCCTCCGCTTACGGCATGGCTCGGCGGCTCAGGCGGGGAAGAAACGACGGAGGCGATGTCGTGAGCACCGGACCGACGACTCTGCCCGCACTCGGCGACAGCGGACGGCGTACGCGCCAACGGATGCCGAGACTGCGCGACGCCCGGATCCGGTCCAAGTTGGCCCTGATTCTGGTCGTCCCGGTGGCGGCGGTGATCGCGCTGGCCACGGTCCGCCTGATCTCCGTCGGCGAGGGCGCCTTCGACGCCACCCAGGCCCGTGCGCTCACCGCACTCTCCATCGACGTCAGCGCCCTCACCCAGGACCTCCAATCCGAACGGATGGCAGCCGCCGCCTACCTGGCCACCCCGCAGCAGCCTGCCGACGCGTACAACCTGCGGGTCCGGCAGACGCAGCAGAGGGTGGACGAGTACCGCGCCGAGCGGGAGCAGATCGGCGACGTGCCGACCGCCCTGCGGGACCGGCTCGCCACCATCGACGGCCACCTGGCCACGCTCGATGGCACCCGCCAGGAGGTGCTGGACCGGCGGCAGATGGCGGTCGCCGAGGCGGTGCTCCGCTACGGCGTCATCCTCACCGACCTCGTCTCGTACGGCGACGGTCTGGCCCAACTCCCCGGTGACGAGAGCCTGGCGGACAGCCGCCGCGCCGTCGCCGCCTTCGCCCGCGCCAAGGCTTCCGTCGCCGAGGAGCAGGCCGTCGCCTTCACCGCGCTGTCGACGGGTCAGCTCGACTCGGAGCAGTTCTCCTCCTTCGTGGCAACGTTGACGGGTCAGCAGGAGGCCCTGGTCTCCTTCTCCCTGGCCGCCGACCCGGTGCAGCGCGCCCTCGTCAACAGCACCGTCTCCGGTGACGCGGTCGGCCTCTCCGACCGGGTGGCCAGCGACATCACCCGCTCGGTCGGGCAGCGCCCTCTGGTCACCGCGCAGGACGCCACCGCGGCCATCGGCGCCGTCAACGACCTGATGCGCTGGGCCGAGGTCCAACTGCAGGACCGACTGTTCCAGCAGTCCGACGACGCCCGCTCGGACGTCATCCGGCAGGCAGTGGTCGAGTCGGTGCTGGTGCTGCTGACCCTGATCATCGCCGTGACGCTGGCCGTGGTGCTGGCCCGTTCGCTCAACGACTCGCTGCGCAGACTCCGTGAGGGTGCCCTCGCGGTGGCCAACCACGACCTGCCGGACGCGGTGCAGCGGCTGCAGAACATGGGCAGCGTGGGTGACGGTGGGGTGGACGAGATCGTCCGCCAGGTGCGCGATCCCATCCAGCTCAACACCCGCGACGAGGTCGGTCAGGTGGCGCTGGCCTTCAACGTCGTACACCGGGAGGCGGTGCGGGTCGCCGCCGAGCAGGCGGCACTGCGTACCAGCGTGTCGGCGATGTTCCTCAACCTGGCCCGTCGTAGTCAGACGCTCGTCGACCGGATGATCGGCGAGCTGGACGCGATCGAGCGTGGCGAGGAGGACCCGAAGCGGCTCGCGCAGCTCTTCGAGCTGGACCACCTGGCCACCCGGATGCGCCGCAACGACGAGAACCTGCTGGTGCTCGCCGGCGCCGACTCCGCCGTACCGCGCCGCGACGACGCGTTGGTGGTGGATGTCCTGCGCGCCGCCCAGTCCGAGGTGGAGCTGTACAACCGCATCGAGTTCGGGACTGTCGACACCGACATCTCGGTGGCCGCGCACGCCGTCAACGACGTGGTACGCCTCGTCGCCGAACTCCTCGACAACGCCACCCGGTTCTCCCCGCCGAACACCACCGTCGTCGCCGACGGTCGCCGGATCCGCGACTACGTCCTGATCCAGATCGAGGACCGTGGTCTCGGCCTCACCGACGAGCAGCTCGACTCGCTCAACCGACGGTTGGCCGCCCCGCCGAGCGTCGACGTGGCCGCGTTCCGGCTGATGGGTCTGGCCGTGGTGAGTCGACTCGCGTCCCGCTACGGCATCCGGGTGGAGCTGCGCCGCAACGTCGAGGGCGGCACCGTCGCCCAGGTGACGCTGCCCGCCGCCACCGTGGTGCTGCCGAACAGCCGGGGCCGCGACCAGGTGCTCACCAGGCCGCGTCAGCCGATGGCGGTGGAGCAGAACCCGCTCACCCCGGTCGGTCACGCCGAGCAGTTCGCGGGTGCCGCCACGACGGCGGCGACGCTGCCCGACCAGTGGCGCACCAGCACTCCGGCACCCGCTCAGTGGCAGTCGCCGCTGGACTCGCGCGACACCACGCCGGCCGTCCAGGCGGGTGGCTACACCGGCCCGCGTTCGACCGCGTCACCCGTGCCCGCGCCGGCCGCTCCGGCTCCCGCCGCCCCGCTCCCGCCGGCCGCTCCGGCGCCGGCTGCCCCGCTGCCGCCGGTCCGGACGGACTTCGGCAACGGCGCCTCGGTGGGCAGCCCGACCGTGGCCTACCCGACCGTCGACCCGCTGCCTCGGCGGGGTTCCACCGCGGACGCCCCGGATGGGCGCGGTGTCCAGGGTCTCCCGGTCGGGCCGGTCGCCGGGCCGGGCGCGGTGGCTCCGGCGGCCGCACCATCGGTGCCCGCCGCGCCGGTCAGCACCCGGCCGGACTTCCCGGCCGAGGCGCCGATCTTCCGGGAGATGGAGGCGGTCTGGTTCCGGTCGCACGGCGACGACGCCACCGCGATCTTCACCCGGCCCAACTTCGACGAGCCGCCCGCGCCCGCCGCCGCCGCTCCGTCCGACAACGGACTGCGTACCGGCAACGGCGGCCAGCCGGGCGCCGGTGCGGTGCCGGCCGCCGCGCCGGCCCGACCGAAGCTGCCGACCCGCACCCCGGGCAACGCCGGCGCCGACGGCACGACCACACCGGCTGCCGGGGGCCTCGGCACCACCACCGACGGGTTCACGCCGCGGTCGTCGGCGCCTCCGTCGTACACCCCGCCCCCGGCCGCACCGACGGCTCCGCCCGCGCCCGCCCCCGACCCGGCAGCCTGGCGTACGGCGGCCGACGAGGGCTGGTCCCGGGCCAGCCGGGCGGCCGAGCCGGCTCCCGCCGGCACCACCCGCTCCGGGTTGCCCAAGCGGGTGCCGCAGCAACAGCTCGTGCCGGGTGGCATCGAACCGAAGAGCGGCCGGGACCGCAGCCGGCGGACCCCGGACGAAGTACGTGGTCTGCTGTCGGCCTACCACCGCGGCGTGCAGCGCGGCCGGACGGCCGGAACGGACCTGAACAGCACCTCGACCAAGGAGAGCCGATGAACAGGCCAGCTGCCATGCAGGACATGGGTTGGCTGCTCACCAACTTCGCCGACAGCGTGGCGGGCATCGCCCACGTGGTGGCGGTGTCCGCCGACGGGCTGCTGCTCGCGTCCTCCCGGGATCTGCCGGGGGACCGGGCCGACCAGCTCGCCGCGATCACCTCCGGGGTGGTGAGCCTGACCGAGGGCGCGGCCCGGATGTTCAGCGCGGGCGGGGTGTTGCAGACAGTCATCGAAATGGACAGCGGGTACCTATTCCTGATGTCGATCAGCGATGGTTCATCGATGGCCGTGCTGGCCGCGCGCAGCTGCGACGTGGGCCAGGTGGGTTACGAGATGGCGCTGCTGGTCGAGCGGGTGGGTGCCGCGCTGGTGCCGCTGCCGCGAGACGCGGTGCGCTCTTAGCACCGCAGGCCGGCGCTCGTTACGAGCGTCGGGCCAGGGACGAGAGGCGGCGCAGGCCGGCTCCGCAGGGGACGAGGAGGTGATCGGGGATGGACCAACGACGCGCTGACCCGCGTGGCGCGCTGGTACGTCCGTACGCGGTCACCCGTGGTCGTACCGAGCCCCGGCAGGACATCGCCCTCGAGGCCGTCCTGACCGCCTCGCTCACCCAGGTCGCCGAGTCCCGCTTCGCCGGGCACGACAAGCACCGCATCGCCACGGTCTGTGAGGGCCGAGCACAGTCGTTGGCGGAAATCGCCGCGTACACCCGGATGCCGCTCGGCGTCGCCCGGGTGCTGGTCGCCGACATGGTGGCCGAGAGCCTGCTGACGTTACACACTGCTGCTCCCGCCGAGGGGTTCGAGGAGCGGATGGAACTGCTTGGAAGGGTGCTAAGTGGACTTCGCAGGCTATGACCCCGCAGGGGGGCGGCCGGGCCGGGGAATCGTATCCGCGAAGATCGTCGTCGCGGGTGGCTTCGGCGTCGGTAAGACGACACTGGTCGGGGCGATCTCCGAGATCACACCGCTGACCACCGAGGCGTTGATGACCGCGGCGGGCGTCGGCATCGACGACCCGTCGAAGGTGCCGGGCAAGGAGACCACCACGGTCGCCATGGACTTCGGCCGGATCACCATGGCCCAGGACCTGATCCTGTACCTCTTCGGTACGCCCGGTCAGACCCGTTTCTGGTTCATGTGGGACGAGATCATCCGGGGGGCGGTGGGTGCCGCCGTGCTTGTGGACACCCGCCGGATCACCGACGCGTTCGCCCCGCTGGACTACTTCGAGAACCGCAACCTGCCGTACGTGGTGGCGCTGAACAAGTTCGACGGCGCTCCGCAGTACGAGGCGGAGGAGGTCCGCGAGGCGCTGGCCATCTCGCCGCAGGTGCCGCTGGTGATGACCGACGCCCGGCAACGGGACTCGGTCAAGCAGGTGCTGGTGACGGTGGTCGAGCACGCCATGCTCCGGCTCCAGTCCGAGCACGGGCGGGGCTTCCCGACGCCGGTCGGCTGAACCGTCGCGTCACGGCCGGCACACGAGCCGGTCGTGACGCGTTCAGTCGACCCGGAGCCGGTAGCCGCGCTTCACCACGGTCTGCACCACGCGGGGCGCGCGCAGGCCGGCCCGTAGGCGGGCGACGGCCATCTCCACGGCGTGCTCGTCGGCGCCCCGGGGCAGCGTCCGCAGCAGCGCCGTACGGGACAGCACATGGCCCGGGGCCTGGGCCAGCGCCCGCAGCACCGCCATCGGTGCGGGCGCGAGTGGCCGCAGCTCGCCGTCGATCACCGCGGCGTGCCCGCGCAACGTGAGCAGGTGCCCACCGGCCTTGAACGTCACGGTCCGGCGGGGCAGTTCGTCGACGATGGTCCGTACCAGCGCGCCCAACCGGGCCCGACTGGGTGCGCTCACCGGCACCCCGTGCCGCAACAGCGGCTCGGCGGTCACCGCGCCGACGCAACTGGCCAACACGTCACTGCGCAACGCGGACAGCACCGCGTCGGTGCGGTCACCGGCGGCCCGCAGCAACGCCTCGGCCGCCGGCGCCGACGTGAACGTCACCGCGTCCACGAGCCGACCGGCGATCAGGTCGATCAGGCGGTGCAGCGGTGCCGGGTCGGTCGGCGGCGCCCAGCGGTAGACCGGCACCTCGATGACCGTGGCGCCGGCCGCCTCCAACGCGAGCGTGCACTCGGGCTGCCGCTCGCCGTGCAACTGCATGGCGATCACCTGCCCGGCCACCCCGCGCCGACGCAGGTGGTCGACCACCTCGTCGCAGCTCTCCGAGGCCGGCGACCACTGGTCGTGCAGCCCGGCCGCCCGGATCGCGCCGCGTGCCTTGGGGCCGCGAGCCACCACGTACGAACTGGCCAGCACCGAGCGCAGTGGCTCGGCCAGCCCCCAGCCCTCGGCCGCCTCCAGCCAGCCGCGCATGCCGATGCCGGTGTTGGCCATCAGGATGTCCGGCGGCAGGTCGAGACAGGCGCGGGTCGCCTCACGCAGCTCGGTGTCGTCGGAGAGCGGCACGATCCGCAACGCCGGGGCGAGCACCACCCGGGCGCCCCGGCGTTCGAGCAGCGCGGCCAACTCGTCGCGCCGCCGGTCGGCGGTCACCCCGATGGTGAAACCCGCCAGTTCTTCCCGCATCAAGCCTCCTGTCGCAGCCGCACCTCGACCAGCCCGTCACGACACCGCGCGTCGTGTCGGGCGACGGCCACCCCGGGCAGGTCGAGACAGTGCCCGGTGCGCAGGTCGTACACCTGCTTGTGCAGCGGTGAGGCGACCGTCGGCACGCCACCTCGGCTGCCGACGATGCCCCGGGACAGCACGTACGCCCCGGAGACCGGGTCGCGGTTGTCGATCGCGAACAGCCCGTCGACGGTTCGGAAGAGGGCGATCTGCACCCCGTCGACCAGGGCGGCGACCCCCCGGTCCGGTTCCAACCGGTCGAGGAGGCAGACGGTGGTCCAGGTGAGCGTCAGGGTCTGGGTCATCGCCGTACCTCCGGTAGGCCGAGGGTGACCGGTTGCCGACGGCTCGTCGGCTCGGATCCGGTCGGGGGTTGGTCGCGTACGGGCACCGGCTGGCCGCGTTCCCTGGTGAAGGTGATCGACGGGTCCGGTACGTCGGGGGCGTTGACGAAGGAGGTGTAGCGGCGCAACCGGTCCGGGTCGTCCAGGACGTCACGCCACTCGTCGGAGTACGACGACACGTGTCGGGCCATCGCCGCGTCGAGGTCCGCGCAGAGCCCGAGCGAGTCGTCCACGATCACCGAGCGCAGGTGGTCCAGGCCGCCGTCCAGCGCCTCGATCCAGCCGGCGGTGCGTTGCAGCCGGTCGGCGGTGCGGATGTAGTAGATGAGGAACCTGTCGATAAGCGTGATCAGCGCGTCGGTCGACAGGTCGGTGGCGAACAGGTCGGCGTGCCGGGGCCGGAAGCCGCCGTTGCCGCCGACGTAGAGGTTCCACCCGGTCTCGGTGGCGATGATGCCGAAGTCCTTGCTGCGCGCCTCCGCGCACTCGCGGGCGCAGCCGGAGACGGCCGACTTGAGCTTGTGCGGGGCGCGCAACCCGCGATAGCGCAGCTCCAGGGCGACGGCCAGCCCGACCGAGTCCTGTACGCCGTACCGGCACCAGGTCTCGCCCACGCACGACTTCACCGTGCGCAGCGCCTTGCCGTACGCGTGACCGGACTCGAAGCCGGCGTTCACCAACCGTCGCCAGATCTGCGGCAGCTGCTCCACCCGCGCCCCGAACAGGTCGATCCGCTGACCGCCGGTGATCTTCGTGTAGAGCTGGAAGTCCCGGGCGACCTCACCGATCACGATCAGCTTCTCCGGGGTGATCTCACCGCCGGGGATCCGGGGGACCACCGAGTAGCTGCCGTCGCGTTGCAGGTTGGCCAGGAAATGGTCGTTGGTGTCCTGTAGGGACGCCTGTTCGCCGTCGAGCACGTGCCCGCTGCCGAGCGAGGCGAGGATCGACGCCACCACCGGCTTGCAGATGTCGCAGCCACGGCCCCGACCGTGCTCGGCGACCAGCCGGGAGAAGGTGCGGATGCCGCGTACCCGGACGATCTCGAACAGCTCCCGCCGGCTGACGTCGAAGTGCTCGCAGAGCGCGCGGGACTGCTCCACCCCGGCCGCGTCCAGGAGTTGCTTCAGCATCGGCACGCAGGAGCCGCAACTGGTGCCGGCCCGGGTGCACGCCTTCAACGCCGGTACGTCCGCGCAACCGCCGGCGATGGCGGCGTCCACGTCGCCCCGGGTCACCGCGTTGCAGGAGCAGACCTGTGCGGTGGCCGGCAGCGCCCCGGCGTCCGCGCCGCCGCCCTCGGGGGCGAGCAGCGCCAGCGGCGCGGCCGGCAGCGGGCCGCCGACACTGGCCCGCAACGTCGGGTACGCGCTGGCGTCACCGACCAGCACCCCACCGAGCAGGGTGTGCGCGTCGTCGGAGAGGACCAGCTTCGCGTAGACCCGGGTGGCCGGGTCGGTGAACGTGACGTCCAGGCACCCCTCGGTCGCGCCGTGGGCGTCGCCGAACGAGGCCACGTCGACGCCGAGCAGCTTGAGTTTGGTGGCGGTGTCCGCGCCCGGGAAGGTCGCCGCCCCGCCGACCAGCCGATCGGCCACCACCTCGGCCGTCGCGTACCCGGGTGCGACCAGACCGTGGCAGGTGCCGTCGACGGCCGCGCATTCTCCGACAGCCCAGATCCGCTCGTCGGCGGTGCGGCAGGTCGCGTCGACGAGTACCCCACCGCGTGGGCCGAGCGGCAGACCGGCGTCCCGGGCCAACTGGTCCCGGGGCCGGATGCCGGCGGCCACCACCACCAGTTCGGCGTCGATCGCGGTGCCGTCGGAGAGTTCCAGGGCGGCGACACCGCCGTCCGGGCCGGGCCGGATCGCGGTGGTCGCCACCCCGAGGTGGGTCCGTACGCCCAACTCGTCGACGTAACGGCGGAGCATCGCGCCACCGGCCTGGTCCACCTGCACCGGCATCAACCGGGGCGCGAACTCGACCACGTCCGTGCTCAGGCCGAGCAGCCGTAGGGCGTTCGCGGCCTCCAGACCGAGCAGACCGCCACCGATCACCGCACCGGCCCGCCGGCCCTGGGCGTACTCCCGGATGGCCGTCAGGTCGTCCAGGGTGCGGTAGACGAAGACCCCGGGCAGTTCGGTGCCGGCCACCGGCGGCACGAACGCGTACGACCCGGTGGCCAGCACCAGCGCGTCGTAGCGGTACTCGCCGACCGCGGTGGTCACCACCTGCCGGTCCCGGTCGACGGCGACGGCCGGCTCGCCGAGCAGCAGTCGCACCCCGTCGTGCGGGGTGTGCAGGTTGAGGTCGCTCTCACTCACCCCGTCGAAGTA
The DNA here is from genome assembly GCF_040649995.1 of Micromonospora sp. NPDC048835. NCBI lineage: Bacteria > Bacillati > Actinomycetota > Actinomycetes > Micromonosporales > Micromonosporaceae > Micromonospora > Micromonospora sp. NPDC048835. Next base: position 39,762 of record NZ_JBEZGM010000034.1, on the reverse strand, counting down.
CGCCGAGAGCCGCACCCGGTCGTACGCCGGGCGCCCCTCCTCGGCCAGCACGGTCACCCGCCAGCTTCCCTGCGGGTCACGGGCGCGCAGCGCGTCCACGAAACGCTGCCCGACCATGCCGTTGCCGATGACGACCAGTTCGCCGCCGCTCATCGCGTCACCTCCACCGATTCCGCCTGGCTGAGCCAGTCGACGATGCCGCTCACCGCGTCCCGACAGCCGCCGCAGCCGGTGCCGGCCCGGGTCGCGGCCACCACCGCATCGACGGTCCGGGCGCCGGAGCGCCAACTCCTGACCAGCGCGCCCTTGCTCACCGTGTTGCACTGACAGACCGTCGCCGCGTCCGGCATCAGCGCCGGTGAGGCGGCCGGGGTCGCGCCGACCGCGCCGAGTGCCCGGCCCAGCAGCAGCGCCCGCCGGTCACTCGGCACCGGCTGACCACGGTCGAAGAGTTGGATCACCGTGCCGACCGCCGGGTTGTCGCCGAGCAGGATCGCGCCGATCAGCCGCTCGTCCCGGATCCGCAACCGGGCGTACGTGCCCCGGGTCGGGTCGGCGAAGGTCAACTCCTCGCCGGGCCCACCACCTGCCGCCTCACCCATCGAGGCCAGGTCGATCCCGGCGGCTTTCAACCGGGTCACCACCGGCCGGGGCCGGTACCGGGCCAACGGCTCCGTACCGGTCAGCACGTCCGCCAGCACCTGGGCCTGAGCCCAGGCGGGCGCGACCAGCCCGGTGAGCACACCGTCGTGCTCGGCGCAGTCGCCGATCGCGGAGATGGACCGGTCGTTGGTGCGCAGCCGATCGTCCACCACCACGCCACGCCGCACGGTCAGACCGGCGGCCTGCGCGAGGGCGGTGTCCGGTCGTACCCCGCAGGAGAGCACCAGCAGGTCGGCGCGCAACGACCGGCCGTCGGCCAGGTCGAGGCGGACGCCGTTCGCGTCCGCGGCCACGCCGGTCGCCGACACCCCCAGTTGGACGCTGACCCCGAAGCCGGCCAGTGTGCCGGCGAGCACCGCGCCGGCGGTCGGGTCCAGTTGTCGTTCCATCAGGTGCGCTCTCGGGTGCACGACGGTGGTGGCCAGCCCGCGGGTGGCCAGCCCTCGGGCGGCCTCCAGGCCGAGCAGCCCACCGCCGAGCACCAGCGCACTGCGGGCGCCGTCGGCGACGGCGAGGATCCGCCGGCAGTCGTCGAGGGTCCGGAAGGGAACCACCCGCTCCGGCAGGGCTGCCGGGTCGAGGCCGGGCAGTGGCGGCACCACCGCGCGGGCGCCGGTGGCCAACACCAGGTGGTCGTACCCGATGCGTTCGCCGTCGTCGGTGCGGACCTCCCGGGCGGATCTGTCGACGGCGACCACAGGCACACCGCTGCGCAGGTCGACACCGTGCCCGGCGGCTTCGGTCAGCTCCACGTCCGGTTCGCCGATCCGCCCGGCCAGCAGGGTGGAGAGCAGAATGCGGTTGTACGCGCGGTGCGGCTCCGCCCCGAGCACGGTGACCTTCCGGTCGCCCTCCCGGGCGTGCAGCTCACCGGCGAGGCGCGCGCCCGCCATCCCGTTACCGACGATGACCACCCGGGCGGTCATGCCTTCTCCACCCGGACCGCGCAGATCTTGAACTCGGGCATCCCGGAGATCGGGTCCACCGCGTCGTTCGTCACCGAGTTGGCGCGTCCCGCCCCCGCGTAGTGGAACGGGGCGAACACGGTGTCGGGTCGGATCCCGGCGCTGAGCCGGGCCGGGGCGCAGAACTCCCCTCGTCGTGAGGTGACCCGCACCGGGTCGCCGTCGTCGATGTCCAGCCGGGCGGCCAGGTCGGGGTGCAGTTCGACGAACGCCTCCGGGGCGGCGCGCCGCAGCGCGGCCACCCGTCGGGTCTGGGTGCCGGACTGGTACTGCGCCAGCACCCGGCCGGTGGTGAAGTGCAGCGGGTACGCGGCACAGACCTCCTCGGCGGCCGGCCGGTGGTCGACGTTGTGGAAGCGGGCCCGGCCGTCCGGGGTGGCGAACCTCTCGGCGAACAGTCGTGGGGTGTCCGGCCCGTCCTCGGTCGGGCAGGGCCAGTAGACGCCGTCGTGGGTGTCGATCCGGTCCCAGCTGATGCCGGCGTAGTCGGCGGCCCCACCGGCGGAGGCGCGGCGCAGCTCGGCGAAGACGGCGGCCGGGTCGGCCGGGAACCGGGCCGCCGCGACGGCGGCCGGTCGCACGTCGGGCGGGTCGGCGTCGGACGGGTTGGCGTCCGTCATTTCAGTGGCGGCCAGCCGCGCCGCCAGGTCGGAGATGATGGCGAGGTCCGTGCGGACGCCGGGCGGGGGCGGACGTAGCGCGCGCCGACGCAGCACCCGACCTTCGAGGTTGGTCATCGTGCCGTCCTCCTCGGCCCACTGCGCGGTGGGGAGCACCACGTCCGCAAGCGCGGCCGTCTCGGAGATCAGAAGGTCGGCGACGACAAGCAGGTCGAGGTCGCGCAGCCGGCCCTCGACCCGGGCCGCCCGGGGCGCCGAGACCACCGGGTTCGACCCGAACACCAGCAACGCGCGCGGGCCGCCCGGGGTGCCGAGTGAGTCGAGCAGTTGGTAGGCGGGCACCCCCGGGCCGGGCAGCTCGTCGGGTTGCACGCCCCAGACCCGGGCCACGTGCTCCCGGGCCGCCGGGTCGTCGATCTTCCGGTAGCCGGGGAGCTGGTCGGCCTTCTGCCCGTGCTCCCGGCCGCCCTGGCCGTTGCCCTGGCCGGTGAGGCAGCCGTACCCCGAGCCGGCCCGGCCGGGCAGACCGAGGGCCAGAGCGAGATTGACGTACGCGGTGACGGTGTCCACCCCCTTGGCGTGCTGCTCGGCGCCGCGTGCGGTCAGGATGATCACGCGACCACCGGTGCCGAGCGCGCGGGCGGTAGCCTCCAGGTCGGCGACCGGCACCCCGGAGAGCTGTTCCGCGCGGGCCGGCCACCAGGCGGTGACACCCCGGCGGACCTCGTCGAACCCGGTGGTGCGGTCGGCCACGTAGGCCCGGTCGACCCAACCCTCGGTGAGGGCGATGTGCAGCAGCGCGTTGGCCACCGCGAGATCGGTGCCGGGCAGCGGTTGCAGGTGCAGGTCGGCCTGGCGGGCGGTGGCGGTGACCCGGGGGTCGACGACGATGAGCTTCCCGCCGTTACGGCGCTGCTCGGTGAGCCAGCGCACCAGCGGCGGCATGGTCTCCGCCGGGTTCGCCCCGACCAGCAGCAGGGTGTCCGCCCGGCCCAGGTCGGCGAGCGGGAACGGCAGCCCACGGTCGATCCCGAAGGCGCGCATCCCGGCGGCTGCCGCCGACGACATGCAGAACCGTCCGTTGTAGTCGATGTGTCGTGTACGCAGCCCGATCCGGGCGAACTTCCCCAACGCGTACGCCTTCTCGTTGGTCAGGCCGCCACCGCCGAAGACGGCGACCGCGTCCCGGCCCGCGTCGTCCTGGACGGCGCGGATGCCGGCGACCACCCGGTCGAGCGCGGCGTCCCAACTTGCCGGCTGCAGCTCGCCGGTGGCCGGGTCACGCACCAGCGGGGTGGTCAACCGCTCCGGGTGGTCGAGCAGTTCGGCGGCGGTCCACCCCTTCTGGCAGAGCCCGCCCCGGTTGGTGGGGAACTCGCGCGGGTGGACCGTCACCCCGGCGTCGTCCGCGCGCAGCGTCATCCCACACTGCAGTGCGCAGTACGGGCAGTGCGTCGCCACTTCCCGGGGCGTCCGCCCCGGTGCAGTCGCCGGCCGTGCACCGTCTGTCATGTCGGAAAAGCGTGCCGCCGGGCGGTTTCCGGTCCGGGTCCCTTCTGTTTCGGTCCTGTCAAGTGGGGCTCACACCGCACCGGGGCAGCGAACGCGTTGGAGGGTGTGAGTCGGAGTCTGCGGGGGTGAGGGTCGGAGCCTGTGGAGCTGAATCGTTTGCGACATCGGCGGCCGATTCGTTTGCGACATCAGCTCCAAAGGGGCAGCGCACGTTACTTCGTGGGTGGTGAGCGCACGTCGCCTCGTGGGTGGTGAGCGCACGTCGTGGCGGTGTGCGAGGCGCAGCTGAGCCGGCGAACACGGCAGGGAGCGGCGGGCGAGCGCGTCACCCTTCGCGGCCAGCTCGTAACCGTCCATCCACGGTCGCCCGGCGCCGGAAGAGGTCGCCGCGTGTGCTCGCCGACAGAGATCTTGGACAGTTTCCGTCCGCTGGGCGGGCTGTGTCCAAGATCTGCGCGGGACGGGCGTCCCGGGGCGCGAACACGTCCCCCGGATGCCCATCGGCATGGTCGGGGTCTGGGTCGTTCACCGCGCGCCGTCTATACTGTGGGAAAGTTGTCTCAAATTATGGGAGGCTGCGATGGGCGTGGCGGACGTCTTCAACGCGTTGGCCGGCACGTACGACGAGTCGCGCAGGCGGCTGATTCCGTGCTTCGACGCCTTCTACGGCACCGCCGTCGACGTGGCAGCGCCGCCGCTGCGGGCCGCGCTCGCCGCGGGGCGTACCCCGGAGGTGTTGGATCTGGGCGCGGGCACCGGCCTGCTCTCGCTGCTGCTCTCCGCCGCGGTGCCCGGTGTCCGGTTGACCCTGGTGGACGGTGCTCCGGCGATGCTCGCCCGCGCCACCGACCAGTTGGACGCACGGTCCGTGCCGCACCGGACCGTGCAGGCGGACCTGGCCGACGAGCTGCCGCCCGGCCGGTACGACGCGGTGATCAGCGCCCTGGCGATCCATCACCTGGACGACGCCGGCAAGCGTGCGCTCTACCGGCGGGCTGCCTCCGCGCTGGTGCCGGGTGGGGTGTTCGTCAACGCCGAGCAGGTGGCCGGCCCGACCGCGGAGCTGGACCGGCGCTACGACGAGGTGTGGCTGGAGCGGATCGCCGAGCTGGGTGCGTCCCCCGACGAGATCGCGGCCTCCCAGGGACGGATGCGTCACGACCGCCCGGCGAGCGTGGCCGACCAGTGCCGGTGGCTCACCGAGGCGGGCCTCGTCGACGTCGACTGCTACTTCAAGGAGTGGCGCTTCGCGGTGTTCGGCGGTCGGGCGGCCGGGTGAGCCCGGCGTAATGTGCGTTTCTCCGCCGGTGGCGCAGCGGTGCGCGCGGGGATGACTGTCGGTCACACCGGTGGGTAATCTGCTCGGCATGACTGCCAAGGTGACTCTCTCGTTCACCGACGAGACGATCGAGGAGGCGCGGCGGTTCGCCAAGCGCGAAGGGCTGTCGCTCTCCGCGTGGATGGACCAGGCCGCCCGGGAGAAGGCGCTGCGCGAGGTCTTCACCGCGCACGCCGACGCCGTGGGCCGCGCCAGCCTGGATCTGGAGTCCGCCGCCCTCGCCGACGCCCGCGAGGTGGGCATGGTCAACGACCTGTTCTCCGACGGACGGCCGCGTGCTGCGTAGGGGTGAGATCTGGCGCATCGAGGGCGCCCGGGAACGCCTCGGCCTCGTGATCAGCTCGGACGTCTACAACTCCACAGGCGTGCCCATCGTGATCGTGGTCGAGGTGGTCGAGGAGTCGCTCCTGCGGGATTCGCCGCTCGCCGTCTCGATGGGCCGGTACGTGGTGATGCCCGACCGGATCTCCTCACCGATGAAGAAGTGGTTCACCGAGTGCGTGGACGTCGCCGACACCGACACCATGCTCCGGGTCGGCCGTGCGTTACGCATCCTCCAGCAGCTCTGACCGCGACAGCAGACCCGACCGCGTGCTCACCATCGCCGCCGGCCCGTGGTGCGATCCCCGTTTCCGGCCCGACCCGTGACGGGCACTGCCAGGTAACCGGGTGTTCCTAGCGTTTCCCCTCGTCACACCGACGAGGAGGAGCCGCCGTGAGCACGCTCACCAGCACCGCAGTCACCGCCGAGCCGCCCGCCGTCACCGGCCGCCGCCAGCCGCTGCACGACTGGCGCCCGGAGGACCCGGAATTCTGGCGAACCACCGGCGCGCCGATCGCCCGGCGCAACCTCTGGGTCTCGATCTTCGCGGAGCACGTCGGCTTCTCGGTGTGGAGTCTCTGGTCGGTCACCGTGCTCTTCCTCGGCCCCGCGTACGGCATCGACCCGGCCGGGAAGTTCCTGCTCACCGCCGTGCCGGCCGCGCTCGGCGCGGTGCTGCGGCTGCCGTACACGCTCGCGGTGGCCCGCTTCGGCGGACGACGCTGGACGATCATCAGCGCACTGCTGCTGCTGGTGCCCGCGGTGCCGATGACGGTCCTGCTGGAACCCGGGGTGTCCTACTCCACCCTGATGGTGCTCGCCTGCCTCACCGGGGTGGGCGGCGGCAACTTCGCCTCCTCGATGGCCAACATCAACCTGTTCTACCCCCAGCATCTCAAGGGCCGCGCCCTCGGGCTCAACGCCGGCGGCGGCAACCTGGGCGTACCCGCCGTGCAGCTTGTCGGTCTGGCGGTCCTCGCGACTGCGGGCGCCGCGTACCCCCGGTTGGTGCCGGCGGTCTACCTGCCGCTGATCGTGCTGGCCGCGCTGGCGGCGGCCCGCTGGTTGGACACCGTGCCCGGGGCCCGCAACGAGCCCGGCGCGTTGCGTGACGCGGCCCGTGACCCGCACACCTGGGTGATGTCACTGCTCTACATCGGTACCTTCGGCTCGTTCATCGGTTTCGGCTTCGCCTTCGGGCAGGTGCTCCAGCTCCAGTTCGCCGAGCGGTTCCCCACCCCGGTCGACGCCGCCTGGCTGACCTTCCTCGGCCCGCTCGTCGGCTCGCTGATCCGGCCGCTCGGTGGGCACCTCGCCGACCGGTTGGGCGGGGCCCGGGTGACCTTCTGGAACTTCGTGGCGATGGCGGCCGGCGCGAGCACCGTGCTGTACGCGGCCCGGGAGCGCTCGTTCGGGCTCTACCTGGCCGGGTTCATCGCCCTCTTCGTCTTCTCCGGCGTCGGCAACGGCTCCACGTACAAGATGATCCCGGCGATCTTCCGGGCCCGGGCGGCGGACGCGGTGGCCACGGGTGAGCGTGGTCCGGAGGCCGCCGCGCGGTGGGCGCGCAGGATGACCGGTGCGCTGATCGGCGTCGCGGGTGCGGTCGGCGCCTTCGGAGGGGTGCTCGTCAACATCGCGTTCCGGCAGTCGTTCCTCAGCTCGGGCAACGCCGACGCCGCCTACCTGGCCTTCATCGGCTGGTACGCGTTGTGTTTCGCGATCACCTGGGTCGTCTACCGGCGGCCGAGGGCGGGTCGGTGGGCCAACGTGTGAGCTGAGTCACCAACGGCGCGTCGCCGCGCGGCACCGCACCCCCGTTTTGACCTGCGCACGGGGCGCCGGGTATCGTTGCCTGCTGTTGTACGACATCCAGAGGCGTGCCCCATCAGGTACGCTTGGTCGTTCGTGCGCGCTGGTCCGGCCTGCAAGATCTGGTCACCTCGGCGCGCGACCCCAGACCGACGACGAGACAAGGTAGACCTGTGCGTACGTACAGCCCGAAGCCGGGTGAGATCGAGCGTCAGTGGCACGTCATCGACGCCTCTGATGTCGTGCTGGGCCGCCTGGCCACCCACGCCGCCACGTTGCTGCGTGGTAAGCACAAGCCGACTTTCGCGCCGCACGTCGACACGGGCGACTTCGTCGTCATCGTGAACGCGGGCAAGGTTGCGCTGACCGGCAACAAGCGCCAGACCAAGGTCGCTTACCGCCACTCCGGTTACCCGGGTGGTCTGAAGCAGATCGGTTACGACGAGCTGCTGACCAAGCGCCCCGAGCGGGCCATCGAGCTGGCTGTGAAGGGGATGCTCCCGCACAACAAGCTCGGCCGTCAGCTCATCAAGAAGCTGAAGGTCTACGCCGGTGCTGAGCACCCGCACCTCGCGCAGCAGCCGGTGCCGTTCGAGATCAAGCAGATCGCGCAGTGAGCGCGGGCGAAGGAAGCAGCATGACCGACATCATCGAGACCGAGGTCGCCCCGGAAGCCCCTGAGGCCACCGAGGCGCCGGCGCCCGTCGCCCGCGCGCCTCGTGGTGACCGGCCGATCCAGACCGTGGGCCGCCGCAAGGAGGCCATCGTCCGGGTCCGCATCGTCCCGGGCACCGGCAAGATCACCTGCAACGGCCAGGAGCTCGAGGCCTACTTCCCGAGCAAGGTGCACCAGCAGCTCATCAAGGACCCGCTGGTCACCGCCGAGAAGCTCGAGCAGTTCGACGTGATCGCCAACCTGCGTGGCGGCGGCACCACCGGCCAGGCCGGTGCGCTGCGGCTGGGCATCGCCCGCGCGCTGATCATCAACGAGCCGGACGACCGCCCGGCCCTGAAGAAGGCCGGCTTCCTCACCCGGGACGCCCGGGTCAAGGAGAGCAAGAAGTACGGCCTCAAGAAGGCCCGTAAGGCTCCTCAGTACTCGAAGCGCTGATCTTTCCCAGCGCGTTGTACTTCTGACGGACGGCCGGTCCGCCTCCCCTCTGCGGGGGAGGTGGGTCGGCCGTTCCGCTTTCTCCTCACTTGCAGTGCTCATTCGGAGGTTGGCGGGTATGGGTCGGTTGTTCGGCACGGACGGCGTACGCGGGCGGGCGAACGCGGATCTCACCCCGGAGTTGGCGCTGGCGCTCGCGGTGGCCGCCGCGCACACGCTCGCCGAGACGGACCGCAGCCATCCGCCGCTCGCCGTCGTCGGGCGGGACACCCGGGCCAGCGGCGAGATGCTCGAGGCCGCCGTGGTCGCCGGTCTGACGAGTGCCGGCGCCAACGTGGTGCGGGTCGGCGTGCTGCCCACCCCCGCGGTGGCGTTCCTCACCGCCGAGGCCAAGGCCGACCTGGGTGTGATGCTCTCCGCGTCACACAACCCGATGCCCGACAACGGCATCAAGCTCTTCGCCGCCGGTGGCCACAAGCTGCCCGACGAGATCGAGATGCAGATCGAGGCGGCCGTCGAGACGAACGCCACCACCGCCTGGGACCGGCCGATCGGCGCGGGCGTCGGCCGCGTGCACGACCTGCTCGACGGTGCCGACCACTACGTCCAGCACCTGGTGGGCACCGTTCCGCACCGGCTCGACGGGATCAAGGTCGTGGTCGACTGCGCCAACGGCGCCGCCGCCGAGGTCGCCCCCGTCGCCTACCGGGAGGCCGGTGCGGAGGTCGTCGCCATCCACGCGGAGCCCGACGGTCTGAACATCAACGACGACTGTGGGTCCAACCACATCGAGGCGCTGCGCGCCGCTGTGGTCGAGCACGGCGCCCACCTGGGCATCGCCCACGACGGCGACGCCGACCGCTGCCTGGCGGTCACCGCCGACGGCGACGAGGTGGACGGCGACCAGGTCATGGCGATCCTCGCGCTGGCCATGCGGGACGCCGGCACGCTCACCCAGGACACCCTGGTGGCCACCGTGATGAGCAACCTCGGGCTGCGACTCGCGATGTCCGCGCAGGGCATCCGGCTGGTCGAGACCAAGGTCGGCGACCGGTACGTGCTCGAGGAACTGCGCGCCTCCGGGCTGGCGCTCGGCGGTGAGCAGAGCGGCCACATCGTCATGCCCGCGCACGCCACCACCGGCGACGGGGTCCTCACCGGCCTACACCTGATGGCCCGGATGGCGGCCACCGGCCAGTCCCTGGCCGAGCTGGCCTCGGTGGTCACCAAGCTGCCCCAGGTGTTGATCAACGTGCCGGTCGGCGACCGGACCGTCGGTGCCGCCGCCCCCGCCGTACGCGCCGAGGTCGAGCGGGCCGAGGCGGAGCTGGGCGAGACCGGCCGGGTGCTGCTGCGCCCGTCGGGCACCGAACCGCTGGTCCGGGTGATGGTGGAGGCGGCCACCGAGGCGACCGCGCGTGAGGTCGCCGAGCGGATCGCCGAGCTGGTGCGCACCGCGAGCCCGGTCGCCTGAGGTCACCTCCGGGCGGCCTCACAACCGCAGTTGGGTCGCCCGCCCGTACGTGTCGGCGGGGTCCTCACCGTCAGTGAGGTCGAGGTCCTCGGTGACGCGTCCGTCGGTCAGCCGGACCAGCCGGTCACAGCGGGCCGCGATGGCCTGTTCGTGGGTGGCCAGCAGGATCGTCATGCCGTGCCGGTCACGGAGGTCGAGCAGCAGGTCGAGGATCTGCCCACCGGTGGTGGAGTCGAGGTTGCCGGTGGGCTCGTCGGCCAGCAGCAGGCCCGGCGCCCCCATCAGGGCCCGGGCGATGGCGACCCGTTGCTGCTGGCCACCGGAGAGCTGCGCGGGCAGGGCGCGCTCTCGGCCGGCCAGGCCGACCGCGTCGAGCAGTTCGCGGGCTCGGGTCGCGTGATCGGCCAGGCCCCGGCGGGGGAGGACGGGAGCGATCACGTTGTCCAGCACGGTGAGTGCGGGCAGCAGGTGGTAACGCTGGAACACGAACCCGACCCGCTGCCGGTAGCGGGCCAGTGCGGCACGGCGCAGCGAAGTGATCTCCACGTCGTCGACGGTGACGGTGCCGCTGTCGGCCTGCTCGATGGCGCCGATCAGGTGCAGCAGTGTCGACTTGCCCGAGCCGCTGGGACCGGTCAGCGCCACCACCGACCCAGCCATGATCTCCAACGAGACGTCGTCGACAGCTGTCAACTTTTCCGTGCCGGTACGGAACTGCCGGTTCAGCCCGACAGTCCGGACCGTGCTGCCGGTGGGTGCCTCCATCGTCACTCCTCCGCGAGTAGCCGTGCGGTCGGGAGCCGGCGCAGCAACGCGGCCGGCACGAGCGCCGCTAGACAGGTGAGCAGCACCCCGCCGAGGGCCACGGCGGCCGCGACCATGATCAGGGCGGCCGGCAGATCGCCGACCAGCCAGGCGGCCCCGGCGAGCCCGAGACCGGCGCCGGCCACCGCCCCGAGCGCGCCGATGAGGAACCCTTCGTAACCCACCAGGCGGCTCAGCGCGGTGTCCGTCCAGCCGACAGCACGCAGCGTGGACAACTCGGCGGCGCGGTCCCGGACGTTCAGGTACAGCACATCGGCGACGGCACCCGCGCCCAGCAGGACGGTGACGACTGCGGCCAGGGTGTCCGCACCCCGTACGTTCAGCGAGACGGTGTCACCGAGCAGATTGCCGACGATCGCGCCACGGAAGGCGTAGGCGGCGGCGCTGACCACTGTCAACGCGGTCAGCCCGATGGCCAGCGCTCCGGCCCCGAGCAGCGTGCGCCCGGGGGTGCGGACCAGGTTGACCACTGCCATCCCGAAGAGGTTTCTCGGCCGCCGCACCCACCGGGCCGGGGCGACCATGGGCCGCAGCGCGGCGGCCGGGTGCGCACCCGCAGCCCGCAGCGCCGGGGCCACGCCCGCCACCAGCGCCAGCAGCAGAGCCACCGGTACGGCGAGCGCTGCCTGATGCCAGCCGATCTCGATGTTCAGCGCGGCGGCCAACGGGAACGCCAGCCCGAGGGCGAGCAGGCCGGCGACCAACCCCAGCGCGGCCACCTCGCCGAGGACCAGCGTCGCGATCCGCCGTGCTGACCAGCCCAGGCAGGCGAGCACCGCCAGTTCGGGGCGGCGGTCCCGGACGGCGGCGGAGACCGCGTTGCCGAGGAACAGCGCGCAGACCACAAGCACCAGCCCGAAGAGGACGAGGCTCTTGCGGTCGACCGCCTTGGTGATCACCGAGGCGACCCCGAGCGCGGACCATGGCTCGGTCAGCCGTAGCTCGGGCCGGCCGAACGAGCCCGCCGGCAGCTCGACCGTCTGCGGGGCCGGAGACGAGCCGAAGGTGAGATCGACGTCCAGCCCGGTCTCGTCGGCGATCCGCTCCGCGACGAGCCGGACCCGTTCGGCGGACCGTTCGGTGTAGCCGGCGACGTCAGCGACCCGAACCCGGATCGCACTGATCGGTGCTGTCCGGGTGGGGGTGTCATCACCCTTCAGCAGCCCCGGCACCGCCCCCAGGCTGGTGAGCAGCAGGGGCGGTGCGGAGAGGTAGCCGGCGGGGTTGCCGCTCGGTTCCAACGGCCGGCCGCCAAGGGCCTGGCGGCTACGCTCGTCGGCACCGTCGGTGCGGGGCGGCTCGTACGTCTCCAGCGGCACCCGCGACAGGTCGCTGAACCCGCGCAGCTTCTCCGGATCGAAGACGCCGACGGCCTGCCAGGACCGGATCACACCCGACGGCGGCTGAGGGAGCGCACTCATCGGGCGGAAGCTGTTGTCGTCGGCAAGCCACGGACGGGAGCCGAAGTTGAGGTTGTTCTCGTTGCCGTAGACCGCGTGATCGAATGGCGGTCGCGCGACGGCACGCAGGGTGCCGTCGGGGAGTCGGTCGTACTCCGGGGGACCCGCTTGCATGATCGAGTGCAACTCGCCCCAGCAGCAGCCGGCCGGGGAGAGCCCTTCGGCGAGCAGGTCGCGGTACCCGTCGGCAAGCGCGTACTCCTCGGTCCCGACCTTGACCCCGGTGGCGTCGCCGAGCGCCTGTTCCAGGTCGGCGACGCTGAGCCCGGCGGGCCGCGCCTGCGGCAGCCGGGTGAGCGCGGACCGCACGGTGGCGTCGATGTAGGGGCGGCTGGTGCTCAACACCGGGATGGACCGGTCGGGCACATGGTTCGGGACGGCGGTTTCGGTGGCGGTGTCGTCTGGCCGGAGAGAGCGGCCCTCGGTGACCGCGTCGTCGAGGCCGACGAGACGCTGCTCCGCGGCGGGGTCGACGGCCGCCAGCAGGAACGGCACCGTCATCCGGTAGGTGTTCACCAGTCGGTCGGTGGCGACGCGTTCGGCCCGTCCGTCGCGCCACTGGTTCTCCTCGAAGCGCCCGTCGGGCAGCAGCCGGACGGTGTCGACGCTCCAGTCCTCCCGTTCGGAGGTCAGCCCACCGTTCGACGGCTTCGGGGTCAGGTAGGGGTCGCAGATCGGCTCGCTCCGTCCGTCGGGGAGCACCTCCCGTGGGACGTCGCCGCAGTACATGTCGTGCGGATACGACCGGCCGTCCGAGTACGGGATCGAGGACGAGTTCGCGCCGTAGTCCCCCTCCGGGTAGAGCAGCGGGCGCTTGGTCACGTACACGTAGCGCGGGCTGCTGGGGGCGGTGGAGAGCCCGCGCTCGGCGGTGAAGGTGGGATCGAGTCGGATGACCTGCTGATCCAGGGAGCGGTCGACCGCATCGGTCAGGTCGAACCGGACCCGCACGAACGAGGTCGAGTGACCAAGCATGGCGATCGGAGCGGCCACGTCGACGCCGGCGACCTGCTTCACCTGCTCGTACTGGGCGGGGGTGATGCCACCGAAGAGGCCGGACAGGTAGTTCGGACGAACCAACCCACGGTCGACCTCCAGCGGCGTGCGTGTCCCCTGGGGACGGACCAGGATGTCGTAGGCGGCGCGGGTGTTGCGCTCCAGCGAGCCGGTGACGTCGAGACGGGAGGTGGTGGTGGCGCCGGTCAGAACGATGAAGCCGGTGGTTGCCACCAGCACCCCTGTCAGCAGCGCCACCGACCGACCAGCACGGCCGCGTAGCTGCGCCCAGATGAACCCGAGCATGTCGCGCCTCCCCGTGTGCTACTCCACACTCTGCGCGTTACATTGTCACAATGCAAGACCTGGCCCGGTCGGTCAGCGGACACGGAGGAGAACAGTGGCGATCCAGCACGCGGTCCTGGCGCTGCTCGCGCGCGGCCCGAGCTACGGCTACGAGTTGAAGAGCGCCTTCGAGGCCGCCGCCGGGCCACAGTGGGGGCCGCTCAACATCGGCCACCTCTACCAGATCCTCGATCGGCTATCCCGGGACAGCCTGGTCGTCGCCGAGCGGCAGGCCCAGCAGGTCAAACCCGACCGGGTGGTCTACCAGATCACGCCGGCCGGGCGTACCGAACTCGGCCGCTGGCTCGACGAGCCGAGCCCGCGCAGTGGCGGCTTCCGGGACGACTTCTTCCTCAAGGTCACTGCCGCCGCCCGGTCGGGCTCCGTGCAGACCGTCCGCACCGTGCTCAGCAACCAACGTGGGTATCTGCTTCGCGAGTTGCGCAATCTGGACGGGCTGCGCCGCAAGGCCGCCGACCCGGTGGTCGGGCTGCTGCTCGCCGCGGCGAGCCGGCACGTCGAGGCCGACCTCGCCTTCGTCGACGATGCCGAGGCGGTGCTGCTGGCCGAGGGTGGCGAACTGCTCGCCACCCTCGCGGTCATACCGTCGCAGCTCACGTCGCCCACCGCCGACGCATCCTCGCCCCCATCGGCGGATGGCGCCGGCCCGGCCCAGGCCGCCGGCTGACCCCGTCGGTCAGCGACGCTCGCGCAGGGCGCGCAGCCGGGTGACCGCCTCGGTCAGCACCTCCGGGCGCTTGCAGAAGGCGAACCGGACCAGCCGCCGACCCGCGTCGGCATCGTCGTAGAAGACCTGGGTGGGCACCGCCACCACACCGCAGCGCTCTGGCAGCGAGCGGCAGAACTCCATGCCGTCCCGGCCGCCGAGGGCGGTGATGTCGGCGGTGACGAAGTACGTCCCCTCCGAGTCGAGCACCTCGAACCCGGCGTCGGTCAGCCCACCGACGAGCTGGTCACGCTGCTGCTGGAGGCTGTCCCGGAAGCCGGTGTAGTAGTCGTCCGGCAGGGCCAGCGCCACGGCCACCGCCGGTTGCAGTGGCGCGGCGTTGACGTAGGTGAGGAACTGCTTCACCCGCACCACCGCCGAGATCAGCGCCGCCGGGCCGCTCACCCAGCCGACCTTCCACCCCGTGCAGGAGAACGTCTTGCCGGCCGACGAGATGCGCAGGGTCCGCTCCCGCATCCCCGGCAGGGTGGCAAGCGGCACATGCGGGCTCGCCGCGTCGGTGAAGACCAGGTGCTCGTACACCTCGTCGGTGACCGCGTACGCGTCGAACTCCTGACACAACTCGGCGACCTGCGCCAACTCGGCCGCAGTGAAGACCTTGCCGGTCGGGTTGTGCGGTGAGTTCAGCAGCACCAGCCGGGTGCGCGGGCCGAACGCCGCGCGCAGCGCCGCCGGGTCGAAGGCGTACCGGCCGTCGGCCGCGGGACGCAGCGTCACCGGTCGGCGGACCGCCCCGGCGAGCGCGATCGAGGCGGCGTACGAGTCGTAGTACGGCTCGAAGCACACCACCTCGTCGCCCGGTTCGCAGAGCGCGAGGATGCTCGCCGCGACCGCCTCGGTCGCGCCCGCCGTGATCGCGACCTCGCCGTCCGGGTCGTACCCCAGGTCGTAGAACCGCCGCTGATGGGCCGCGACGGCCGCACGCAGGGCGGGGATCCCCGGGCCGGGCGGGTACTGGTTCTGCCCGCCGCGCAGCGCCTCGGCGGCGGCGGCAAGCATCTCCGGTGGGCCGTCGGTGTCGGGGAACCCCTGGCCGAGGTTGACCGCGCCGGTGCGTACCGCGAGGGCGGACATCTCGGCGAAGATCGTCGTGCCGAACGGCCGCATCCGGGCCACCAGCGGGTCGACATCGGTGCTCATCGTCACCTGCGCCAGCCTACGGCCACCGGCCGCCCGAACCCCAGCCCCTGCTCGCCTCGACCGACCGCGCGGGTAGGCCGCCGGGCGCGTCGGAGATGGCTGCTCCGGGCGGGAGTGGGTATGGGACGGACGAGCTGGGGATGGGGGGCGAAGGTCGTCCCGGTTGCGACGCTCCAGCCACCGATCGCTCAAATTCCGTGATTGATAACCCGACTTTCGAGCACCCATCGTGAGTGAAACTGCGTTAGGCTGCGGGCCATGTGTGGAATCGTGGGATACGCGGGCGCGCGCCCCGCACTCGGCATCGTCCTCGACGGGCTGCGGCGGTTGGAATACCGCGGCTACGACTCGGCAGGCGTCGCGATCGTCTGTGACGACCGGCTGCTGACCGAGAAGAAGGCCGGCAAGCTGGCCAACCTGGAGAAGGTGCTGTCCGAGCGGGCCGCCGACGACCCGACCTCCTGCGCAGCGAGCCCGATCGGCATCGGTGACGGCACCACAGGCATCGGGCACACCCGGTGGGCCACCCACGGTGGCCCGACCGACCGCAACGCCCACCCACACGTCGCCCCCGACGGGCGGGTCGCGGTCATCCACAACGGCATCATCGAAAACTTCGCCAAGCTCCGCGCCGAGCTGGAAGCCGACGGCGTCCAGTTCGCGAGCGACACCGACACCGAGTGCGCCGCGCACCTGCTCGCCGCCGCGCTTGCCGACCTGCGCGCCGCCGGCCAACCCGACGGCCCGCAGTTGCTCGCCGCCGGCATGCGGGTGGTCTGCCAGCGGCTGGAGGGCGCGTTCACCCTGCTCGCGGTGGACGCCGCGGTGCCCGGCGCGGTCGTCGGCGCCCGGCGCAACTCGCCGCTCGTGGTCGGCCGGGGCGACGGGGAAAACTACCTGGCCAGCGACGTGGCCGCGTTCATCGAGCACACCCGGGAAGCGGTCGAGCTGGGCCAGGACCAGATCGTGCTGATCACCGGTGACAGCATCGAGATCACCGACTTCGA
This sequence comes from Micromonospora sp. NPDC048835, assembly GCF_040649995.1. Taxonomy (NCBI): domain Bacteria; kingdom Bacillati; phylum Actinomycetota; class Actinomycetes; order Micromonosporales; family Micromonosporaceae; genus Micromonospora; species Micromonospora sp. NPDC048835. The sequence continues at coordinate 23,423 of NZ_JBEZGM010000034.1, read as the reverse complement.
GGGCCAGCCCGCCACCGGCAAGGACTTCCACATCGACTGGGACTCCTCGGCCGCGGAGAAGGGCGGCTACGACTGGTTCATGCTCAAGGAGATCGAGGAGCAGCCGCAGGCCATCGCCGACACGCTGCTCGGCCGGCTCACCGAGAGCGGCGAGATCGCCCTCGACGAGGTCCGTCTCAGCGACCAGGATCTGCGCGACGTCGACAAGATCTTCATCGTGGCCTGCGGCACCGCCTACCACGCCGGCATGGTCGCCAAGTACGCCATCGAGCACTGGACCCGGATCCCGTGCGAGGTGGAGCTGGCAAGCGAGTTCCGCTACCGCGACCCGGTGCTCGACAGGTCCACGTTGATCGTGGTCATCTCGCAGTCCGGCGAGACGATGGACACCCTGATGGCGCTGCGCCACGCCAAGGAGCAGAAGGCCCGGGTGCTGGCGATCTGCAACACCAACGGCTCGACCATCCCCCGCGAGTCCGACGCCGTGCTCTACACCCACGGCGGGCCGGAGATCGCCGTCGCATCCACCAAGGCGTTCCTCACCCAGGTGGTCGCCTGCTACCTGATCGGCCTGCACCTGGCCCAGGTGCGCGGGATCAAGTTCGCCGACGAGGTGGGCGCGGTGGTCGCGCAGTTGCAGGAGATCCCCGGCAAGCTGCGGGAGCTGCTCGACCGGATCGAGCCCGTCCGCGAGCTGGCCCGGGAGCTCAAGTCCGAGCCGACGGTGCTGTTCATCGGCCGGCACGTCGGCTACCCGGTGGCCCTGGAGGGCGCGCTGAAGCTCAAGGAGTTGGCGTACATGCACGCCGAGGGCTTCGCCGCCGGTGAGCTGAAGCACGGCCCGATCGCCCTGATCGACAAGGGCACCCCGGTGATCTGCGTGGTGCCCTCCCCGGTGGGCCGCGGCATGCTGCACGACAAGGTCGTCTCCAACATCCAGGAGGTCCGGGCCCGGGGCGCTCGGACCATCGTCATCGCCGAGGAGGGTGACGAGGCCGTCGTCAGGTACGCCGACCACCTGATCTACGTGCCGCGTACGCCCACCCTGCTGGCCCCGCTCGTCACCACCGTGCCGTTGCAGGTGCTCGCCGCCGAGATCGCCAACGCCCGGGGACACGACGTGGACCAGCCCCGCAACCTGGCCAAGTCGGTCACCGTCGAGTAACCACCTCGCACGTCCGGAACCCCGGTCGCCGCAGGCCGCGGCGGTCGGGGTTCCGTCGTCACCAGCCCAGCACCACCCGAGCCATCCCGTCCAGCGCCGGGTTACCCGCTTCCCAGTAGCCGGTGTGCCTGCCACGGCCGCTCGGGAACACCCGCCCACCGAAGCCAGGGTCGGCCGGGTCGTGACCGAACCACAGCTCGTGCCCCGTCCGGCCGGGCCAGCCCAGCACGCCGGCAAGCGGTGCCGCGCCGAGCAGGGCCCGCCGGCCCAGCTCGTCCGGTGGCCGGGCGGCCCGGATCACGTCGTCCGGGGCGCTGCTCGCCCAGACCTGCCCGGGTGGCACGCCCAACTCGGTGGCGTGTGACGCGCCGACGCCCGGCGAGCCGACGAAGACGAGCGCGTCGGCGGCGAGCCCATGCTCCCGGGCCGTCACCCCCACCACCAGCGACCCGTAGCTGTGCCCGAGCACGGTCTGCCGCGCCGGCGGCCCGTCGTGGCTGATCCGCAGCCCCTCCTGAAAGCGGTGCAGCGCCGGGCCGGCGTCCCGGGCCTGACCGGCCGAGGCGGCCTCGGCCAACTGGTCGGGAGCGTCGTAGTCCAACCAGAGCACCGCCGCGCTGCGCTCACCCGGTGCGAGCGCCGTGCACCGCTCCAGCACCCGGGCCGCCCGGCCCAGCTCACCGGGGGCGTCGTCCAGGCCGGCGGTCATCCCCGGCACGTAGGTCAGCACCCGGTCGGCATGGTCCGGGTCACCGAGGGCCACCACCGCCCGGCCCTCACCCGCCGGATCCAACCCGAGCAGGTACGCCCGCGGCGCCCCGCCAGCCGTCAGCCGCCCGGCCAGCGCCTCCAGGCCGGCCAACCGCCCGGCCACCCCACGCAACCGGATCGACGCGAGCGGCCCCGGCGGCACCCGGGACAGCAGACGCCGCCGCTCGGCGAGCAACTCCGTACGCCAAACGTCGAGCTGTAACCGGTTGGCCTGGTCGCGGGCGGCCACCGGCACCCCGTCCAACCGGCCGACCAGGGCCGACTCACGCCCGACCAGCCACCGTCGCTGCGCCGGAGTCAACCCGGACCACCACGCGCCGACAAGCGCGGGCGCGGTACCGAAGGCTGGTCGGCCCGGCGGCGGTGGGGACGCCCACCCGGTGCCGGCGGCCCGGGCCAGCTCGTCCAACCGGTCAGCGGCGACCCGGTCCGCGGCAGTTGCCCCGTCGAGCGCGGCCCGCAGGGCCGCGGCCACCCCATCCGCGGCCACCCCCGCCGCCGTCGTGCCCGCCCGGTCGCTGGGCCGGACCCGGGCGGGGTCGACCCGTACCCCGCCCGAGCGGTCCACCAGCAGGCCGGCCGCATCGGCCCGGGCGACCGCGTCGACGAGCCGAGCCTTCGCCACCGTCAACCGACCCGCCAACTCGGCAAGCACCTGGTCGACCTCGATCAGCGCGGGTGCGATCGAGGCCAGCTCGTCCCGGAGACCGGCGAGCCGGGTGTCGGCGGCCGTGGCCGCCGGGCCCGACCAACCGCCCCGCAACCGCCCGCCGCTGGTGCGCAGCCCGTCGACCCGCCGGTCGACCGGCCCGGTCAACCCCGCCCACGCCGCCCCGGCAACCCGCCACCCGTCCGGATCGACAGCCCACAGCTGTCGATAGCCGACGCTGCTCACCGGGGCAGGGCGGCGAATCGGTCGGCGGCCCGGTCGTCCACCGTCTCGTACGACTCGGCCGCCACCCGGACCCCGCCGGAGGTCGCCGCGACCCGGGCACCGAGCCGGCAGAACCACGCGTGCCCGGCGGTCTCCAACGCGGCCAGGGCCACGCCCGCTCGCCACCCGGGTGCCGCCACCACCAACCCGGGGAAGCCCGCGAGGCCCGACGCCAACCGCCGCGCCTCGTCGTCGAGCAGGACGGCGACCGCCCGCAACTCCTCCGGCCGGACAGCGAACGGCTCGTCGCTCATGGCCACACCCCCGTGGACGATCGGTATCGACGCGCTGACGCTAGGCGCGAACCGGAGGCCGTGCGGTGCCCTGTGGACAGCCGGCGTCGAGGCGTACGCCGGGGTGTCCACAGGCGTTGCCCAGCGCGAGCCCGACGGCTAATCTGCGGCCCCGCCCGCCGGTAGGGTGAGATGGTGATCGTCGCTGTCGGCATCGATGTCGTCCTGGTCGACCGGTTCGCCCGGGCCCTGGCACGGACGCCGCTGCTCGCCGACCGGCTCTTCACCCGGGGTGAGCGGCACACCCGCTCCGGCCACCCGCGCTCGCCCGAGTCGCTCGCCGCCCGGTTCGCCGCCAAGGAGGCGGTGGCCAAGGCGCTCGGCGCTCCGGCCGGGCTGAGCTGGCACGACTGCGAGATCGTGCCCGACCCGGATGGCCGCCCCTGGCTTGCCGTCACCGGCACGGTCGCGGCGGCGGCCGACGCGCGTGGGGTCAACCACTGGCACCTCTCGCTGTCGCACGACGGCGGGATCGCGTCGGCGATGGTGGTCGCGGAACGATGACGTCGGCTGGGAGGGCCGAGCAGGTCCGCCCGCGAACGGGATGGGACACGGTGGCATGAGATCGGTGTGGCGGGTGGCCGACGTACGGGCGGCCGAGGCGGGGCTGATGGGCACGCTGCCCGAGGGGACGCTGATGCAGCGGGCCGCTGCCGGCCTGGCTCGTCGAGCCGCGCTCCTGCTCGACGAGCGGGGCGGGGTCTACGGCGGCAGGGTGTTGCTGCTTGTCGGCTCCGGCGACAACGGCGGCGACGCGCTGTACGCAGGTGAGCGGTTGGCCCGCCGAGGTGTCCAGGTGTCCGCCGTGCTGCTCACCCCCGGGCGGGCGCACGCCGCCGGCCTGGCCGCGCTGCGTGCCGCCGGCGGTCGTCTGGTGCCGGGTCCGTCCGGCCCGGTCGACCTGGTCGTCGACGGCATCGTCGGCATCGGCGGCACCGGTGGGCTCCGGGCGAACGCGGACGAGCTGGTCCAACGCCTCGGCGACCTGCGGGGCCGCGACGGGGAGCGGGCCACCGTGCTTGCGGTCGACGTGCCCAGCGGGGTCGCCGTCGACACCGGCCACGTGCCGCTCTCCGCGTCCGGCCGGCCCACCGCGGTCCGCGCCGACGTGACGGTGGCCTTCGGCGCGCTGAAGCCCGCCCTGGTGGTCGGGCCGGCCGCCGCGCTGGCCGGGCAGGTCGAGCTTGTCGACATCGGGTTGCGGCAGTGGCTGCGCGGCACCCCGGCGTTGCGGGTCACCGAGTGGTCCGACCTGGTCGACTGGTGGCCGAAGCTGGGCCCGGCGTCGGAGAAGTACACCCGGGGCGTGGTGGGGGTGGCGACCGGGTCGGAGACCTACCCCGGTGCGGCGGTGCTCTCCGTGGGCGGCGCGCTGGCCGGGCCGACCGGCCTGGTCCGCTACGCCGGCGGTGCCCGCGCCGAGGTGCTGCACCAGCACCCCTCGGTGATCGCCAGTTCGCGGGTCGCCGACGCGGGCCGGGTGCAGGCCTGGGTCTGCGGCTCCGGGCTGGGCACCGGCCCGGAGGCGGCGGCCGAGCTGCGGGCCGTCCTGGCCGCCCCGGTGCCGGTGGTGCTCGACGCCGACGCCCTGACCCTGCTCGTGGACGGCTCACTCGCCGACCGGCTGCGGGGTCGGGACGCGCCAATCGTGGTCACCCCGCATGATCGGGAGTTCACCCGCCTCTGCGGGGAGGAACCGGGCGCCGACCGGGTCGGCGCCGCGCTGCGGCTGGCCGCCTGGATGAACGCGGTGGTGCTGCTGAAGGGGGACCGCACGGTGATCGGCACGCCGAACGGTCGGGCGTACGTCAACCCGACCGGCACCCCGGCGCTGGCCACCGGTGGCACCGGCGACGTGCTGGCCGGGCTGCTCGGCTCGCTGCTGGCGGGCGGGGTGCCCGCCGATCGGGCGGCGGCTTCGGCCGCGTACCTGCATGGGCTCGCCGGGCGGGAGGCGGCCCGGAGCGGGCCGGTGACCGCGCCCGACGTGGCGGCGGCGTTGCGCCCGGTGCTGGCCCCGCTGGGCTGAACCGGCCGGTTCCGGGCCCGGTGACCGGCTCACCGTGCCGGCACGTGCGTCGCCGCCCGCGGTGATCACGGCGGAAAGTAGGCTGGGAGCATGTGGCAGGCCGAGGTACGCGTCGATCTTGATGCCATCCGCGAGAACGTGAGCAGACTCCGGTCCGGCACCAACGCCGAGGTGATGGCGGTGGTGAAGGCCGACGGGTACGGCCACGGCATGCTTCCCGCCGCCCGCGCGGCGCTCGACGCCGGCGCGGACTGGCTCGGCGTCTGCACCCTCGACGAGGCGCTCACCCTGCGCCGGGGTGGGGTGACCGTGCCGGTGCTGGCCTGGCTGCTCGCGCCCGGCCTGCCGCTGCACGAGGGGGTCAGCGCCGGGGTGGACCTGGGCGCGGCCAGCCTGGCGCAGCTTGACGAGATGAGCGCGGCGAGTCGTCTCGCTGGGCGTCCCGCCCGCCTGCACCTCAAGATCGACACGGGGTTGTCCCGGGGCGGCGCGACCGTCGCCGACTGGCCCGCGCTGCTCGACGCCGCCGCGAAGGCGCAGGCCGACGGCCTGGTCGAGGTGGTCGGCGTGTGGAGCCACTTCGTGTACGCGGACTCGCCCGGTCACCCCACCACCGACCGTCAACTGGCCGTCTTCCACGAAGGGCTGGCAATGGTCGAGCGGGCCGGTCTTCGACCGCGCTGGCGGCACCTCGCCAACTCGGCGGCCACCCTCACCCGCCCGGACACCCACTTCGACATGGTCCGCCCCGGCCTGGCCGTCTACGGGCTCTCCCCGGTGGCCGGCGAGACGTACGGGCTGCGGCCGGCGATGACCGCCCGCGCCCGGGTGATGCTCACCAAGCGGGTGCCCGCCGGCACCGGCATCTCCTACGGGCACGCCTACACGACGCAGAACGACGCGAACCTGGCCGTGGTGCCACTCGGGTACGCCGACGGGGTTCCGCGCCACGCGTCGAACACCGGCCCGGTCCAGCTCGGCGGCGTACGCCGGACGATCTCGGGGCGGGTCTGCATGGACCAGTTCGTACTCGACTGCGGCGACGACCCGGTGGCCGACGGCGACGTGGCGACCCTCTTCGGCAGCGGCGCCGACGGCGAGCCGACGGCTGACGACTGGGCCGAGGCGGTCGGCACCATCAACTACGAGATCGTGACGCGGTTCGGCAGCACCCGGGTGCCACGGGTCTACGACGGCGTGGCGCCATGAGTTACCGCATTCCACGTCCGCGCACGGCCGCCGGCCGGGTCGCGGGGATCGTCGGCGCGGCGGTGGGGGTGGCCGCGGCGGGTCTGGCGGCCGGCGTCGCGACCGAACGGACCCTGGTCCGCCGGCTCAAGGCCGACCCGGCCGACCGCTACGCGCACGAGACGTTCGACAAGCAGCGGTACGACGAGGCGTTCCGGCTCGAGTTGCCGGACGGCACCGACATCCAGGTCGAGGTGGTCGAGCCGACCCGGCCGGTGCCGGGGCACCCGACGGTGGTGCTGGTGCACGGCTTCTGCCTGGACATGGGGACCTTCCACTTCCAGCGCCAGATGCTCGCCGCCCGCGGCGACTACCGGATCGTGGCGTACGACCAGCCCGGTCACGGCCGGTCCGGCCGCCTGGAGACCGGCGAGTACGACCTCGCGGTGCTCGGCCGGACGCTGCGCCAGGTGATCGACCGAACCGCCCCGGACGGGCCGCTCGTGCTTGTCGGCCACTCGATGGGCGGCATGACCATCATGGCGTTCGCCGAGTTGTTCCCGGAGCTGTTCGGTGACCGGGTGGTGGGCACCGTTCTGATGGCCACGTCGGGCGGGCTCGTCGCGGAGACCAAGCTGGTCGCTCCCGCGCTGCTCGGCCGGGTCGGCGGCCCGGTGCTCTACATGGTGAGCAACGCCACCCGGTACGGCGGGCCGGTGATCGACAAGGCCCGCAAGTCGACGTCGAACGTGGCCTGGCTGCTGACCCGCAAGTACGGCTTCGGCACCCGCAAGCCCAGCCCGTCGCTGGTGTCCTACGTGGAGACGATGAACTCCCGGACGTCGGCCGACACGGTCACCCGCTACCTGCGGACCCTGGCCACCCACTCGCGCTTCCCGGCGCTGGCGGCGCTGGCGTCGACGCCGGTGTTGGTGGTGGTCGGAGACAAGGACATGATCACTCCGGTGACACACTCGGAGGAGATCGTCCGCCGGTTGCCGCACGCCGAGTTCGTGAAGATCAAGGACAGCGGCCACGTGGTGATGCTGGAGCACGCGGACGAGGTCAACGCCGCCCTGGCGCGGTTCCTGGAGTCACTGCAGAGCGTGGAGGAACGGTGAGTCACGTCGTCAAGCTGCCGACCGTCGAGGACACTCGGGACTTCGGCCGGCGGCTGGCCGGGCTGCTGCGCGCCGGCGACCTGGTGCTGTTGACCGGCCCGCTGGGTGCCGGCAAGACCGCGCTCACCCAGGGCATCGGTGTCGGGCTCGGTGTCCTCGGGGACATCACCTCGCCGACCTTCGTGATCGCCCGGGTGCACCGACCCGATCCGGCCCGGGGCGGCCGGGTGGCACTCGTGCACGCCGACGCGTACCGGTTGGGCGACGCCACCGACCCGCGCGCCGAGATCGACGACCTGGACCTCGACGCGTCGGTGGACGACTCGGTCACGGTGGTGGAGTGGGGCGAGGGTCTGGTCGAGCAGTTGGTCGACGCGCACCTGTGGGTTCGCATCGACCGCCGGGACGACGACACCCGCATCGTCGAGTTGGACCCGGTCGGCGGCGACTGGGCCCGGCGACTCGCCGACCTGGGCTAGGTCCGCGGGTGTCGTACCGGGTGCCTAGAGTGCGGGGGACCGACCCGCGCTGGAAGAGGTTCCTGATGCCCGACGACGCTCCCGCCCTGGATCTGCTGGCCCTGCTGCCGGAGCAGTGGCGTGCCGTGCTCACCCCGCACCTCGACCCGGCCCGCACGGCCGCGCTTGGCGAGTTCGTCGCCCGGGAATACGCGACACAGACCGTCTTCCCGCCGCTGGAGGACCTGTTCTCGGCCTATCGGCTCTGCTCACCGCAGGACACCCGCGTGCTGATCCTCGGGCAGGATCCCTACCACCGGGCCGGGCAGGCACACGGGTTGAGCTTCAGCGTCCGTGACGGGGTGACGGTGCCGCCGTCGTTGCGCAACGTCTTCAAGGAACTGGGCGAGGACGTCGGCGTCCCCAAGCCGAGCAGCGGCAACCTCGACGGTTGGGCCGCGCAGGGTGTGTTGCTGCTCAACTCGGTGTTGACCGTCCGGCAGGCCACCCCGGGCTCGCACGGCAACGCCGGCTGGGAAGAGTTCACCGATGCGACAATCCGGGCGCTGGACGCGGCACCGGGTCGGGTGGTCTTCCTGCTCTGGGGCGGTTACGCCCGGAAGAAGGCCGCGCTTGTCACCAACCCGCAGCACGTGGTGCTGGAGGCAGGCCACCCCAGCCCGATGAATCCGCGCGGCTTCCTCGGCAGCCGTCCGTTCAGTGCCGCCAACAAGGCACTCGCCGACGCCGGCCTGCCCACCATCGACTGGGAGCGCACCGCCGGCTGAGCTGGGCTCGGGCAGCGGCTGGTTCGGACCGGCAGTTGGCTCAGCCGTCGCTGGCCAACTGTCGGTCCCGGTAGCGGCTCAACAGTTCGGCGGCTCGCGGCTCGCTGAGTTCCAGCTCGACAAGCGGCACCACCTGGTAGGTCCGCCCGCCGTGGCGCACCTCGATCGTCTCGGGCAGTTCGTCGCACATCGTGGCCCTGATCTCCCCGTACCGGGTCGACCACAGATGGTCGCCCGGTTCCTCGGGCTCCAACCACACCCCGCCGAACTCACCCCAGCGGGCGTTCCACCGCTGGCCGTAGTTCGCCTCCAGCCAGCGGGTGAACGGCTTGGAGTCCCGCCAACGCAGGGCGATATCCAGCGCGTCGACCGGCACCGGCGCGCCCTGTAGCAACGCCGCGGTGCAACCGGTGATCACCTGCGGGAAGTTGGTGAGTCGATCCAGTAGCCGATCCAGCCCCAACCCGTCGATCCGCTCGGCGATCGGCCGGGCGGCCAGGTCGTCGATCTGGGCGTCGAGGTGCGCGTCCAACGGCTCGACCCCGACCACCAACTGCACGTCCATCGCGGCAAGCAACCGCTCCAGCACCGGGATGGTCGGTGCTCGCTCACCGCGTTCGAACCGGGCCACCGCAGCCTGGCTGACCTCGGCGAGTGCGGCCAACTGACGCTGGCTCAGCTCGCGTAGCTGTCGTTGATGCCGCACGGCGGCACCGAGCACTGTGACAAGGCGAGTCGATGACATCCCGGCATGGTGGACCACGGGCGAGATGCCCGGGATCCCGCTGCGGCAGGTCGGCGACTTGCGGCGCGATCAGCGCCCCACAATCGCCGAGCGCATGGCTCGGCAGGCATCCCCTCGATGAGCGTGATGTCTGTGAGTCATCGTGATTACTCACAGACATCAGGCTCATTTGCGGATGTAGTTCCGGCGCTCGTCCCTGGCGAGGCGTTGGGCCTGGCGGCCTACGGCGGCGGGGCAGTCTGAGGCGAGGCGGGGCGGGGCGTGACCGGGGCGCGGGGCGGGGCGGCTAGGCTGGCTTACCGTGCTCGTACTCGTGGTGGACAGCTCGACCCCCGCGGTCACCGCGGCGCTGGTGGAGGTCTCGGCAGACGGCGTGGCGTCGCGGGCGCATCGCTGCACTGTCGACGCCCGCGCGCACGGTGAGCTGCTCGCGCCCCAGGTGGATGCGGTCCTCGCCGACGCGGGCGCGCGCCCGCGTGACCTGACCGCCATCGTCGCCGGGCTCGGCCCTGGGCCGTTCACCGGGCTGCGGGTCGGCCTGGTCACCGCCGCGACCATGGGTCAGGTGCTCGGCATCCCCACGTACGGCGTCTGTTCGCTTGACGCCATCGGCTACCCGGCGGCGTCCGGCGAGGCGGTGCTGGCGGCCAGCGACGCCCGGCGCAAGGAGCTGTACTGGGCCGTCTACGACGGTGCCGGCCAGCGGATCGTCGGGCCCGAGGTGTCCGCACCCGGGGTGGCCGCCGCGCGGGCCCGCGAGTTGGGCGCGACGATCGCGGTCGGTGACGGGGCACACCGGTACGCCGAGATTCTGGACCTGCCCGTTCGGGTCGAGCCGCGCTACCCGGACGCGACGGTGCTGGCTTCGCTCGCCGCCGAGCGGATCCGGGCGGGCGCCTCGAGTGAGCGGCTCACCCCGCTCTACCTGCGCCGCCCTGACGCGGTGGCGGCGACCGGCCGTAAACCGGTCCTGCCGTGACCGCGGTACGGCTCGAACCGTTCCGCTGGTGGCACATTGACGAGGTGCTGCCGATCGAGGCGGACCTCTTCGGTGCCGAGAAGTGGACGCCCGCCATGTTCTGGAGCGAACTGGCCAACCGGCACCACTACCGGGTCGCCATCGACGCGGACGGTTCGGTGCTCGGCTACGCCGGGCTCGCCGGCGTACCGCCCGACGAGGTGTGGGTGCAGGTCATCGCCGTCCGTCGGGACGTCCAGCGGCGCGGCGTGGGCCGCGTCCTGCTGGAGGAGCTGCTCGCCGAGGCGGGACGGCGTGACGCCCGCAGCGCCCTGCTGGAGGTCGCCGTGGACAACGCCGCAGCCCAGCGGCTCTACGCGGCGTACGGGTTCGAGCCGGTCGGGGTGCGGCGCGGCTACTACCAACCGAGCAACACCGACGCGCTTGTCATGCGGCGCGACGCCGAGCTGACCGGGGACGGACCACACGACCATGGCTGACGAACCACTGATCCTGGGTATCGAGACCTCCTGCGACGAGACCGGCGTCGGCATCGTGCGGGGCCACACCCTGCTGGCCGACGCGCTCGCCTCGAGCGTCGAGGAGCACGCCCGGTTCGGGGGTGTGGTGCCGGAGGTGGCCAGCCGGGCGCACCTGGAGGCCATCGTGCCGACCATGGACCGGGCACTGACCGAGGCGGGCGTCACGCTCGCCGACATCGACGCGATCGCGGTCACCTCCGGGCCGGGGCTGGCCGGCGCGCTGCTGGTCGGCGTTGCCGCCGCCAAGGGGTACGCGGTCGCCGCCGAGAAGCCCGTCTACGGCGTCAACCACCTCGCCGCCCACGTCGCGGTGGACACCCTCGAGCACGGTCCGCTGCCCGAACCCGCAATCGCGCTCCTGGTGTCCGGTGGTCACTCGTCCCTCCTGCTCGTCGACGACCTGGCCCGGGGTGTCACCCCGCTGGGCGCCACCATCGACGATGCGGCCGGGGAGGCGTTCGACAAGGTCGCCCGGCTGCTCGGTCTGCCCTTCCCAGGGGGCCCGCCCATCGACCGGGAGGCCCGCGCCGGTGATGCCACCTCGATCGCCTTCCCGCGCGGTCTGACCGCCGCCAAGGATCTCGCGGCCCACCGGTACGACTTTTCGTTCTCCGGGCTGAAGACGGCGGTGGCCCGGTGGGTCGAGGCCCGTCAGCGTGCCGGCGAGCCGGTGCCGGTGGCCGACGTCGCCGCGTCCTTCCAGGAGGCGGTCTGTGACGTGCTGACCAGCAAGGCGCTCGCCGCCTGCCGGGCGCAGGGCATCGAGACCCTGGTCATCGGCGGGGGAGTGGCGGCGAACTCCCGGCTGCGGGCGATGGCCGAGCAGCGAGCCGAGAAGTACGGCATCCGGGTCCGGGTGCCCCGGCCGAAGCTGTGCACCGACAACGGTGCGATGGTGGCCGCGCTCGGTTCGCACCTGGTCGCCGCCGGGGTCGCCCCGAGTCGACTGGACCTGCCGGCCGACTCGGCGCTGCCGTTGACCACGGTCAGCGTGTGAGGGGGCGGCGGACATGATCGTGCGGATGTGGGAGGCGCGCGCCGAGGCGTACGGCGTCGCCGACCTGATCACCTGGGTGTGCGACACCGCCCTGCCCGAATTGGAGCACGACCCGCTGCACGTCTCCAGCGAGGTGTTCTCCTCCACCGACCACCGCGTGGTGGTCATCTCCAAGTGGCGCAGCAACCCCCGCACACTGCCGGAACCACCCGCCCTGTTGGTGGCCCGCGCCCCGCACTCCTGGGACTTCACCCAGGTCGACCGCTGACGCGAGCCACCATCCAGAGTCGTAGCTGACCGGTCAGCTACGGCGCATCATCCGGTATGTGGCGATCCCGCCGGTGCCGAGCGCGGCGAGGAAGACCAGCCAGACGACGGTGCTGCTGACCCCGACCTGCGGACCGGAGTTGGCGGAGGCGGCGGCCAGGAGGCCGTCCTCACCGGGGGCGGGCAGCGCGGCCGGCGGCAGCTCCGGCCAGCGGACCAGGCCGGTGGACTCCAGCATCTGCATGTGATGCGTGACGAAGGCGGTGGCGTCCTCGCAGAGCTTGCGGACGGTGGCGTCCCGGGTGCTGGCCCGTACGGCGCTGATCACCGGGAGAATGGCGCCATGAGCGACCCGGAGGCGGGTCACGAAGATCTGGTCGAACCGGGCGCCGGAGGCGTCCTTCATCTCCGTCAGCCAGCCTTTTTGTTGGGCCGTCGGCTCGCTCGGGATGCTCGCGCCCAGCTTGTTGGCCGCCTCGACCACGAGTTCATCGAGCTTCTGGTGCTCGCCGGCGATGCCGGCGCCGATCTCCCGTACCTTCGCCGACTGTCCCTTCTCGGCGGCCATCTGGCCGGCCGGCATCTCCCACAGCCCGGCCAACCGCACCCCGTTGAGCAGTGTCATGTCGGCGGCGTTGAGCTGTCGCCCGCCGGCGGGGGCGGCGATGGCCGCGCCGGGTAGGACACCGACCCCCGCGATGATCGCGATGAGCAGCATCGCCGCTCGGTGGGTCCGGGTGCCCAGTCGGCGATGGGCGGATCTGAGCGGTGCCATGTCTGTGGTGCCTCCTCGGTCCGGACCGAACGCGTCTGGACCGGGCAGCCGCGCCTTGCCGGTTGCCCGTCCGCCCACTGGTACGGGCTGATCGCGCGATCAGTTCATCGTTGAGCGACCCGGATCCGCGGCTGACAGCGAGCAACTCCAGATCCACGCCGGACAGCGTAGGAATCAGCCCACGTCGAGGGGATCGGCGAGGAGCCGTTCGAAGGCCAGCTCGGCGGCACCGATCAGGGGTGCGTCGGTCCCCAGCTTCGGCGTGCGCAGCCGCACGTGCTCCAGGCACGCGCCGAGCGCGTTCGAGTTGAGCCGGCTGCGGATCTGGGCCGCCGCGGCGAGGTAGAGATCGCGCATGGTTCCGCCGAAGATGACCATCTCCGGGTTGAAGACGTTCACCAGGTTGGCCACCCCGAAGCCGAGCCAGTCGCCGGCCTGGCGGACCGCCGTCTGAGCCACGGCATCCCCCCGGTCGGCCGCGTCGAAGACCTCGAGCAGCGCGTCACGGCCCCGGGCGTCGGAACGTCCGGCGGCGCGCAGCAGGCCGCGCTCGCCGATCTCGGTCTCCCAACAGCCCCGGGAGCCGCACTCGCAGGGCCTGCCGTCGCGGACCACCTTCATGTGGCCGACCTCGCCGCCGTACCCACCGTGCCCGGTCAGCCGACGCCCGCCGGCGATGATGCCGGCGCCCACGCCGACGTCGCCGTACAGGTAGAGCACGTTGTCGCAGCCCGCCGCCACACCTCGTGCGTGCTCGGCGAACGCGGCGACGTCGGCCACGTTGCCCACGGTGATCGGTACGTCGATGCCCAGCTCGTCGGCGAGGGCCGCGCCGATCGGCTCGTCCACCCAACCGGTGGTGGGGCCGAGCCGGACCAGGCCGTCGTCCCGGCGGACCATCCCGCACACCGCGACGCCGGCACCGACGCAGATCGCGTCCGTCGGCACCACCTGCTGCATCTCCTTGACCACCCCGGCCAGCAGCGGCGCGGCCTCCGCCGCCAGCAGGCCGCGCGGCCGGTCCAGGTCCCGGCGGTCCAGGACCGCGCCGCCAAGCCCGATCCGTGCGGCGCGCAGTCGGTCCACCTCCACCGAGTACGCGTACGCGTAGACCCGGGCCGATTCGGGCCGGACGACGAGTGACGGTCGTCCGGCCCGGCCGGTCTCCTTCGGTGCTCCCTCGCTGACCAGCCCCACTGCGGACAGGTCGGCGGTGAGCGCGCCGATGGTGCTGCGGTTGAGGCCCAGTGTGGTGGTCAGCTCGGCACGCGTGGTCGCCCCGTGGACGTGCACGTGCCGCAGCAGGGCACCGAGGTTCTGCCGTCGGACGTCATCCTGGCTCGGTCCCGGGCGCATGCTGGTGCTACCTCCCGCGCGGTCAGCGGGTGCCGGTGGCTGCCGCGCGCCGGCGGGAGAGCGCGTCGACGCTCGCGGCGAGCAGCAGCACGACGCCGGTGACCACGTACTTGACTCCCGCGCTGTACCCCATCAGGCCCATCCCGTTTTCGATGACCGCGACCACCGCGCCGCCGAGTACGGCGTCGAGGACGCGGCCCTTGCCACCGAAGAGGCTGGTGCCGCCGATCACCGCCGCGCCGACCGCGTAGAGCAGTACGTTACTGCCCCCGGTGTTCGGGTCGACCGAGTTGGCCCGGCTGGCCGCCACGATGCCGCCGATGGCTGCCATCGACGAGCAGATCACGAAGACGGAGATCCGGATCCGGTCGACTCCGATGCCGGCCCGGCGGGCCGCTTCCCGGTTGCCGCCGACGGCGTAGATGTGCCGGCCGTAGCTGGTGCGTTGGAGCACGAAGGTCCAGATGACAAGCAGCACCGCGATGATCGGCACCACGATCGGCACACCCTTGAGCGAGACGATGAGGACGTTGCGGCTGCGCTCCAGGTTGAGCACGTACACGGCGGTGCCGAGGATGACGGCGAGCCCGCCGATCCGCAGCGCCACCACCGCGATCGGGTCGGTGATCAGACCGCGGGCCGCCCGGTTGCGGTGGCGTAGCAGTTGCACCGCCGCGTAGCCGACGACGGCGACGGCGGTCAGCGCCCAGCCCAGCGCGGGGGCGAGGTTGCGGTTGGCGATGGCGACCAGCACCTCGTCGCGGACGGAGATGTTGGTGCCCTCCTGCACGAGCAGCAACACGACGCCCTGGAAGGCGAGGAAGCCGGCGAGAGTGACCACGAAGGACGGAATACCGATCTTCGCGACGAGCATGCCGAGCGTGGTGCCGATGATGACACCGGTGGCGACCGCGGCGAGGACGGCGACCCACCAGGGGTAGCCGAGCACGGTGACCACGTTGGCCAGCACCGCCGCGCAGACACCGCTGGCGAAGCCGGCGGAGAGGTCGATCTCGCCGAGCAGCAGCACGAAGACCAGGCCCATCGCGATCAGCGTGACCGCCGCGCCCTGGGTGAAGAGGTTGGCGAAGTTGCCTGCCGACAGGAACGACGACGGCCGCATGACCGCGAAGACGGTGCAGAGCACGATCAGGCCGAGCACGGCTGGTAGCGCGCCGACGTCGCCACCGCGTACCCGGCTCACGTAGTTGCGGACGTGGCTCCCGACGGTCGGCGGCGGTGTGACGGCCGCCGGGCCGTCCTTGCGCACGGCGGTGGTGGTCATCGGACGCCTCCTGAGATCGAGTCGGCCGGCTGCGGGCCGTCGCCGTTGCCGCCCGGGTCGGTGGCGAGGCCGTGGCCGCCCGAGCGCCCGGCGGTGATCAGCTCAACCACCTGGGCGTGAGTGATGTCGGTGGTCTTCACCTGGGCGACCATCTGGCCGAGGTACAGCGCGGCGATCCGGTCGGAGACGGCGAAGACGTCGTTCATGTTGTGCGAGATGAGCACCACTGCCAGGCCGTTGTCGGCGAGGCGACGGACCAGTTCGAGGACCTGGGCGGTCTGTGCCACGCCCAGGGCGGCGGTCGGCTCGTCCAGGATGACGAGCCTGCTGTTCCACAGCACCGCCTTGGCGATGGCCACGGTCTGGCGCTGACCGCCGGAGAGGCTGGAGACGTGCTGGCGAAGCGAGGTGACGGTACGGATGGAGAGCCCCGCCAGGGTCTCGGCGGCGAGCTGTTCCATTGTCGGCTCGTCCAGGACGATGCCGCTGCGCTTCTCCCGACCGAGGAACATGTTCTGCACGATGTCCAGGTTGTCGCAGAGCGCGAGGTCCTGGTAGACGACCTCGATGCCGAGCGTGGCGGCGTCGCGGGGACTGCCGATGTGGACCGGTTCACCGTTGAACAGGACCTCACCGGCGTCGGTGGGGTGGATGCCGCTGATGCACTTCACCAGGGTCGACTTGCCGGCGCCGTTGTCGCCGACAAGTGCGGTCACTTCGCCCGGGTGGACGCTCAGGGCGACGTCGCGGAGCACCTGGACGGGACCGAAGCTCTTGTCGATCCCGCGGAGTTCCAGCAGGGGAATCGCGGACACGGGGTCTCCTTCTTAAGGGAGGGTCGGGGCCCGTCCGGCGGGCGCCGCCCGGCACGGGAGGGTGCTCCCGTGCCGGGCGGCGATGGTCGTCCCGGCGGGTACTGCGGCGTCGGTCAGCTGATGCCGGCGTCGGCGCAGAACTTGGCGTACGCCGCGGTGCAGACCTGCTCCTTGGTCGCGTAGCCGTCGGCGATGACGTCCTTGACGTTGTCCTTGTAGATGGCCTTCGGGGTGAGCAGCACCGAGGGGACGTCGCGGTCACCGTCCTTCACCGACTGGCCGGTGTCCTTCTTCTCGCCCTTGGCCAGCGCGATGGCCAGGTCCGCAGCGGCCTTGGCCTCTTCCCGGACTGCCTTGTAGACGGTCATGCACTGGTCACCGGCGAGGATGTTCTGCAGGCCCTCCACGCTGGCGTCCTGCCCGGTCACCGGCACCTTGCCGTTGATTTTGTTCTTCTTCAGGATCGAGATGGCGGCGTTGCCGAGAGTGTCGTTGGCGGCCAGTACGCCGTCGATCTTGCCCTTGGTCGCGGTGAGCTGCTGCTCGAAGATGGTCGCGGCGGTGGGGCCGTCCCAGCCCGGCACGGCGTCGTCCGGGCCCTTGGTGTATTCCTTGGAGTCGAACTTCGGCTTGAGCACCGAGTCGTAGCCGGCCTTGAACAGGGTGGCGTTGTTGTCGGTGGGCGAGCCGTTCAGGTACGACACGACAGGGTTCTTGACGCCCTTCTCGGTCAGGCACTTCGACAGGCCCTCACCCTGGAGCTTGCCGACGACCTCGTTGTCGAAGCTGACGTAGTACTGGGCGGAGCCGCCCAGGGTGAGCCGGTCGTAGTCGATGGTGGCGACGCCCTGCGACTTGGCCTTGTCGAGCACGGCCTTGCCGGTGCCGGAGTCCAGGTTGACGATCATCAGGGCGGTGACGCCGCTGGTGATCATCTGGTCGGCGATGGTCTGGAAGGCGGCCTTGTCGTTCTGGGCGTTCTGAATGTCGGACTGGACGCCGGCGGCCTTGAACGCCTCCTCCAGGAAGCGACGGTCCGCCGTCTCCCAGCGGGGGGAGGACTTGCTGTCCGGGAGGATCACGCCGATCTTGGGAGTCTTCTTGGAGTCGGTCGAACCAGAGCCGGAGTCGTCGCCGCAGGCGGTCAAGCCGCCGGTCGCGAGCAGGCCCACGGCGGCGATGGTGAGGATCCCCTTACGCATGTGCAGGGTCCTTTCGGAGGTGGGGGAGGTGTTGTTTTGTTGTGTCCGGCAACGTATTTCGCGTCACACCGGCTCCACAAGACCGCGCAGGTGCCTAGTTTGTTGGGGGCGATAACAATTCAGCAACGCGACTGTTACTCCCCGGGTATCCCACCGGGGAGTCGACGTAACGAGAGTCGTCAGCGGGTCTGATCGGGACGGCGCTAGCCGACCGGCTCGCCGATCAGCACCGTCGGTGCACCGTCGACCCGGGTGAGCACCAGACTCGCCGACTCGGCCCCGGCCAGCCGCAGGTCCCGGCGGAGCTGCTCCGGGGTGAGCGCCGAACCACGCTTCAGGATCTCCACCCGGCCCACCCGACGCTCGCGCAGCAGCGCCCGCAGTCGCTTGAGTGAGAACGGCAGCACATCGGTGATCTCCAGGCAGCGCGCGTACGGGGTGCGGATCGGCCTGTCGGCGTAGAGGTAGGCGATGCTCGGGTCGCCGAGCGTGGCGTCCAGTTCGGTGGCCAGTTCGGCGAGGAGGTGCGCACGGACCACCGCCGGGTCCGGGTCGTACAGGTAGCGGCGTGGCGGCCCGACCGGCGCCTCGGCGGCACCCGAGCCGGTGAGCTGATGGCTGCCCTGCTGGCGGTAGAGGGTGGCCCGGCGGGGCACCTCCGCCAGGTCGCCGCACCAGAGCGCGGCCTCGACCAGGTCGCCGTCCACGCCGACCCACTCGGCTTCCGCGCCGGCCGGAATGAGCGCGTGGTCCAGGCCCGGCGCCACCTTCACGACGGTGCGCGGCACCCGCTCGGCCAACCCGGTGACGAAGTCCCACGGTGGTGAGTAGGCGCGCGGGTCGAAGATCCGTCGCCCGGTGCCGGTCGCGCGGCGGGCCGGATCGCAGAAGACCCCGTCGACACCTGACACGTCGAACCCGGTCGCGTCGCCGCACTCGACGGTGAACAGCGCGGCCAGGCCGGCCGCCTCGGCGTTGGCGGCGGCCATCGCCGCGGTCACCGGGTCGGCCTCCACGCCGTACACCCGGATGCCGGCGCGGGCGGCGGCCAGCGCGTCCGCCCCGAGCCCGCACCCGAGGTCGGCCAGGGTGTGGACGCCGGCCGCCGACAACCGGGCGGCGCGACGGTCGGCGACCACCCGGCGGGTGGCCTGCTCCAGACCGGGGCGGGTGAGGAACATCGCAGCGGCGGCCGGGCCGAACTTGCCGACCGCCCGGTGCCGCAGCTCGGCCTGGGTGAGCGCCGCCGCGGCAAGCGTCGGCGGCACCCCGGCCGCGCGTAACGCCGACGCCGCAGCCAGTGGATCACCACCGGCCAGCCCGGCCGCCGCCGCGAGCGCGGCCGACCCCTCGGGGGTACGCAGCGCCGCCAGCTGATCGAGATCCACCCGGCCATTGTCCCGTCCGGCTCGGAAAACTTGGCTGGCGGGGCGCGACGCGCTGGCACTCTCCTTGACGGAGTGCTAGCCACGGAATAACCTGCGATTAGCACTCTCACCCTGAGGGTGCCAGCTTCCGGGTCTCGCGACCCGGGTGCGCACGCCAGGCGGACCGGCACCCGCGACGACGGCACCGCCCGGTGGCATGAGGCAGATTGACGCTGGTCAGCCCCGCTGGCCAGCAACGAAACCAGTACCCCAGGAGGGTATGCCCGTGACTACCGCGACCAAGGTTGCGATCAAGCCGCTCGAGGACCGCATCGTGGTCCAGGCGAACGAGGCTGAGACCACCACGGCGTCGGGCATCGTGATCCCCGACACCGCCAAGGAGAAGCCGCAGGAGGGCACCGTCCTCGCTGTGGGCCCGGGGCGCGTCGACGACAACGGCAACCGGGTTCCGGTTGACGTGCAGGTCGGCGACACCGTCCTTTACTCGAAGTACGGCGGCACCGAGGTCAAGTACGCCGGCGAGGAGTACCTGGTGCTCTCCGCCCGCGACGTCCTCGCGGTCATCGAGAAGTAAGCAACCGATCAGTTCCAGTGCCCCGGTCCGGCTCGCCGGGCCGGGGCACTGGCGCTTCGAAGGGACATTAATGGCGAAGATCCTGAGCTTCTCGGACGACGCCCGACACCTGCTTGAGCACGGTGTCAACGCCCTCGCGGACGCGGTCAAGGTCACCCTCGGCCCGCGCGGGCGCAACGTCGTCCTGGACAAGAAATTCGGTGCGCCGACGATCACCAACGATGGTGTGACCATCGCCAAGGAGATCGAGCTCACCAACCCGTACGAGAACCTCGGCGCGCAGCTCGTCAAGGAGGTGGCGACCAAGACCAACGACGTCGCCGGCGACGGGACCACCACCGCGACCGTGCTGGCCCAGGCGATGGTCCGCGAGGGTCTGCGCAACGTGACCGCCGGGACCAACCCGGCCGGCCTCAAGCGGGGCATCGACGCGGCGGCCGTCAAGGTCTCCGAGGCGCTGCTCGGCAAGGCCGCCGAGGTCACCAGCAAGGAGTCGATCGCGAACGTGGCGACGATCTCCGCACAGGACTCCACAATCGGCGACCTGATCGCCGAGGCGATGGAGCGGGTCGGCCGCGACGGTGTCATCACCGTCGAGGAGGGCTCGATGCTCACCACCGAACTGGACGTGACCGAGGGTCTCCAGTTCGACAAGGGCTTCATCTCGCCGAACTTCGTCACCGACCTGGAGGGCCAGGAGTCCGTCCTCGAGGACGCGTACATCCTGGTCACCACCCAGAAGATCTCGGCGATCGAGGAGCTGCTGCCGCTGCTGGAGAAGGTCCTGCAGAACAGCAAGCCCCTGCTGATCATCGCCGAGGACGTGGACGGCCAGGCGCTCTCCACCCTGGTGGTCAACTCGCTGCGCAAGACCCTCAAGGTCTGCGCGGTCAAGGCCCCGGGCTTCGGTGACCGGCGCAAGGCCATGCTCCAGGACATCGCGATCTCCACCGGCGCCGAGCTGGTCGCCCCGGAGCTGGGCTACAAGCTCGACCAGGTCGGCCTGGAGGTGCTCGGCACCGCCCGGCGCGTCGTGGTCGACAAGGAGAACACCACGATCGTCGACGGCGGCGGCCAGAAGTCCGACGTCGCCGACCGGGTGGCCCAGATCCGCAAGGAGATCGAGGCCTCCGACTCCGACTGGGACCGGGAGAAGCTGGCCGAGCGGCTGGCGAAGCTCTCCGGTGGCATCGCCGTCATCAAGGCCGGCGCCGCCACCGAGGTCGAGATGAAGGAGCGCAAGCACCGCATCGAGGACGCCATCGCGGCGACCAAGGCCGCGGTCGAGGAGGGCACTGTCCCCGGCGGCGGCGCCGCCCTGGTGCAGATCCTCTCCGTGCTCGACGACGACCTGGGCTTCACCGGTGACGAGAAGGTGGGTGTCTCGGTCGTCCGCAAGGCGCTCGTCGAGCCGCTGCGCTGGATCGCCCAGAACGCCGGTCACGACGGCTACGTCGTGACCCAGAAGGTCGCCGACCTCAAGTGGGGCAACGGCCTCGACGCCGCCAAGGGCGAGTACGTCGACCTGGTCAAGGCCGGCATCATCGACCCGGTGAAGGTGACCCGCAACGCGGTCACCAACGCCGCCTCGATCGCCGGTCTGCTGCTCACCACGGAGAGCCTCGTGGTGGAGAAGCCGGAGCAGGCCGAGCCGGCCGCCGGCGGCGGGCACGGCCACGGTCACGGCCACCAGCACGGCCCGGGCTTCTGATCCGGTAGCAACACCCGTTCCGGGGCGCACCGCCGTCAGGCGGTGCGCCCCGGCTCGTTCCTGCGGGCTGCCAGGTCATTACCGAACGCTGACGTTGTTGGCGACCGGGCGAGATGATCGCGCACACTGGGCCGATGAGCACCACGTCACGGCGGTACGCCGCGCTGGCCGGAATCACCGCCGCCGCCGTCGCGATCGGCATCGCCGAACCGGTCGCGGTGTTGACCGGCCCCCGGTCTGCGCCCCTGGTCGCGGTCGGCGGGGTGATCGTCGACGCCGTCCCCGAGCCGCTGAAGCAGTTCGCCATCGACCTCTTCGGCACCGCCGACAAGATCGCCCTGCTGGTCGGCACGGCCGCGCTGCTGGCAGGCTTCGCCGCGCTCCTCGGCGTACTGGCGATCCGCCGACTGGCCGTCGGGCTGGCCGGCATCGGCGCGTTCGGCGCCATCGGCGTTGCCGCCGCGTTGACCCGCTCCGGCGCCGACCTCGCCGACGCACTGCCCTCCCTTGTCGGCGCCGGCCTCGGCGCCCTGGTGCTCTGGCTGTTCATCGCCGGGCCGTTCGAGCTGAACCCCTGGTCCTGGTCACCGCCCACACCGCCGGCTGGCCCCGGGTCGCCTGCTGGTCCCGGGTCGCCTGCTGGTCCCGGGTCGCCTGCTGGTCCCAGGTCGCCGGGGCAGTCGGTGCCGGTGTCTCCGGCGGGGCCGGTGCCGGTGACCCCGGCCGGACCGACGGCGGCGATCGAGTCGAGCGGGCCTGACGAGGTGGACCCGGAGTCGCGGCGGCGGTTCCTCACCGGCAGCGGAGCGCTGCTCGGCACGGCCGTGGTAGCCGGCCTCGGCGGGCGCTGGCTGGCAGGTCGGCGCGGCGTGTCCGCAGCCCGCGACGCGATACGCCTGCCCGCGCCGGTCGCTCCCGCACCGGCCGTGCCGGCGGGCGCGGACCTCAAGCTCGCCCAACTCGCGCCGTACGTCAGCCCGAACTTCGGGTTCTACCGCATCGACACCGCGCTGGTGGTGCCGCAGGTCGACCCGGACACCTGGCGGCTGCGGATCCACGGGCGGGTCGGCAAGGAACGCACCTACAGCTACGCCGAACTCCTGGCCCGACCGCTCGTCGAGCGGTACGTCACGCTGGCCTGCGTCTCCAACGAGGTGGGCGGTGACCTGATCGGCAACGCCCGCTGGCTCGGCGTACCCCTGCGGGAACTGCTCGACGAGGTCGACCCTGACGACGACGCCGACCAGGTCGTCGGTCGGTCGGTGGACGGCTGGACCTGCGGCACCCCCACCGCCGCGCTGCGCGACGGACGAGACGCACTGCTGGCCGTCGGGATGAACGGTGAGCCACTACCGGTCGAGCACGGCTTCCCGGTCCGAATGGTGGTGCCGGGCCTCTACGGCTACGTGTCAGCCTGCAAGTGGGTGACCGAACTTGAGCTGACCCGGTTCGCCGACTTCGACGCGTACTGGATCCCGCGCGGCTGGTCCCGCGAAGGACCAATCAAGACCCAGTCGCGGATCGACACACCCCGCAGGCGCAACCGGCTGACCGCCGGGCCGGTGACCGTCGCTGGCGTGGCGTGGGCGCAACACCGCGGCATCAGCCGAGTCGAGGTACGCGTCGACGGCGGCCCGTGGCAGCAGGCCGCGCTGGCCCCGAGCGTGTCGGTGGACACCTGGGTGCAGTGGTCCTGGCGCTGGGACGCCACGCCGGGCGAGCACCGGCTCCAGGTCCGAGCAACGGATGCGACAGGCGAAACCCAGACCGAACGTACGCAGGACGTCGTCCCGGACGGCGCCACCGGCTGGCATACGGTCCCCGTCAACGTCCGCTGACCCACGTCACGGCGTCGCCGCTTCGCGGGTGGGTGGGTCGTGTCCGTGGCCTGCCTTGGGGCCTGCGCGACTGTCCTCCGAATCGAAGGACCGGCGGACAGACCTTTGGTACCCCGGACCGTGCCCGCAGATCTTGGACAGTTTCCGTTCTGTGCGGACGGTAAGTGTCCAAGATCTGTAGGTGCGGTGCGGTGCGGTGCGGTGCGGTGCGGTGCGGTGCGGT